>JAGBVH010000017.1 GCA_017630405.1 Alphaproteobacteria bacterium
CTGAATGCTGTGCAAATTTTTCAATTGCATCGCGGTGCAGGCATAAGGCGGTCGTGGCGCCAGATTTTCTTATTTCTATTTCCCCCGGCATTACATTTGCTAAGTTTCTAAGCACTCCTAAAATTTTATCTTTGCCGCCCACAAAGTGTTTCATAAGCTCTGTTGCGGTCAGCCATTCATCGGTTTTCTGTGGAATCTCGCGTTTTCTTTCGCGTATTCTTTCTAACCCTGAATGCTGTGCAAATTTTTCAATTGCATCGCGGTGCAGGCATAAGGCGGTATTGGTGCCAGATTTTCTTATTTCTATTTCCCCCGGCATTACATTTGCTAAGTTTCTAAGCACTCCTAACATCTTATCTGTGCCGCCCACAACGTGTTTCATAAGCTCTGTTGCGGTCAGCCATTCATCGGTTTTCTGTGGAATCTCGCGTTTTCTTTCTAACCCTGAATGCTGTGCAAATTTTTTAATTGCATCGCGGTGCAGGCATAAGGCGGTCTTGGGGCCAGATTTTCTTTTTTCTATTTCCCCCGGCATTACATCTGCTAAGTTTCTAAGCACTCCTAAAATTTTAGATTCGCCGCCCACAAAGTGTTCCGTAAGCTCTGTTGCGGTCAGCCATTCATCGGTTTTCTGTGGAATCTCGCATTTTCTTTCTAACCCTGAATGCTGTGCAAATTTTTTAATTGCATCGCGGTGCAGGCATAAGGGGGTCTGGGTGCCAGATTTTCTTTTTTCTATTTCCCCCGGCATTACATCTGCTAAGTTTTCAAGCTTTCTTAAAATTTTAGATTTGTCGCCCACAAAGTGTTCCATAAGCTCTGTTGCGGTCAGCCATTCATCGGTTTTCTGTTCAATTTCTTCTTCCTTGGCGCGTTCTGTATCGACACGATTTAGGTCCAGCAGTGTTTCCGTTGATGTAATAATTTTGTATGGTTTTATGGTTTCATTCTTGCCATGGTTGTGTGGTCGATGCGTGTCATGTGTAATGCCGTCATTGAAATTTTTTGGGAATAGTACAATGCCGCCGGCAACGTCTTTGAATAAAACTTGTTTTGCATGTCGTGCGGTTTGCAGTGCAGTATCGCTGGTTTCGCCATCGTGCTTTCTGAAAATCGTATCGATTACAAATGCGATTTTATGCGGATCAGATTCATTCAGACGAATTGCGCGCCCGGCCGCTTGCTCGGCACGAACTGCGGAACGTGTTGGATAGTTTATGCACAGGCTGACCGTGGTGTCGTCAAAGCCCTCGGTCATAGTGTTAACCTGACATGCGACCTGATATTCGCCGGCGATGAATTTTGCCTTTTCGACCTCAAAATCTTTCATGTCTGACGAAAATGCACGTGCGATGATGCGGCCGGCCCGTTGGTTAATTGCATCGGCCTGACGTTTTGCCATTTCAATGTTGGGACAGTTTATCATTGCCTTGCAATCAATAAATCTGCGGCCGGTGTCTTCATCAACGCCATTGATGTATATGTCTGCAATTTCGCTGGTCAGTGTATCAGTGTCAATTTGACCAGTTATACTACTATAGTCATATTCGCCGTTATTGGTCGCGGGTGCGGTTTCCAGGTCATATACAATGCTGGAACAATACAGGGTGTTTTTTACCGGGGCCAACATTCCGCTGCGTACGCCATCGGCGATTGTCATTGCAAATATCTCTGTTCCCATAACATTGTCAACGGATTTATCGGCATCGTATGATGGGGTGGCGGTAAAACCAATTGTAGGCACAGATTTCATCAAATTGGTCATGGTTTGGGATATCTTGTCGCCAGTGGCATGGTGGGCCTCGTCCGCAAAGATTAGGCCGATATTTTCAATCCCAATGGTTTCCACCAGTTTATCTAATGAACGGTATGTTGAAATGATGATGTCTGCATCGGTGTCTTTTGTGCGGCCACTAAATTCCGATGCGGTAAAGCCGGCAAAACTGTCCAGTTTGTCGCCGGTTTGGTTAATCAAATTCAAACGCGGCACCAATATAACCAGTTTTTTCTTGTCGCCATTGGCGCGTGCCTGGGGCAGATATGCCTGGGCCATGTATGAAAACATAACGGTTTTACCAAACCCAGTGGGCAGTTTATAATAACTGGCCGCAATTTGGGTGTCGGACAGCTTGGTCAATGCCCCCAGCGCAAAGTACTGTTCGCCACGCAGGCGCGGTGTGCCATTGGCGATGTGTTTGTCTTCATCGGCCAGGAATTGTTCCAACCCATGGCGTAAATATTGAACCTGTTTGTGTGCATCTGCTTTCATAACTATGTCCTGTATTTTAATTTTTTCCCAATAATTATACTATATTTTTTCGGGATTTTATATAAAATTTACACCTTAGCTAACAGGGGCACCAGAAAAAGCAAGGTGCAAGATACTATCTACAATGAACACAAAAGCAAAATCTAAACAAATCAAGGGCCAGACAGATAAAAACACCGCCCAAATGGGCGGCGATTATTTTGAATGCGTATGTAATGCGATATTCTGATAATTGTTTATATACAACTGGCGTGCTGCCTCTGATTTTATAACATCTAATGCACTCGGCTTCAGTTTTAACTGTTCCGGAACAGACAAACCACATGACTGCGCCGCACGCATCAGTTTATTTACAATCTTTTGCTCCAGCTCAAAATACTCGGCATTATCAGGCATGTCTGGAATATCTGTCAGCAATAACAAAATCAAATCACCCACATTGCGTATCTTTTTAACAGGTCGCAAATCAATAATGTAAAACCGCCCAGTGGTTGGGTTTATCAACATATTCCCCTCGCACGGGTCGATGGTAAAGTTTGTACCGGCCAGATGATTCAAATCATCAACCAGCCTGCGATAAGATTTTTGTGGTGCAGATGCCATTATGCGCATCTTTTCAATTGCCACAGCCATCGCATCGGATTTTTGTTTTGTCGTCAACGGTTCTTCGA
>JAGBVH010000018.1 GCA_017630405.1 Alphaproteobacteria bacterium
TGAAACGCCATCAAATATCGACGATACTTTCTGCATACCAGCCTTGTCCATAAAGGAATCAACAACATCGTACAGGTCTTGCAACATTTCTCTTTGTGCCAAGAAATCTCCAAAGCCATATTCTTTTTGATTCATAAAGTCACGAACAGCCTGACGTAATTCTTCTGTGCCGTATGCTTGTATCAATTCATCCAACACTCTGTTGTTTGCAGATATAACTTCGTTCAAAGAATCTTGGAATCTATCGATTGCTGTTTCTGCTTCGACTGGTGATTTGCCTTTAACAAAAGCGTTCATCTGATTCAGCATAACATTAGCATATGAAGCGAACTGTTGTGCCTTAGAATCACTCAAGCCCAAAGCTCTTCCTGCTTCTTTGCCCAAACGTTGAACCGCTTGCGCAAAATGTTCTGTTGTGTTCTGTGTGCTTTCATAATCGTTAGGGCTTTTGTTTCTTCTGTTACCAGCCTTTGTTGCCTCTTCTTCTACAGATTGTGCCCGAGATTCACCAAACACTTGCTTGATGGCCGCATAATAATTCTGCAAGAATTCACCATAACCATCACCGACCTGTCTGTCCAAATAGTGAGCCAGTTCGTGCAATATAACTTCAGTTTTCAAAGAGCTTCTTGATGTTGCGTCTTGATTCGCCAATCCTTCATATGGGGTGTCTGTGTCGCCAACCCATTTGTTTGACTGGTCAGCCAAACCTTGTTTTATTGCGATTGCATTGATGTCGCGTATGTGGGCTCCTGCAACGCCAGAAGACAAGTTATAACCCATTTTTCTTGCTTCTGTTGTTGTTATGAAAGAAGGTATTTCTATCTGTGATGGCAACGTACCATCTGCCAACAATCTAATTTGAGCCACGCCATACATAACACCCTTGATTAAATTCGCGTCTTCTTCTGTGAATTTAACCTTAGATGATTCTAATGCAGATTGAACCCTTGCTTCCAGTTCGTCAAACTGTTGTTTGCTTACTGCTTTAGCGTCTAATGATGATAATTGTTTCGCAAATTGCTTTCTTGTTTCCAAAGGAATCTTATCCAACTGACCAACAATCCCTTCTTGGATATGGCCAACAACAATGTCTGGTGCATTTTTAATCAAATCATCTACTACAGCATCACGCATTTCTGCTGGCAACTTACCATCTTTAACCCAGCCATCAACAAGGTCGATGCCTGCCTGACGAACAACCGCCAATTCTGATACCAAACCCATCGCCTTTGCTAACTTTTCTTGGTCTTGTGCTTTTGCGTATCGTAAAGACGCTGGCAATGTAATTGCTTTAGCCCCGAACGCAGCAATTCCAGCTACCGCCAAACGGTCTACTGGGTTGTCTCTGAATTCAGGGTCAAAGAAACCTTGTATTGTTTCTTGCCCCATTTCTGTCGCTGCTTCTACCCCTAAAGATGTTGTTTCTCGCCCTATGGTTTTTGCCAACTTGTAACCAAAACCTTTTTCCAGTTGACGCAAATACTCAATGGCACCTCTTGCGGCTAATGAACCAACGCCTATCATTGATTCATAACCAAGCATGTCTAATTTTGACATCAGACCAGCACCACCCAAAGCGAACGCATCCGAAGCCAATGGTGATAATCCATACTGCAAAGCGTCTTCACGCATTTGATTTGCACCAGCAAAGTTCAAAACAGTAAATAATGCTTTAGGATTTCTAGCAGACAAGGCTGCGCCAACCGTCAACATAGCAGCTGGTATTGCCTTAGACACTGTATTGCGCAAAGATGTATCTGTTGGGTCGCCAGTAAAATACTGAGAAATGCCAGAATTTGACTTATTAAAATAATCATTGACAGCGTTTTCTAAATTAACAAAATTATCACTTATTGCACCAAGTGTATCGCCTACAACCGTGCCTTTCAGCACGTCGCCTAATAATGTTGCAGGAGACCTTGTTGTCATAGACAAAACGTTATAAGTTCCTTGTGCCATTAAGTTTGGCATTTGTGCCGCAAATCCTGTCAAACCTGTTAATGCTTTGCTCCATATGCTTTCGCGACCAATATCTGGTACTTTCAGATACCCCATCCAATCGGCATCAGGATAACCTTTTTGGTTCACAGCAATTTGCCATGTTAATTTATTTCTGTCTAACGTATCTGTCTTTACCGTACCAAATCTTGTCTCAACATCATATGGAACAACTGGTTGATAATTAGGTTCAAAGAATAATGCGCTACCTTCTGTCCCATCTGCCGCTCTGTTACGAGTTTTATAATCTAATGTCGGCAACGCTGTACCACCTGCATAAACTTCTTCGCTGTCTTCATCAAAGCTAATGCCTTCTGTTGGCGTTGTAGTCAACTGTTGCGGTTCGTTTGTCACAACATCCAAACCTGTGCCTGTAACTAATGTTGTGTTTTCCAATGGTTCGATTTTCTTTTTCGTTTCATTCGCTATAACAGCAGGAGAACCCGCTAATACATTTTGAATATCTGTTGTCAAATCATTGTTCATTACCAACTCCTATATATTTTGCAACACTGTTTGGCTGTGTCGTGGAAACATTTATTATTTGTTCTGGTTTTTCACGTTTCCACCAACGACCAACTTCGCTCTTCGCATCAGGTTGTGCTGTTGTAGCGTATTCCTTCAGCTTAGCAACAGCTTCTTTTTCTTTTTGATTAAGACCGCGATTCAAAGCATATTCATAATACGAATCAATCAAGTCTCTGTTATCCTGTGTGGCAACAGAATTATAAATACCTTTGCGTCTCAAATCAGAAGCCCAAACAACCCAAGATTCTTCCAGTCTTTCTCTGCTCAACGCAGCTATACCTGTGTCAGCCAATACATGCGTGTCTCTTAAAGCGTTGATAAGGCTTATGTTGTATCTGCCAAATTCTGCTATAGAATCTCTTTTCATGTCTTTTTCAAACAAGTCCTTGTAATTCTGAACGTCTGTGGCCAATGCTTTACCTAAAACTGTTCCCATGCCGCCTGCCTGTTCCACAGTCATACCAGTTTGTCCGCCTGCCGCATGAAAGACAGACAAGGCACCTCTGCCTACTGGCAACCCTAATACAGCGCTTCTGATAATAGACTGTGGGGATTGGTCTCTGTAATCCGTAGCCCAAGCGCCGTCATAAAACACATCAGAAATTGGCGTTAATATAGATGGCTGAGCCGCTTCTGCTCTAGCTGCAATATTCATATCAACAGCCTTTGCTATTTCTTTTCTTGTTTTAGCTTCAATAGTATTGTATTGGGTTTTGTTAGCCATCAAATCCATCAAATTTGATATTGCTTCTGTCTGTTGCGATGACCCAGACTTTTTAAACTTTTCATATTCACCCAAAACATAAGTAACACGCTGTTGATATACGTCGTTTTCATATGTCTGGTCTGGGTTTAAGTCTGCATACTGGTCTATTTTCTTAGTTAGTTCTGCTCTTTCCGTTGGGGTTAAATCGGATATGTCAATAAACTTTGGCACTGACATCCCTCTACCATCTTCAGTTATAACTTCTTCCCAGCCAGCAGAAATTGGAACACCTTTATAAACATCATTACGAAGTTTGTCAGCTTCAGAAAACATGCCATTTTGTTTCAACGTATTATACGCGTCAACAATCGCTAATTGTCTTGGGTCTTTCAACGTCTTCTTAGTTTCTTCCTGTAGCTTATAATATTCTTTTTCCCGAGCCTCCAGACGAGACAACCACGTCGCCCTTTCTGCCGCATCAATCGTGTGTGTTGTTTCTGCGTTTTTTAACAGTTTTCTAACACCCTCAAAATCATTCTGCAACAATGAATTCGCTATATTGGCACTGTCCATCATTGTGTTGGCCTTGAATATTAATTCATCCGCAGCTTGTATACTATATGGCCCAACTTGGTCTTGTATCTTTTTGATAACCTCTTGGCGTTCTTTTGGGTCGCCAGACAATATTGCTCTTGATGTCCATAATGGCAAAGACTGTTCAGTTGCGTTAATCAACTGTTCGCCCTTCTTCTGCAATGCTTTCTGATTAAGCGAAATATTCACCTTTTCAAAATAAGATGGATTTTTCTGCATAAAACGATTAACAGTCGCCTTGTCAAACTGAGACAATTGTTCCGACATTTTATTCTGTGCCATAGCCATTACTTTATCATAATCCGCTGTGGCTGATTGGGCATTGTCTATCATTGAACGAGCTTCCAATTCGGCAACTTCTAATGCCTCCTTCAACTTGTTGTCCTGATAGGCCGCTACCCCTTCAGCCAAACGGTTTGTCATATCGCCAAGATTAGACAATATATCGCTATAATAATCTCTTTTCTTTTCAAGCTTTACACTTGTTGGTCTAGTCGCAGACCACGCAACTTGGTTTTTATGTAATTCTGCCATTAGAAACCTCCCCAAGCACCATACATGCCATCATTCGTAACAGCATCAGTAAATCCAGTGACTTTTGGCGTCCCGCTAAATCCGCCCATAAATGCTGCTGAACCTATCGATTTTGCTACTTCTGCACCTGCTTTTAACCACGATGATGTTATTCTGTTCTTTCTGTTTATTTCAGATATATCTGCATTATATTCCAGCATAGCCGCTTTATTCTTATGCAGTCTGGCTTCATTGCCATACTTGTAATTTATAGCAGATACATCTTTACCTAAGTTCATATAAGATTGAACAATAGCCGCTTGTGCTGATGTGCCTATATTACCTGATGCAGACATCGAAGCAATTCCAGAACCTATCTCTTGTCTTGCTGATAACGTAGCTTGATTGACAGACATCGCGCCTTCTTGATACGCCTGTTCTGCAGCATATCGTGACTGCTTTGCGTTTATCTTATATTCCTGAGTCTGTGCGTCCATTGCCTGAGCTTCATACATACCCGATACGACTTCGCTCGTGGCTTTTATAGCACCTGCCGCTAAAACTAATGCTGTTGGCAATCCCATTTTTTAATTCCTCTTTATATAGAAACGATACAACTTTCCATTAAAATCTTCAACATATTTTGTTGGTTTAAACCCAAAAAAAGTCGCAAATCTTTTAAAAGCATTGTTTTCTTCATCAATATAACACACAAATGTGTACCCAACCCTATCAAATAACAAGTCTTTGCAAGTTTTTACAATGTATTTAGTATGCTTTTTTACTTTTTTATTAAACAACCCCCACAACGCAACTGATTTGTCATAAGATTCTGTAGGAAAATCTACTAAACCCAGTATCATCAGTGGCTCATCTTCATATAAAAAGCACCGCATTTCTTCCGATTGTTTTACCACACGCATATCTACCTTGCCATTTTCTGTGGTGTTCTTTTTAATTTTGTTTATGTCATCTATTGTCGCCCGCCTAACAGTATATTTCATTTGTATATCTCCTGTATGGACAACAAATTAAACGGCTCTGGCGTTTCACATTTTATGTTTATGCCCACGCCTGATGTTGTAGGATATTTGCCGTCGCCCCAGTTCGATGCTTCCGCATATCCAAGCGGTATGTTCAAGGCACAGTCGCCTGTATACAATGTCGGCGCTTCACAATACTGCTGTCTGTCAGCCCAACCTTCATAATTATAATATTTACCAAAGTCCACACTAGAACCATAGGAGAAATTTCCTGATTTGTGCAACCTTAAATAAACCGCGATAGACTGCTGTTGTGCTCCCTCGACCTTCTGACCAAACGCTGCGTTTGTGTGCAGTTCGCTTACCATAGGACTTCCGACCAAATATGTTTTTGATTTCGGTATTCCAGTAGCAAAACCATTTTCGTCCAATGTTTTCTTAACAAATAGACCTAAACCTTCACCGTATTTTATGTAAACTTCCTTGTTGGCGTAATAAGGCACAGCTGGGAAATCAAATTCAATCTGCTTGCCTTCATCGTCCAAGATGTCGCTTTCAAGTTTTATCGCGCCAAACATATATACAGGTTTTTCTATTGATAGCGTCTCCAACGAAACTTTATCGTCGCCTTTATCTACTGCTATGTATGCCATAATCTTACCAGAACCTCTGGTCACAGACATGTCTAACACATTATTATTATGTGTAAATCTTGAATATGACAATATCTTTTGTTCGCCTGAATATTTCAATAAAACAACCGAGCCATCTTCCTGTAATACATATATGTTCTGGTCTTTGTTGTTCAGTGCGACCAATCTTTTAATCCCCGATTCAAACAAATGCTGCGCATAACAACTTATTTCTTTCGGTTTATAGTCATCGATTATGTAATCATAACCTATGGAATACAACTGGTCTTTATCAGCACCTACAAACAAGTTTAATTCTTTGTATCTAGTTGTTTTTACTTCCGCCCCACCTGTTTCGTTGACTTTCTTTATAATAAAGTTAGTCGGAGTAGCTGCCGCGTTTCCAGATGTAGCAACAAATTCGCCTTCATAGCCGCCCATGTATAATTGAGTGGACGATATTACCCAGTTGATTTTGCCGTCTGGGTTATCTGGCAAAACATTTATTAAAGCACTTGTGTCTAATTGCTGGCCATATTGTTCTGTTGCAAAGTTCGTATAATCATCTGAACAAGACAAACAGTTCCAAGCGCCATACCCTGTCGTGTTTACAATAAAGCCTAATCTGTTTTGGAACAAATATACATGGCTAGGATATCTTTTTTTATACCCAATAATCGACCATTGAATTTCTCGGAATCTATATGTTCCACCAGTAACAAGCTTGTCTAACACTGGTAAATAACCGCTATCAACAATTGCTGTTAATGTCGTTGGACTTGTAACACTTGTAACTGTAGCTACAGCGCTACCACTATGCAGATAACGCCATTTAACTGCACCATCTGAAAATACCCCTTCGGTATGTGATGGCTGTATATTTCCTGTCGTTCCTGACGCTTCCGCTAAATAATAATGGCCATTAGAAAATACAATGTCGCCCTGTGTTATTGTTTTATTCTGCCACCAAGGTGATATTTCTACGTCATTGTAGTTCGCCAATATTTTTATTTTTCTGCCAATAACATCTGTATCGGTGTACAAAGATGGATATGCTTCGTATGCAAATGCCGACATGTAGTCGCCACCTTCTGACGAATCAATATAATTTCGAACGACGCTAGTACCAGTGCCCGTTGTATCTAAATCTGTAGTCATGTTCCCTGTGCTTGGAATAGTCGGTGACATCGTTAATCCTCCTTAACATAACTTGGCGTTGTTTTTATTCTAATTGCATACCCATCACCTGCTTGATGCCCCTCAGGCAACTGTGGCAAAATTATATTATCGCCATATATATATGCAGTAGGACAAATCTGTTTTACCAAATTCAAAACTGCTGTTTGTGTTATAAATCTTGTAACGCCTAGATAACCTGCTGATGGTGCCATAATATCCTCCTAGCCATCTATTATGTTTGAGTTTGTTACTGTTCCGCCATGAGGCGCTGTCGGATTACTACTTACTATAGCAGACGCCAATTCTGTTTCTGTGCCATCAGCTGATTTCTTATATAATGTAGCAGTAGTTTGCCCTAAAACAATCGGCATTTTCGCTGTTGACATGTAATTGTTGGCCCCAAGCATATTCACCTGAGTTGCATTCTTTAACACAACTGGCAATTCTATCTTTATAGATGTTTCATCTTCAGGTATTTTTACCGTAATAACACCATTAGCCCCAATCGTTTCTATTTCACCATTATAATTACCGCTCCAACCGATTGGGAAAAATGGTTCGTAATCCAATGTATAAATTGAACTTTCAAACTTATATGCGCCGCTCTCTGTGTCTGGGCCTAAGAAATTCAATACCTGTATAGGTATATCATCAGCTACTAAAATTATCTGGTCGTTGATTTGTTTCCAGCGAACCTTGCGCAAATCAGAACAAGTTAACGGTCTGATTTCTAACGAAGAATATGTATCGGTTAAAATCACGCCTACAAAATTCGTGGTAAATACCAAACACATCGGTTCGTATGAATTGTAGAACGGAATCAATAACACTTGCCCTGTGTTCTCTAGCTCTTTTATATGGTTAGAGCCGTAGAATTTCTTTATGCCACCAGTTTCCTCAGATATAAAATTAGAAGAAAATCTAACGGCACTACCGAAAGATTCTAAGTCAACCCTACCTGCTAATGATGGGGAATATTCCCCTGAGTTGAAACTAGCAAATGATTGTAATTTTTTATCATCTTTAGCCATAGTACAACACCCTTGACATTTGTGATTCTGACATACCAGTGCCACTTGGCTCCATTTGTAGAACCTGATGTCGTCTGGCGTCAGATACGGCTCTGCGATACAAAGCGTCTACAAACGCTACGTCCGCATCAGTTCCTGCTATTTTTCTCGCAATACTCTTAGCTAAGGCCGCCGCCATTACGTCGCACATAAGCTGATTCCACTTAGCGATTGGAACTTTGTTTGAACAATATGCTAATACTTCTAATGGGTGCTTTGTGTATAAGTAATCCGCTGTAAGAAAATAATTGTGGCCCAAATCATACTGATTTTTGCGATACGGATAGTATTCTGAGAAAAAGTATTGTGACAATCTGCTGAAATCATCTGGCAAATGATACGCTGTATATCCTTTAATATAAGCGTCTGGGTTTGCTTCTAAGTCAACAGCTACTGGTTTCTTGAACTTGCGCGCACAAGTCCATTCGTATTTATCTAATTCGGCTTTAACACAACGACCTATGTGTCGTTTGCACAATATAGCATTAGGGTTGTTAGTGTCGTCAATATCTTGAATATTTAACCCACCAATCTGGTCTAATGCAAAGTTAGCAATATCTGTATAAGTCGTTGTGTTAATCATTACTTCGCCTTTTTATTAACCATTCAATGCTGCAATATCAATTGCAAATACACGGTCTTCGTCCAAACGTGTTGCTGCCATTGACATAGATGTGTAAATCTGGTGAGCATAAGAATGTTCTGGCAATACGTCAATTTTTGTTGACAAGTCAGACCATATACCTACGCAAATTGGTTTACCTGCAACAACCAACAATTTGTTGGAGCCTGCAAATACATCTGCGTCAGACAAACGAACAAATTTGACACCGCGGTAGCTGGCCATATTGCCGCTGCCCAAGACTTGTGTACCCATCTGATTCCAGTTATCATAACGAGGGTCAGCAAACAGCAAAGATTTTGCTTTCGAGTTGATGTAGACAATTACTGGATTTTCTACTGTGTCAACGTCTTTCGCATCGATTTTTTCCAATGCCAAGTCAACCAATTCTGTGATTGTTTGACCTGCGCGTGCTGTAACAGTATTTTCTGCTGGTAATGCTACGAACGCATATGGAGATGTAATACCCTGTGGTGTGTCTTCATCTTCATCGACATTTACGATGTTGGTGATAGCTTTACCCAAAGCAGCAGTATAGAATTCTTTGTCCATATGTGTCATGAACGCTTTTGCTTGTGCTGAACGGATAGCACTGTCTTCGTCAACCAATGTCAACAGGTTGAATTGTGCCGATTTACGGATTGTGTTTTCAACCAAGTGTGGTGCTGGCAACCAGCGAGATGATACGTTTGCTTCATCAACTGCAGTTTCACGGATGGAAACCAAGTCTTTTACAACACGTACTGACATCTTTTCTAACCAGTCGATGACTTGAACGTCACGAACTGATAAGCCAGTTTTCAACATTGTTGATTCTGCTGTGCGTGTTTCGCCCTGTTGGATAACAGGAGTTAACAGATTGGTAAATTGCTGTGCAATCAATTGTGTGTCAATTGTACCTGCCATTTTTGTCTTTCCTTTTTTATAAATGTTTAACTTAGCTTTCGCTGTTTAAGTCGGACATTACATAAGGGAAGGTCTGCAAAAACCGCCTATTATAACTCCAAGTCATCTTTCCCGTCAACTACTACGTCCTCCGATTTTGCAGGTTCGGATTCCGCTTCATTGGGAAGGGAAACGGATTTAGATGCTGGTTTAGATTGTTTCTTTTTACCAACACCCATATCTTCTTTAAATAATTCTACGACAAATTCAAACACTTTGCAAGATGTTTCTTTATCGTAATAACCCCAACGACGTACATACTGTTCAATCGCTGGACGTAACAAATTCAATTGCAATCTATCATTGCGGATGAACTGTTCACGGAAAAATGGAATTTTTACTTCTGTCATTATTCATCCTCTAACGTTTTTTTGTGTTCTTGTAAACACGCTTTCGTGCGTGCTGCCGCTGTGTATTCTTCGAACAAGAATGACGAGCGCAAGGCTTTGAAGCGTTCTTTGTTTTCTTTGTTCGCTTCAGCCAGTTTATCACGGTATTCAATAAATGCTTTAATTTTTTCATCAATATCTTCCTTTGTTGTTGAGGTTGCATAAGCTGGGCATTCCTTGTCTTCCAAGAAATAATACAGCTCGCCTTCCTGTTTGTGTACGAAAGCACCATACACAACAGATTCTTTGACCGTTAATTCACCTTCGCGAACTGGGTCAAAATAAAAAACTTTTTCACCGATATTGTAATGTTCAATCTTTTGCATCTGTCAATCCTTATTTTTTCATAGACAATTCTGTTAGACGTTTAATTTCCGCAGCAATCTTAGGGTCACGCTGTGCCAGTTTCTTACCTGTTTCTGGGTCAGCCATCAATTCTTTCAGTTTGTATGCCGCGATTTCTGGGGTTTCTACACCAGCATTATAGTTGGTCAAGCTTTTTACACCGCCTTCCTTGGAGCCGATAGCAAAGAACAAAGATGCCGCTTTTTCTACGCCAATCAAATCTTCGATTTTGTCCAAGTCAGCCTCGTTGATACCAGTTGCTTCAGCCAGTTCTCGAACCGCTTTAGCCGCCACCTGCGAATTAACTTCATATTCAGCACCCCATTTCTTTTGCAACGCTGCAATGCCTTTTTCTCTTTCGGCCGCTGCTTGTTCAGCCGCAGTCGTTGTGGATGTGACACCGTATTCTTCCATAAACTTTGCCAAGCCATCCGCCTGTGCTTTTGTAATGCCCAATTCTAACAATTTAGGCGCTACCGCTTTTGAAAATTCTGTTTCTTCGAAACCATAGCCAGCAACATCATCTGGTCGACCCAGTGTTTTATACACTTCGCTGTAATCAACTGTGCCATCTTCTGCTGGTTTTGGAACTTTGATAATTGTGTTTTTGTCTGCCCCAACAAATGCCTTGGTGTCACGCAATGCTTTGATTACCGCACTTGCGTCAGCATAGTTGGAACTTTGAATGAAACCCTTGTCTTCGTCAGACAGGTTCCAAGAGTCATAAAATTGTACGTTTTCGTCTGCCATCAATCTATCCTTATTCTGATACTTTGAACAACATTATCTCGCTTCCATCTTTGACTTCCAGAGATGGTGTACGAGGGTTCTTTGCTTCTTGAATATCAGCCAGAATCTGGTCAACAATCAGATTCTTGCCAATTTCAACGAAGACACTGTTGGCGTTTTTACCGCCATCCGAACCTTTAAGCGGATTTTTATTCCGCAAAGATTCAAGATATTTTATAAAGGTCGGCTGTAATGCTAACAGCTGAATCCGTAATTCTTTATTCATTTATCGACCCTCCGCAATATTACCTGCCTCCGCAATGTCTTTAATCGCAGAGCCTACACCTGCAGCATTCTGTAATGCAATCTGCATATCTTGGGCTTGGGCTTTGGCTTCATTTATTGCTTTGATTTCTTCTGGTGAATTCATTATGTCTAATGGAACATTCATTGTTTCCTGCAGATAACGAATCATCTTTTCCGCATTGATTGTGCTTGCAACACTTGGGTCAATGGCCGCAAACTGGCTGATGTACTGTATCAGTGTTACTGCACTGTTCGCTGAATCCATACGCTGACCCTTCAACAATGGGCTGTCCAGTATAATGTCAAACTGTGTGTACATATTGCGGATTTCTTCTGGCATCGGTGGCAACATATTCATATCACCATAGATTTTGATTTCAGCTTCAATCATTGGCAACAGTAATTCTCTTGCGATGCGGTCGCCTGCTGGGGCAACTAGGTTCGCTTTTTCATTCGCCTTAATCATAGCGTCTGTCGCGGAGCGAGATTGTGTTGGCGAGAAGCTCGCCAGATAGTTTACAAACAATGCTTGGCGGATTTTTTCCTGCAACTGCTGGATTTGATAATCCATCGCTGGCATTTCACCATATGTGCGCAAGGCCTGAACCATTGGGCGGCCTTCATCGTCAATACCACCTTCGACAACTGTGCCATTCGCTGATACTTTAGTCGCATCAATGATGTCTGAATTTGTCAGAAGGGTTGGTTGGCCAGCCAAATCTGTTTGCTTCAAATAATTGAACTGCAACGAATTCAATTCCTTGATGGAAGGCAATACACTCATACATGGTGAGAATCCATATGGGTCGTCACTGGATGGGAATACCGCAGAACGAACACACAAGTACTGACTATAAGACATTTCTTGTGGTTCTTCCATGATAGCCAGATTTGTCAGGTCGATGTATGCTGTATGATACTTGTCGCCTTTCTTAAATGATGGTTCAACCACATGCAACACTTGAATGTTGTCATCCAACCACTTTGTATCTGTGCGGTCTTTATATTTTTCTGGCATATAATCTGGGAATTGCTGCATTACCGAACGCATTTTCATATCAACCACACGATAGAATGTGTTGATGTAGCCAAATGCATCTTTGTCGATGTAGAATTCTTTAATTGGCAGTGTCTGATAACATACACGCTTGCGTTTCAAGTCAGGAATCATCTGAATAATCGCATGACCAAACACGCCTAATGACATATACGCTTCATTAATCGCTGCTTGGAAGTTTGAATACGCAGAATATCTCAAATTGAACAAGAATTTATTCTGAATTGCCAACGCTTTGCCAAATTGGTCTTGTGTTTCGCTGTTTACGAACACCATTTTATGCCATAAATACGCCTGTGGTGTCATCAGCGAGTTCAAAACAGCAGCAAACATTGGTAAATGCAACTGTGCAGTGTCATCCATCTTCGGAATCAACTGGCTCATGTCGCCATTTGAACGCTGAACTTTGAAATACGCGTTTCTTGGGTCGCAGAAAATCGCCATTTCTTCCCATTTTTTATCATATGGTTCGCGTTTTTGCTTTAATATCGACAATCTATTTTTGTAATATTGAATATCCCGTGTTATATCTGCGATAGCCATTACGGTTTCTCCTTAATTATATTGTAGAATTACCTAATGTTGTAGACAGAAAGCCCTGAGGTTTTACGCCAGCGCGTTTTTGTGACAAGAACGTGGACAGATACCCCTTCTTTTTGCCTTCACTCTTCAGTGCAGCCCCCATTTCTTTCATATTAATTAATGGGTCTAATGGTTTTTCTGGCTCTGGGGCCTTAGGTGCATGGTATGACATTTATTCCTCTTTAATATAGGGAAATGGCGCCTGAGTATATACTGACGCCAGTTTCCAATAATGTTCTGTTTTTATTGTAATTGTTTTTTATCGTATTTGCAAGTTCTATCTTTGTGTGTTTTTTTCTAAGCACTTGACCCGCGTATAAAATAGCTGACGCAATGTCTTGTTCTAACCCATGCTTTGTTTTAAATTCGCTAAACTTACCAAGTTCTGACAGCCCAGCGATTGCGTCTTTGGAAAAATACGCATTGTTCAGCAACCATCTTCCGTTTTCTATTTGTTCGGTTCGCTGTAGACGTTTAAACTTAATAACATTAAATCCTTCTCGTTTAAATGTCTGGAATAAGGTCAGCAATGTTTCTTTATTGGTGGTAGCGGCATCAAATGGCAAGGCTACTGTTTTATAACCCAGCATACGAAGTCTATCGAACCAATATTGTAATGGCATATTATTTTCCCACTCTATGGAATGCACCACTGGGTTAGACGCGGTTTCGGACGCGAACACCACGCAGGTGTAATCTCGGCCTGTGGAATGCCCGATATCAAATGTAGCGACTTTTCCTGTGGAGGCTTGGGCCTCTCTGACTATTTGGTTGGATGGGTCGAGTAATCTTGGAGGGTTGGCATCGAACAAGTTTTGTAATTCTGGGTAAAATAGAGCTGACATATCTGGTTTTCCTTCATCAATAAACGAGAAATCGCACAGGAACTCGACGTTAAACGACTGCATTGCCTGTTCCATTGTCATTCCTGCACTTAGGCAGAACTTGATGTGTTCTTTTTTGATTTCTGCGACTCGTTCTGGCGGGAAAGCTTCTTCATTATCTAGCACTCCGACCTTTTTTGAGAACCAGTTAGGGTCGTCTTTATATTCCTTATACATATTATATAGTCTATAACCGTCATCGGAGCGGGCTGTACCTATAAAAGCGGCCCAACCATTTCTATCTGCGAGGGCGTACGATATAATTTCGGACCAAGTTTCTGATTTGAGCTGGGAGAATTCGTCCATGACGGCACCGTTTAGGTATCGGCCGCGGATTTTTTCAGCGGTTCTATCACCGCCGAGCTGTATTTGCGCCCCATTAGCCAATTCCATTATACCATTAGTTTTATCAAACTTGGTGATATACCCTTGGTCGTCTAGGGTTCTGAATATATTTTGCACATTAAGGATAGACTGTTCGCCCATAGGGGACAGCCAAACATATTGTCCATCTTCTGGGCCGTTATATGCACGTTTTAGCATTTCAGCTGCCATAGAGTAAGACTTACCTGCTCTTCGGTGGCACACCATGATAGCTCTTCGCCAAGGTGTTGTATGCAAATCCAGAAAAACTTTTCTTGGTTTATACTTCATATTCATATATATAACACCAAAATTCGCCTTTTTCAAGTCAAAAAGTAATGTTGACAAATAAAAATAATACTGTGATTAAATCTCGTTTTTTCAACTATTAAATCTCGTTTACCCTAGTGAGATTTAATACTACTATTATTTTTTTAGGGCCGATTTAATACTAGTATTAAATTCCCAAAAAATAATACTGTGATTAAATAACGTTTTTTTTGTTATTAAATTCCATTTTAAAACGAGATTTAATCACACTATTATTTTAAGTTGGAAACAGTAGTTGTATTGTTTTTATGTTCTGTGTACATCAATAGATATGTCGGTGTTCTTGTTGGCGATTTTGGCACGACGCCAATGTTGTTGTGTTGGATGCTGCTCGAAATAATGCCAGATTGCTGCAGAGTTGCGAGAATTTATGCTATAACTAACCCCCTCTGTGGGAAGGAGAATGGAAGGAACCCCCGCCGTCAGTATTTTTCGATTGGGGGGTCTGGGGTATGTTGTACAAAAAATCTTTTTTGTATAAAAAATTTAGTATAATATTATTTTATTTCATTAACGTACGTGAAAAGTATAAAAAATTTTTATTTTTTTTTGAAAAAATTTTAAAAACCTTTGCTCAAAAAAATAATCGCTGTATTATTTTTCAGTTGACAAACAAAAATCAATTTGATATTATCTATAACAGATATAAAGATATTTATATCGTAACACAATAAGTGAAACAAAGCAAGCGAAAAAACAAAAAACAAACAAAAGGGGCAAGTTATGAAAAAACACATTAAAGCTTTAAATGATTTCAAACAGCGAATCAATAATTTACTGACTGATTTAAACAGTGAATCAATAAACAGCGATGTTTTAAAATTTGATTTACAAAAAGATTATTTACAATATGCAAGTAATTGTTTACAAAAGTCGATTGATTGGCTGATAAAATATGAAAAAGCAAACAATTAAATAAAACAATTAAATAAAACAATTAAATAAAGGGGCAAATTATGCGAACAGTAAACATCGAAAGTTTTGTATCAATAAATTATTTAATAAATTATACAAAGCAAGAAATGAAAAAAAGAAAGCGGACAAAAAGACAAAAAGAAATTTTACAAGAAATATGCAAGGCAAGCGAACAAACAAGACAATTGTTATTGCAATATGAACAAGACTTTTTTAATAATTAACTGATTAAAACAATAAAAGCCTTTGAAAAAAGGCTTTTTATCTTGACAAAGTAAAATAATATGTTATTATTTTATCAAGTGATAATTATATTATCGCGAAACAAACAAAACAAAACAAACAA
>JAGBVH010000019.1 GCA_017630405.1 Alphaproteobacteria bacterium
TTTCTACACACACACCACACACACAACATTATACCAAAAATGACAATCTATCACAAGATTGAATTGCGTTTTGTAGTTTTTGGTGATAGTATAAAAGTTGTTCCGAAACAATGGTGTTTTGGAAGCCGCGGATTTATATCCTAACTTGTCCTGCGTTAATGGACTAAACAAGGAGTCTTTTTATGTTAAAAACTGCAGAAGCGGTGTCCTTGGGGCATCCAGATAAAATTTCCGATTATATTTCATCTTATATCTTGGATCGAATGATTGAAATGGATTCGTCTGTTAAATACGCGGTCGAAGTTATGGTCAAGGATAATACGGTTATACTTGGTGGTGAAATTACGGGTAAAGTTGATTTGGCAAATTTGGACGAATTTGTAAAATCCGCGGTTCGTGAAATCGGATACGATGAACGCTATGCCACCATTTGGGGCGATTATGCATTAAACATAAACCGCCTGCGCGTGATAAATTTATTGGGTGTTCAATCGCCTGATATAAATCGCGGGGTTGAAAATAATGGCTGGGGTGACCAAGGTGTATTTGTCGGATATGCGTGTCGTGGTAATGCTGAATTTATCAATCAAGAATTATATCTTGCACGTAAGTTAAATCGTGCGATATATGAATATGCACGCGCATCAGATGTGTTGGGTTTAGATATAAAAACACAAATCACATTGGACGATGAAAATCGAATTAAGACAGCAATTGTTGCGGTTCCTATGTTGTGCCAATGTGATATCACACCATTGATTATTGATGCTCTTGGTCAAGTACCAGAAAATATCATAGTTAACGGAACAGGGATATACACATATCACTCTTCGATTGCGGATTGTGGTGTGACGGGGCGCAAATTGGCATGTGATTTTTATTCGACTGCGGCACCGATTGGTGGGGGCAGCCCATGGACCAAGGACGGCAGCAAATCCGATTTAACACTAAATTTATTTGCGCGATATATGGCATTGGAAAATTTGGGTGATAATGACGAATGTACTGTTTATTTATCGTCATGTATTGGGCGGGCAGAATTACCAAGCGGTACAATCAAGACCACGCGTAATGGAGTGACCAAAACGCAAAATTTATTTTGCAACCAAAGCCCAAAAAGCTTAATCAAATTGTTTGGGCTGGATCGGCCACAATATGCCAAACTATGCCGCCAAGGCTTGATGTCTTTGCGTGTTGTCAGTGAATAAAACAACCGCCCAAACGGGCGGTGTTTATCTAGAACTTTTGTCGCAGTGTAAATTCTGCGGTGAATTTATCAAATTCGCGCTGCCATATGTTTGAATCGCGGTGAGTATAACTGAACACAACCATTGGCACAAATCCCCAGATATCAAAATTATTGTTTGACACAGAAACAGAATATCTTTGTGTAAAGTCGCGTTCGGTTATTTGTGAAAAATTATCATTATGTACAACCCACTTGTCGTCATCATATGCGGTCCAGTAAAAATATGGCTCGCCATAGATATGAAAACCCCATGGCAATTCTGTGCCAAGTCCAACACCAAATCCGGGTTGCCAGTATGAATATTCGGGTGCGTTCGCAACTTCACGCGATATGCCAATGCGTGCCAGTGCATACAGTCGCGCATTAAACGAATATGAAAAACGCAACTGTGAAGAATATGTGTCGCCAGATAGAAAGTCGTCATATAAATCGTACGAGTTGTTCAGATATTGTAATTGCAGACCGCCCGAAAATCTTCTTGTAAAGTCATAGTTCAAATCCAACTTTGCGCCAACCGACCAATTGTATCGTTCCCACCCGTACCAGCGGCGATTCCAAACCGCGGCCAACCACGCATCCCCGTTATCCCAGATATATCGTGGGCCAGTTCCAACAGACAAATACAAATCATCATAGTCAGAAATATCATATAGATTCGAATATATAAACGCGTCTGATTTCCATCGCCAATGGTCAGACAACTTAAATTCATAGTTTCCGCCCAATGAAAAGTTATAACCAATTGCGGATTCTGGGTCACTTAAATCGCGACACATGGGCCCAAGTATGGTATTCACACACTCGGTTCCGCCAATTGCATTGTTGATATTATTGTCGGGTGCCGCACCAAAGTTAAACCATATATTCCAATTTTTGTTTTGGCGAATAACCCAGCGATAATAATTCATCACTTTTCGCACATTGTCCGGCAGGTCACGTCCCGCCATGGCAAGGCGCAAATGATAGTCCGCCCGATACCATTGTTTTGTGTGCATATAGCAGGTTGCAAGTTCAAATCGAATACGCGCCAAATCCGGCTGGTCATCAAGTATCTTTCTGTAAATCTTGATTGCGGAATCATAGTCGTCTTGTTTCTGTGCGATTTGTGCCAATAAAAACCAACGTTCGATTTCCAATGCCGCATTATTCATCTTGGGCATTTTGGTCAGAATTTGTTCCGCGTTATCAATGTCGTCACGTTCAACCAAATCGCCGGCCAGTTTTATTGCGTCCAGCGTGGACATAGTGATTTCCTGTGTGTTTTTGGCCAGGCAAACACATGGTAATAACGCAATCGCAAAGATAAAGAATTTTAATTTCATTTGGATTTAATAAATATAATCCTAGGATACAGTAAAAATAAAGTCAACAGGCACAGTTTGATATTGATTTTGCTTGCGCTACATATCTTTTTTTACTATGCTGATGTCAATAGAGCAGGGGAGTCCGTGAAGCATATTTTACCGATTTTTTTAATCATGCTTATATACAGCGATGCTTTCGCGGTTGTTGGCGATGGTACGGGTGGATTGGCTAGTTGCGCGGGCCTTGCAGAAGATGCTTGCTTGGCGCGTTCAAATAGTTGTTGGTGGACACCTTTGACTTCGATACATGCGTCCGATGCCGATTGTTATACATGCTCGAACCCACCCCAAGATGGATACAGTTATGTTTCTGGAACATTGGCAAAATACTATTCGGTGACTAATCTCGCACATCGCGAATTTATGGACATTTGGGCTGATATGGATGTCAGCAACCCGGTTTTTTGTCCTTGGATTTTTTCATGCCCCGCTGGTCAGTATCCGGAGTTGTCAGATGGCGGGTATACTTGTTCCTCATGCGATGGTAATACCTATTCAAATACCGAATATAAAATTATGGTTACCGGAAAAGATCAATATTGGAAAATTGGTGCTAATGGTGTTGTGGGCACTGCACCAAATACCTCTCTTGTATGTTCAAGTTGCGGAAGTAATGCGGTTGCAAATTCTGACCATACAAACTGTAATTGTGTGGCGGGCTATATGACCGGTGAAGGCAGGTATGAAAATGTCGGTATGACCAGTTGCACACAGGGGCGCACATACGATATCAGACTTATTCCAACTGAAACACTAGGCCCGGAATTGAAAATACGCTATTGGTATACACGCGGATATGATGTTAATGGCGATGACAGCTTTGATGATGTTGGAGAGCCTATATATTCGAATCTGTCGCGCGCAAAGTATGATTTAATTGGGTGGAGTCCAATCGTCAATGTGGATCCAACTGAACTTGAATGGCCCGGGTTTGCGGGAAATACCCTATCCAAAAAAAATAATGAATTTGATATTGCGGATTATTGCGATAAAAATGAATGTGATTACAACAGTCTTGGCGAAATACAGATGTATGCAGTTTGGAGCCCTAAAAAATACTCGATTATTTACAAGAACGAAAAGTTTGCCACCGGACCTGATGTAAACCTTATGGGGGTATATGGCCAGTCTGTCAAAGTTAAATCAAACGAATGGCTAAAAAAAACAGTAGAGTGTCATCCTGTTGACGATCTTCTTGCGTCAGTTCCATGTGATTTTGAAGGTGGATCAGTCCCCGATGGGAAACTTTCCAATGGTTGGAAGTGTGATAATTGTGCCACAACGTATGCCTTGTTTGCTGATGATAAAATCCCAGAACCCGCTGATGGTTATCCAGCAGATACCGTTGTTTTAACTGCGACAACTTCAGACTGTCCTGTGGGATATTATTGTACGAATAATGAAAAACATAAATGTCCCGCTGGTTCGACCAGTAATTCTGGCGCCAAAAGTAAAGAGGATTGCTATTTGGTTGGCGGGATAACAAAATTCTGCAAGTCGGGTTCTGAAAATTGTATTGCGATGCCTGATGACTGGGGCACCACGCTTAAATACCAAGGTCAATAATCAAGATAAATAAAAATCCCCCAGTCGGGGGATTTTGTCGGTCGGGAAACTATTTTTTGCGTTTTGCCTTTGCGTTTTTCGCCTTTGATTTTATGCGTGGCTTTACGATTTTTGCTTCTTCGATTTCGGCTGCTTCTATATCGGTTTCGCCACTTGCGACCCCTATAATATGATTTACATTATCGCGCATATTTGGATGTCGGTCCGCATACTTTTTAATTCCGACCAGAATCGCGGCTGTGATAATTTTTTCCATATCGCGCATATCGATATTGTTGGAAATTTTACCACGAATACTGGACATTATTCCGTTCACGGTATTGCGGGCGCGGCGAATAAAGGCGCGTCTGCGATGTGTAACGACTATTTCGCGTATCCACATCAATATCAGCGATACTACCAATGGTACAATTACGCACCACAGAAAGTATCGATACCAGCCATCGCAAAAGCGGGTTGTGAACATTGCGTCACACACTCGTTGAAAGTGCAGGGCGCTTACCGCGACCATTTCATAAACGGCCAATGCGGTTACATATATTTTAGATTTTATTAACATTATAGGTCCTCTCTCCTCTGATACATATTGTGCAATTTATGGAATAAAAAATCAGCAGGTATGAATTCACAAAAAACACCCGCAAGGGGTGTTTAATTTTTATGGCGACGGGTTCGGGATTGTCTGATTCCCATATTCGCTTTCGCTCTATGGGCCCCTTTCGCTACATAAGGTTCAAACTTCGCCAATGCTTGTTTTCACCAATTGACGCTCCGAACCCCTGGGTTCTCATCCGACCACCACAGATAAAAATAAAACACCCGCAAAGGGTGTTTAATTTTTATGGCGGATGGTGAGGGATTCGAACCCCCGGAAGGATTGCTCCTTCAACGGTTTTCAAGACCGCCGCATTCGACCGCTCTGCCAACCATCCGAATTTCAGTCAACAGGGCGTATTGTACATTATTTTTTGCGTAATGCAAATACAAAAATCGCTAAACCTGCAAAAAACATTATGCCAGACAGTAATTGCCCCATGGTCAACCCCCAACTGGTCAGGAATCCAATGTGTGCATCAGGTGCGCGAAACTGTTCGCATATCATACGGAATACCGCATATCCCATACCCATTATGCCACCCAAAGCACCGCTGTGCCGGCGCAGGCCTGTGAATTTGTAAAGGCATAACATTATAATAAATAGCAACGCACCTTCGCTTGCAGCTTCATAAAGCGGGCTAGGGTGACGGGCCACAGGTATATCGCCATTAAATACAACACCCCATGGCACATCTGTTGTGCGGCCCATTACTTCCATATTAATAAAGTTCGCAATACGGCCAAAGAACAAACCAATCGGCGCAACCACTGCCATCAAATCCAACAGCGCCCAAGGATTTAGCTTTTGTTTGTGGCCAAATAAAAATACTGCGGTAATTACCCCAATCAATCCGCCATGAAAACTCATGCCCCCATGCCATACGGCAAGAATTTCCAACGGATGCGCAATAAAAAAGGGCAGGTTATAAAACAGCACATAACCCAATCGACCACCGATGATAACCCCCAGTATTACAGCGGTCAGCAAATCATCCAGTTGCTTTTTCGACATATGTACCATACTGTCGCTGCGTGACATTAAACGCTTGAAAACAAGATAACCCACAACAAATGCCGCGATATAGGCCAGCGCATACCAACGAATGTCCAGTCCCAGTACAGAAAACGCTACGGGAGAGATGGGATTAATATTTATTGCCATTTTATAATGCCTTTGGTCTTGAATTACATCCCAGATTGTATTATATATCAGATAAATAACCAAGGAGAAAAAATTATGGTTGCGAAAAAAACAGTAATCAAGGACACGACTGCGCGTCGCATTGGTGCGGCATCATCGCGTAAGTCTGGTGGTATTGAATCATATCTTCGTCGTATATTTGGATTGATGTTTGGTGCGGTTGGTTTAACTGCGGTTGCATCGTTTATCACTTTGACAACACCTTTGTTGGGGTTATTGTTTTCGCCACATGGTCTGTCTGGTTTTTATTACATCTTGTTGTTTGGCGGTCTGGCGGTATCAATCTGGGCCCAGGTTCGTGTATTCAAAATGAATCCATCAACAGCTGCATGGTTGTTGGCGTTGTACGCGGTTCTGATTGGTATCACAATGACACCATTGATTTGGGTCGCGCTGTCTGTTAACCCAGGCTCTATTTTGATGGCGTTTGTTGTTGCTGCTGCGATGTTTGCGTGTATGGCAATGTTCGGGTATAAAACTGTCAAAGACCTGTCTTTCTTGGGTATAGTCCTGTTTATGGGTATGATAGGTTTGATTTTAGTTGGTATTGCATCAATGTTCTGGCCTGCGATTATGGGCGGTACAGCCGGCACAGTTGTATGCTTTATTGGTGTTTTGATTTTTGCGCTGTTTACTGCGTATGATATGCAGACCTTGAAACGCGCATATGCAGTAATTGGTGATGATACACAGAAAGACCAATTGGCGGTCTTGGGTGCGTTGCATTTGTACATTTCGTTCATCGCAATGTTCCAGTATCTGTTAAGTTTGTTTAATCGCGATTAATCGTATAAAAAAGTGGAGTAAAAAAATGGCTTATAAAATCGATCCAAGTAAATGTATTGGTTGTCACACATGTATGGGTGTTTGCCCAGTTGCAGCGATATCTATGGCGGCGGATGGCAAATGCGTAATCGACCAATCTAAATGTATTTCATGCGGCACCTGTGCAAGCATCTGTCCGGTTGGTGCAATCGCACACGAATAAGCAAACGCCCGTTTGGGCGTTTTATTTTTTGCCTGCTATAATTTGACAGCAATAAAATTTTTGTTAAAGTATCACGCACTATGCGAAAAGTTAATCGTGAAAACGGTCCTATTGATATTCCCTTGTCGTGCAGTTTCTTTCTTGAGCCTGCGCTGGTTCGTTTTGCTCCATGTGTTGCAAATATGACACAGGAAACATTGGATTTTATTCATCAGTGGAATATCGCATTATTATCGGTGGTTAACGACCCGCGTAATCGTAATTTGTTAGGCTATCTGGGGAAAAGAATTTCCATTGGAATTAACAGGTATTCTGATTTTGGTGAACGCTGTGTAAACAGTGGTGGCGATATGACATCTTGGTCATTACATTACGCAATTCGCTTTGCAGAAAGTTTGGATTTCTTGGCCAAGAAGCAAAGAACTCAATCCGATATAAAATTTGTGGATATGGGGTGTGGTCTGTCGCCTATGGCAGCGGTTGCTAAAAATGAATATAAAATATCTGATGCGTATTGTATCGATACAGAACCTTTGATTACGGATGTTTATGGTCAGACTATTCAAACAATGGGCGTGTCTGAACCAGTGTTTTTGGATTGGGCTGCTGTTACAGATATGGCACCAAAAAATCAAATAAATACAATTATAGGCATGGGGGTATTTCCATATATGTCCACCGAAGAACAATTGGCACACTTTAAGTTTATATATGAACACATATCGAACTTTTTGATAGAGATAAAATATAATCCAAATCCAAATCGAAAAATAAAAAACAGTTTCACATTACAAAGTCTGGTTGATATTGGGCTTGATGTGGAAAATGTGGACAGTCTTGAAACTGCTATTATGCGCAATTCGGTACGGTATTTGCATCGCTTTCGCCGCTTGTTGCCGGATGCGCGCAGGTTCGTTGCTGGCGACCGCAGCCTTTTTTTAAGCCGCTAGATTTTATGGTGTTGACATTTTGCGTTGTTGCGCTACAATAAAAACATACATTACCAAGGAATAAAACCAATGAGTCGTTTATAAACATCATTTTTAGTATTTTGCTTGCCCGCATGTCGGGTACGGTTCAATGTTTATAAACTAAAGGTTTTATTTATGAAATCCATATCTTTATTAAATGTCAGTTTTGCGTATTCTGGTTGTGACGATTTGTTTCACGACCTGTCGATTGCGTTCCACGATACAGGTACGGTTGCGATAGTGGGCGATAACGGCTGTGGTAAAAGCACGCTTTTAAAATTGCTGGCCGGTCAATTGTCGGCGGATTCGGGGCGTGTAATCAGTAATGCAGTTGTTGAATACTTGCCACAAATGACACCGCATGGTGACAAAAGTGGTGGACAGCACCAGATGGTCGAACTGATGCGTGTATTAAACAGTAATGCCAACATTGTTCTTTTAGACGAGCCGACAAATAGCCTTGATATAAAAAGCACAGCGATTTTAGAATCTGCGCTGGCCCAATATCAAGGGGCGATATTACTGGTGTCACATGACAATGATTTTGTTAAAAATGTAAATATGAACAAGTTCATCGCGCTATAAAAAACAAACCGCCAAATGGCGGTTTGTTACAATTGGATATACATATTCGGATGCGACTGTAATTTTTCGATTCCTTCATCCAGTATTTCGCGGTATTCGATGAATTTTTTCTTGTCATCTTTGCCCAGATTTGAAATCGCAGGCAGTTTTACTGTCATTGGATTTACATGCACACCGTCTTTGATAATCTCGTAGTGTAAATGCGGACCTGTTGAATATCCTGTTGAACCAACATATCCGATTGTTTGACCTTGACGTACATTTGTTCCAACATTTACGCCCTTGGCAAACTTGGACATGTGTGCATACAGTGTTTCAAAAGAACCGTTGTGGCGAATTTTTACAAAGTTCCCATGTCCGCGATTGAAACTACGTGCCACCACGCGTCCTGCGCCAGCGGCAGGAATAGGTGTTCCGGTTGAAGCACGGAAGTCCACACCCTTGTGTGCGCGTGTATACCCCAATACGGGATGCTTGCGGTTTCTTGAAAACTTGCTTGTAATTTTTGCGTTGTTAATAGGTGTGCGTTTCAGTGATTTAATCGCGCCGTTGCCGTTTTCGTCATAGTATCCAACGGTTCCGTCCGACTTCTTAAAGCGATACATTTTTACATTACCGCGCAACGCTTCAAATGAAACGGCCAATACGCGCCCATTATCAACCTTTTTACCATCGGAAAAGTTTTCTTCGTAAAGCACAGAAAACTTCTGACCTGCGCGCACATCGCGTTCAAAGTCCATTTCAAATGCCAACAAATCATAAACTTCGATTAAGATTCCGGCTGGAATACCTGCGCGTTGTCCCGCCAGATAGAAACTGTCCCCGTCCTTGATTTCGCCACTGCGATGAACGGCGCGTCTGTCGCGTTCAATATCAATTGTTTTACAATCCCATGAACCGTCAGTACATGTCAGTTCAACCTGTTTCCAAGGCGATGGAACAACCACAATCTTGGACACAGGCGCATTGTCATCTGTGCGCAAAAATTCAATCTTGTCATTATCGGCGCGAAGTGTTGTGATGCCGGCATTTGCCTTAAGAACCTTGGCGATATCATTAACATCGTTATGGCTTAGGCCCTGTGCGGTCAGCAACTGTGACAAGGTATCACCCGAAGTCACCATAACAACGGTGCGGCATTCGTCCGCAGCGCGTGAACGTGATGCGGGTGCGCGCTTGGTCACAACCAAGAAAACCGCAATCAATGTCAGCAGAATCGCCAACGCCATAACCATACGGGTAAGATTAGTAGTATTCAGAATATTTTTTGCTTTTTTCATAGCACCGATTATAATGGCTTTATGAAAATAAATCAAGCATTCACAATCTTACAACAGGCGGGCGGCATACGTGCGGCGCGTGTTATTACTGAAAATACTAGGAATTTAAGTTGGCTGCGCGTAAAAAAAATTGCGCGCCAATTGCGCCGTGGTGTGCCTGTGGCAAAAATCATTGGCGAAAAATGGTTTTATGGACTTAGGTTCTGCACCAACAAGCACACTTTGGACCCACGGCCCGATACAGAAACACTTGTTTCGGCTGTGATTTCTGATTGTGGGGCGGGGTACGCGCCACGCATTTTGGATTTGGGAACGGGTACGGGCTGTATCATTATATCGCTGGTCAAAAATATTGCCGGCGCAATGGGCACGGGCGTGGACCGTTCTTGGCGGGCCTTGCGGGTTGCACGCCGAAACACTAAAACGCATAAATTGGACGACCGAATCAAAATGTTTCGCGCGCGCTTTGACAGGGCGGGCGATATGGACGGTCTGTATGATATCATCGTTTCAAACCCACCATATATTGCGCGCGGGGATTCGCGTGTGGATGCGGGCGCACAGCATGACCCAGATATGGCATTATATGCAGCCAATGACGGTTTGGCGGCGTATCAGGCAATTGCCGAAAATGCCACCGCATGGATTAAGCAGGGCGGGCGGATATACCTTGAAATAGGGGTGGGGCAGGGTGACTATGTCCGCCGTATTTTCGAGCGCGCGGGCTGGACCTATGACCGTTGCGAGTCTGATTTGGCCGGCTTGATACGCGTGCTGGTATTTACCTATTAAAAACTTGGATTTTGTTCCTGATGAAAACATAAGTGTCATATGCCATAAATGACAGGGCCCAATATATTACAAAAAACACTTGACAAAGCAAATATTTGTATTATATTAGGCGACAGTAATAGAAAACAAAGGATACAAAATGTTTATTGCAAGTGAATTTTACAGCATGGGTGGCTATATCAGTCCAGCCTTGACTGAAAAGAAAGAAGAAAAAGCAGCTGAATTGGTTGTTGTTCCAGAAACAGCATTGGTTCCAGTTGTAAAATCAGCACAGGCGACAATCTGTAATGGTTGTACATATTCATCTATTGTTGGTTGTGTATATCCATGTGGTGGCTGTGTTGCGTTGGGCAAAGGCTGCCGTTAATCAAAGACAAGTTTGTTTTTGTTGTTTAAAACTCCCTGTGAATCCCCCAGTCCCTTGGGGGATTTTTTTGTTCAAATTCTATGATACGCAACACAAATTCAGAAGGATTGTAAATTCCCATATGCGCTGTCGCTTTACAGGGCCCTTTCGCCTACGGCTCGAACCCCGGGGTTCGAATATCCATGTTGCACATGGGTTAACAAAAAATGCCGCACAAGGCGACATTTTCTATTAAATCTGGCGCATCCAGAAGGATTCGAACCCTCAGTCTTCTGATCCGTAGTCAGATGCTTTATCCAGTTAAGCTATGGATGCAACGGATTGTTATTTTATATCATTTTATTACAAATGCAAGAAAAAATAACATTTTTTTTAATTTTATTTAACTTTAGTTTTTATGCCATGATACAGCTGGTTAAAGTGCTGGCGGCATACAGATTTATAATTGCTGTCCCCAAGGGCCAGTTGCTCGCCCGCCCGCACAACCTTGCCTTGTGCGTCAAATCGCAAATGATGCGTGGCCAGTTCCATACAGCCGTTAATCTGGCAACTGGATTCGTGCAGGTGCATTTCCGCCCCAACTTCGATAAGGCGGCGTGATGCTGGAAACATTTCTTCATTGCTGTCCACAACCAGCCCATAGCACATAACCGTTTTGTCCAGCACATCCGCACAGTGTACCAGTTTGTCGATATCGCTTGGCGCAAAGAATTGAACTTCGTCAACCAATATCACCTTGGTTTCTGGTTTAGGTGTATAGTTGGTCAGGTTTGGCATCGCCATTGCCGGTGTTTCTATCCCAAGGCGTGATTTCACATTGTCGTTACCAAATCGCGTATCAAATGCTGGCTTGATAACTTCGATATCAATACCATTTTGTCTGTAATTATACGCGTTCACAATCAATAATGCGGATTTAGAGCTGCTCATCGCCCCGTAATGAAAATGTAATGTCGCCATGGTTTAAATTCCTTTCTGTTCGCGGGGCATTATAAACATAAAAAGATAAAACAAAAGAACATTTTTTTCTGGTTGTACTTTGTGATATAATACAGCGTATGAAAACATCCAAGGCCGTATTTTTATCATTTATTGTTGGTGCTGCATTCTGTGGAATGGACAGCGTGGCCAAAAGCCTGATTACAATTCAGGAATTTCCAGAAACATATGCGGATGCGTCTTTTGCGCAAAGAATTGAAAATGAAACGGCCGGATATGATGAATGGGATTCTGTGTATGATGAAAATGGAAATTGTATATCCAACTGTGCATATTACGGAATAACATTACAGGAAGAATTGGATATGATGGCTGATGCGGGTGCGCAATTGGCCGATGACCTTGCTGCCGAAGAACAACGCGGTGGTGCCAGCAGTGGTGCTGGTACTGGTGGTTCTGGAACCATCCCTGGTTCTAGTGCTGGTGCCGGAGGCGGTACAGGTGGGACCGGTACTGGGGCTGGTGGTGCAGGGGTTGTCCTTGGTTCTGGCGGTGGTACTGGTGGTTCTGGGACCATCCCTGGTTCTAGTGCTGGTGCCGGAGGCGGTGCAGGTGGAACCGGTTCTGCCCCTGGCGCTGGTGGTGCAGGGGTTGTCCCTAGCGCTGGCATTGATGCTGGTTCTGATGGTACATATACGTGTAAAACAGGTAAGTATTCAGAATATGCTAATGGAAGTGGTTTTATCTCGCCACTTGATAGAGATTTAGTGGTCACCAGTGTGGTGGGGCTTCGTAAGGTCACTGGTGGTTCACGCGTTCACAGGGGTATAGATTTACGTGCGCAAAAGGGAACACCGCTATATGCTGCTTTTCAGGGTGAAGTTGTTCATGCCGACTGGTCAGCTAAAGGTGCGGGTGGCGGTCAGTATGTAAAAATTAAGCATAAAATTAATGGCAGGACATATTATACATTTTACATGCATATGAACGAAATCAAGGTTGCAAAGGGCGACCGCATCGCCAAAGGTTGCTTTATCGGATATTCGGGACGTTCTGGTAACAATGGAATTAATTCAACCAGCCCACATTTGCACTATGAAATCAGAACCATCAACGATATCGCGATTGATCCGCTGGGGTCATGTATTGTGAAAGAAACGCCAAATTTGGTGCCAAGAGAGTTAGCTGGATTAGATAAAAAAAGTAAAAAGAGATTTGAATCCCTTCAATCGGGTAATGCTATTCATACAGGTAAAAACTTTTTGTCGCGCCCTTACTGTCTGCGCAAATGGCAGACAAGTCCTGTTGTAAAGGCCTGCGCCTACGGGAATATAAATGTTTTTCAGTGTTTTCCTGGTTCGTCTGGGTGGTGTCCATAAGATTAAGCAATCTTTTTCTTAAACTTAACGGAAAAACTGCCATTGTTAATTGGATGAAATTCGACAATATATGGGCTAAGCACACTTTCGCGCGCCCATTGTTGAAATTTTATTTTAAGTATTCCGCTGGCACCTGTAATAATTGTTGCGGTGCGCGTACCTGATTGCGCCAACGACATAATCGCGCCCCATGCCATTTCTTCGGTCATCTGGTGCAGGTCCAACGTCGCGTGCTTTGGTGCGGGCATATCTGGTGCGGGGATACGGGTGGACAGTTTAAGTTCACTGCGCACCGCATGTCGCACATTATTATATTGGGGATGAAACTCATCCCCAATCATATTGTCAATATCAGCATCGGACAGTTGTTTCATCTTTAATATTCTTTAAGTTTCTTTAACTGTTCCTTATAAATTTCCATCGTTTTTATCAGATTTTCCTGCTGTAATACATATGTGTCATAGTCCTGACGGGCCTGTTCGCGCACATCTTCATCCAGCGTTTCATTATCCATATTAATCATTTCTGTATCCATGTTGCCGTCAATTTTGGCCAGTTCATTGCGCAGTTTATTGATGGCCCGTTGTAATTCATCAATTTTATCCCCACGAACTGCGCTGACATATGTTTCTTTAAATTTTGGATAGTGTGCCAAATCTTCGCGTGCTTTATCTGCGGCGCGTTTCTTGTTATGTACAGCGGCCAATTGTGATTCATAGTCTGCTATATCGTGTTCCGCATCTCGGACGGATTCGCGGTCATAAGCATTGTTTTCAACATATTTTTGCAGACTTTGTATCTGTCTTTCCAAAAGTGGCGCTTCCTCTTTGGCGGCCTGACCACGCTGGACAGTCTCTTCCAGTTTGCGTGCTTTGTTGTCCGCCAATGATTTCAAGATATCAAAAACCTCTGCTTTAACTTTTTTTGCCATTTTTTTCGACTCCTTCGTGTGCCCACCACACCTTATTATATATAGTGTATATCGTGCGCATTGTCAATTGCTGCGACATCATATCATATGATGTAAAAAAAAAATCCCCGCTCGGGGGATTTTTTTTATTCACCTGCGCGGGTGAACGCACCATGGTTCAACATGTCGCGAACCGCAAAGTGCTTTACCTTTTTCGCAGATGTAGAAGGCAGCTCTTCTTCGGTAATCGCAAAATGGCGAACCCACTTGTATTGCGCAATCATCATATTTGATTTTTTTACCAGTAATCCAACCTGATCGATTGTTGTTCCTGGTTTAACCTGAAATACAGCAAAAGGAACGATCTTGTCCTTGATGACATATTCAAATACCGCGGCATTTAAAATCTCGTCATTTTGCATATACAGGTCTTCCAGTTCGTCTGGATATACATTTTTACCGCTGTCCAAAACGATAACTTGTTTTTGGCGACCCTTTACTTCCAGACGGCCAAACTTATCCAGTCGGCCCACATCGCCTGTCTTGAACCAGCCATCTTCGAACGCTTCGGCATTTGCGTCATCGTTGTCGATATAGCCCGGCATAACCATATTGCCACGAACCCAGATTTCGCCAATACCATGCTTGTCTGGATTATGGATTTGAATATCATTACCCAACAGTGGCCCCGCATAGTACATAGAACCATTTGGTCTGCGGAACGCAAAGTTAAAGTTTGCAGGTCCCGTTGTCTCGGTCAATCCATAGCAGTCGCCCACAACAAATCCCATGCTTTCATAGAATTTGCGAATAGATGGTTTTAATGTTGCACCGGCTGATACCAATACCTTGGTGTTGCCACCGAACGCATCGTGTACAGGCTTGGTCACTTTATTAACCAACGCGCCCAGACCAATTGCGCGTAAAATCTTGCGCATGGATACGATAACACGCATCAGTGTCCAAACATGCTTTTCCTTGGCGGAATCCACAATCTTTTTATAGAACACTTCCCAAATGCGCGGCACAGCAGGTATAACTTCTGGCTTATATTGCTTAAAGTCCTTGATAAATTCTTGTGGCTTTAACACAGGTTGCAGCAACAGTTTACCCTGCAGGGTGATTGGCACAATGATGTTAATCACAACCCCGTAAATATGATACAGTGGCAGGAAACCATAGAAAGTGTACCCTGGTAAAATCACAGGTTTGTAAAATTGTGCACCGTCGCACAAAGACAACAGGTTGTTGTGTGTGATACCCACGACCTTTGGGTTTCCAGTCGAGCCCGAAGTAAACGACAACTGTGCGATGTCGCTGCGTTCAGTTTCGGCCATTACAAATTCATTTTCATCTGTGTCGTCGATATTTTCGATATCGAACATTTCAGATGGCGCATCTTCGATAAAATAGTGCTTTTGTGCCAAAGTCAATTTACAGTTTGTACGCTTCATCATATTGATATGTTCTGTCGTATTCAAACCTGTGTCCAGCATCAAAACCTGTGCACCCTGTGAAGTAATCGCAAAGTACGAACGCAAAAAGTCCGGTGTGTTTCCAGAAAGAATCGCAACCGTATCACCTTTTTTGATGCCAAAGCGTTTAGCCAACAAAACAGCACGCTGTTTCACCTTTTTTAACAAATCTGCATATGTTTCTTTTTCGCGTACAAAGAAAATACTGTCTTTGTTCCGGTTGCAAACATCCTGCAGCATTTCGTAAATATTTTTCATCATCATGACAATAATGCTCTTGTTTTTGTTAAAGTTCATCCGTATCACCATAATACGAATATGATAAATATAGACTTTTTACCTAGGAAACACAACCTAATATTGTGATTCGCTTATATAAGTTCTATCAATATATAGGCATCGAATCGAAAAAATGGCTCTATATTTTGTAAAAGTGATTTTTTTCGAATCGTTAAAAAGTATAAAGATATGTAATTGTGTACACAAAACATCATTTAGTATCGTTTTTGTCGTTTTTTACCGATTCTGTTTTCGCGCTGTACTAGGCAGAAAATCCCCATTTCAAAAAGTAAAGTAAAAAATACATTAAAATTATCTTTTATATTATTGATAGAAAATCTTAAAAACTATATATTGATATCAAATCAAAAAAACAATCACTATATATTGTGTTTTAACAGAAAGTGGAGTTTTAAAATGTCAGAAACACAAAATGAAATAAAAATTCAGATTACACCGACACTTACGACACATTTGGTCGCTGTTCAGAAGCGCAGTGGTGAAACGGTTCCTTTTGATGCCAAGAAGATTTATGAGGCCATCAAAAAGGCTGTTGCGGTCACCACTGAAATATCTGATGTCGAGGTTGTCAAAGTAACACAAGATGTATTAAAGCGTTTGGATGAAAAGTTTTCGGACAAAACCCCAACAGTTGAAAATATTCAGGATACTGTTATTCAAACATTGATGGACAATCGCGCATACAAAACAGCCGAGGCTTATATAATTTATCGCCAAAAGCGCACAGAAATTCGCGAATCAATGGTTGATGCGGTCGAAGTTATCGAAGGTTATGTTGGTGGTTCAAACTGGCGCATCAAAGAAAATGCAAATGTTGGCTATTCCATCGGTGGCCTTATTTTGCGTACCAGCGAACGCGTGACCGCGGAATATTGGTTGAACCTGTATCCGCGGGCGGTTGCTGAAGCGCACAAGACTGCTGCAATCCATGTTCATGACCTTGGGTGGCTGACTGGATATTGCGCGGGTTGGTCGCTGCGTGAATTGTTGTACGAAGGATTTAACGGTGTTAATGGTTATCTGCACTGTGAACCTGCCAAGCATATGGCAACCGCTATTTCGCATATGGTGAATTTCCTTGGCACACTTCAGAATGAATTTGCAGGGGCCCAGGCCTTCTCATCTGTGGATACATATCTGGCGCCATATGTTCGCGTTGATAACTTATCCTATGCGGATGTTAAAAATGCGATGCAGACATTGATATTTAACTGTGCTGTACCATGTCGTTGGGGCACCCAGACACCATTTATTAACTTCACATTCGACTGGACATGCCCAGAAGATTTGAAGTCCCAGCATCCATTTATCGGCAGAAAACAAGTTGATTTCACATATGGTGATCTGCAGGCGGAAATGGATTTGATTAACAAAGCATTTTTGGAAGTTATGACCGAAGGTGATGCATTGGGTCGTCCGTTTACATTCCCAATTCCAACCTATAACATCACACCGGATTTCCCATGGAATCATCCAAATGTAAAGCCATTGTTTGATTTGGCTGCTAAATACGGTATTCCAAACTTCCAGAACTTTTTGAATTCTGACTTGAATCCAACGGATGTTCGTTCTATGTGCTGTCGTTTGCGCTTGGATGTTCGTGAATTGTTAAAGCGTGGTGGTGGTCTGTTTGGTTCCGCAGAAAAGACAGGTTCAATTGGTGTTGTCACAATTAACTTGGCTCGTTTGGGCTATATCCATCGTGGCAACCGCGAAGGTCTGTTTGCTGAACTGAAACGCTTGCTGGATTTGGGACGCGACAGTTTGGAAATCAAGCGCGACATTATATCCAAGAATATGGAGCGTGGTCTGTATCCATTTACAAAACGCTATCTGGGGAACTGGAATCATCACTTCTCTACGATTGGTGTAAATGGTGCAAACGAAATGGTTCGCAACTTTACTGGTGATAAAGAAAATATTGCAACACCAATGGGTAAAAAATTGGTTTTGGATGTTATGGACTTTATCCGTGAAAACTTGGCGACTTTCCAGGAACAAACGGGCAATCTGTATAATCTGGAAGCGACCCCAGCCGAAGGTTGTTCATATCGCTTTGCCAAAACAGACGTCAAGAACTTCCCTGATATTATCACAGCGGGAACCAAGGACGCACCATACTATACAAATTCAACACAACTGCCTGTGAACTTTACAGACGACCCATTTGTCGCGCTGGAACATCAGGAAGAATTACAACGTAAATATACCGGTGGTACGATGTTGCACCTGTACATGGGTGAACCAGTATCCAGCGGTGATGCCGCCCAGAAAATTGTGCGCACGATATTTGAAAATTACAAAGTTCCATACATGACTTTGACACCAACATTTTCAATCTGTCCAAAGCATGGTTATCTGCCAGGCAAGCACGAGTTTTGTCCGAAATGCGATGCAGAAAATGCCGCAAATCAGAACAATAACGAACAATAAAAAATCAGTCATATAAATAAAAAATTAACAACAAGGGAGGAGATATTATGACCACAAACTGCAACAGAACACAATGCGAAGTATTTTCACGTTCAATGGGCTTTATCAGACCTGTTTCGAACTTTAACATTGGTAAATATTCTGAGTTCTGTGAACGTAAAACATTTACAGAAGAAAACAGTTTGTCCGCTGGTCAGCGTCACTCTGACTTGTTAAAGAAAGCGGCATAATATCATGCGTGATATTCAAATCGGGGGATTGGTTTCGTTCACCACAATCGATTATCCTGGGAAATTGGCCGCTGTGCTGTTCTTGACGGGTTGTCCTTTGCGATGTGCGTATTGTTCCAATCCCCATTTATTATCCCCGCGTGACGGTGAATATGACCCAGCGCGTGTATTTGAATGGCTGCAATCCCGCGTGGGAAAACTGGAAGCGGTCGTATTTTCCGGTGGCGAAGCGTTAATGCAATCCGATGCGGCGATTGACTATATGCGTCGTGTGCGTGAACTGGGTTTCAAGATCGGACTGCATACAAACGGCTTTTATCCCGAAACCTTAAAGCGTGCAATCGATACGATTGATTGGGTTGGTTTGGATTTCAAGGCCACGCGCGAAAAATATCCGGATTTGACGGGTCAACATATTGCCTATGACAATATGATACGCAGCCTTGATGTTTGGCTGGAATCAGGCAAAGATTTTGAAGTGCGCGTCACCTGTGATCCGCGATATATAACTAAATCAGATTTGCTTGAAATTTCGCAATTACTGTCGGGGCGTGGGGTAAAAAATCTGGCGATACAGAAATATGTGCCGCATTTCGAACAGGAAAATCAAACCACAACACCGGCCCAACGCGAACAGTTCTTTTGTGATAATGAACTGCGTGACCAGATAAATAATCAAATTGAAAACGTGATTTGGCGTGAATAAAAAAGGTGCCCATTGGCACCCTTTTTTATCTAACATTAACAATGCGCGACCATTTAGCAATCAGAGCATGGTTTTCAGTGTATATTGGTTCAACAGTGACAGTGGATTGCCAACCGTCAAATATATCAATTGCGTGCTTTGCATCCTCTGGGGCAATATGTAATTCTGCCTTGCCATTGTTAATATCCGCATAATAATGTTCAAACTTGAATCCCAGTGTTTCCAACAGGCTAGCAAGCTGAATTTCAATGCTGTGGTCCGAACATACAAAACCAACACGCGCCTCGCCTTCAGATGTTACCAAGTTTTTGCTGAAGCTTGCAATACTGCCTGGCAGGCGTTTGCCAAGTGAATTCAGATTGTGCATAACTTCGGAATAGGTCAACAGTTTCTTTTCTGCTTTTTTGAAACTGGCCGCGATGTTTTGTTTTGGTGCTGGCTTGCCCTTGAAGAGTCGATTAAATATTGCCATGTTTTTATCCTTTTTCTTTGAATATAGCACGAAAAAGGTAAAAAGTCAAAAAACAGACTGTTTTTTTTAGCTATTTACAAACAACAACATATGGTGGCAAAGAACGCGCTTCATCAATTCCGGTATCGCCACAATCCATACAGTTAAATTTACGGTTTTGTGAATAGGTTTTCCCCAGTGGAACAGCGATATTCGACACCGCATCAACATTTTTGATATAGTTTGCATTTGGGAACCCGAAATAAAACGCCTTGGACGGGCCAGAGCAGGCTTTTACTTCTTTTGATGGATAGCAACGCGCATCATTGATTTTAGCAGGATCTGGTACGCAAACAGAAGTGCAGTTGTCTGTATTAGTCAGCATTACCTCGCAGTCAGTGCACGAAGATTGCGGAATTAGCAAAGTTGTCCCAAAACCACCATATACATTTTGTATTTTGATGTTTTCGCATTTTTTTGTTTCTACTGATATATTCGGGTCGTCAACACATTCCCATTCCAGAGTGCTATAGTTTAATCGTGCAATCAGATTGCCGGGGCAACTTTTTTCAGGGAACGGATTGATACATTCCCACACATCGTCAACCATAATCGCGGTCTGACTTTCCGCACAAAGCGGTTTTCTGGACTCGTCAGGTATACACTCTTGTGTGTCGTAATCCCAGACCATATCGCCACCGCAGTCAGTTTTGGTATTTATGCTGATACATTGCCAGCGACCAAAACGATATGTTTTTACAGTGCCGGCAGGACAAATGATGTTTGATACAGCAGTGTTTTCAAAGTTTGAAGCCTCGTCAGGCATTTCGTACTGTGTTAAATACACCAGTTGTCCGTCATGTAATTGCATTTGGGATATTATGGCCTTGGGAACAATTCGTTTAGAAGAAGTGCCACCAGATTCGATAGTGTTTCCTTGGAAAATTCCAAAAGTACCAGCGTCCGAATAATATGTTTCTAGAATTTCCATCATATTGTTATAGTCGGCCCCATCGACTGGTGCGGTTGCGGTGACGATATAACTAAATTCTGGTTTTTTGTTTTTTACGATTTCGCACTGTGTAACCTTTAGATTCTTGTTAAGGCATATAAATTCACTGTTAATTTGGTTTTTATTTATACAGTCATCGTTAAACTCAATGCCGTTTATCTGTGCATTATGCAGGGCGGCTGCGCATTGAGCGATAGCGCGCATATCTGCCTTGGTTACCGCGTGTTCGGTTTCGATTTGTTCTACGCGCTGACTGGGGCTGCCCATCATATAGAAACTGGCCATAAACAGTAGTGTCAGCAACATAATAAAAATATTCATCATTCCCTCTTGCGATTTATAAAAAGTCTAGGTAATATACAAATAAATTGCAACAGGAAATCTGGTATTAATATGAAAAAAATTTTGATATTGCTATTAATGGTAATTATGTCTGGCTGTGGATTTATTCCTATGTTTTCCAACCACGATACGGATATTTATGTCACACCAATCAGCGGTATTAACGGCATAGAGCTGCGAAACGCCCTGTGGGCAAAATTTGGTGGGCAACGGGGTCAGGATGCCAAATATACATTAACGGTTAATTTGAACAACCCTGTTACGCAGTACAAGGCTCTTGACCGTACTGGTGGCGCGACCTGGCAGGAAGTATCATTAAAGGCATCTTACACACTGTCTGTTGACGGCAAAGATATTGCTTCGGGCAGCGAGCGTGTGGCCGAATCCTATCCTTTTGTGCAGTTTATGGTTGCATCCAACGCTTCGTATAACAGCGCGGTTCAAAATGCCATTACAGTTTTGGCGGAAAAAATCAGCACACGCGCAATTGCGGAAACATATCGTTACAACAAAAAACTGGATGTACCGGCACAATGAAGTGGAAAGAATCAGATTTTAGCACAGGTATCACCAATATTCGTGCGGTCTTGATATATGGACCGGATGCCGGCAAGGTTGATGAGTTTTGTGATATGGCCGTATCTAAACTCTCGATTGACAAAGACAACCTATTTGCGCTGGATTCGGACGATTTGCGTGAAAAACAGGATGCTCTTTTTGCCGAAGCCTGTATGCCATCAATGTTTGGTGGCCAGAAAATGGTCCTGATTTCAAACGCGGGTGATTCAGATGCCAAACAAATAGAAGAATTGGTTTCGCACCCCAGTTTATGCGCAACAGTTATCGTTACTGGCGGCGATTTGCGTTCGGGTGGCGGGCTGCGTTCATTGTTCGAAGGCGCTGACAATATGGCGGCGCTGGCGTGTTATACCGATGATGCGCGCACACTTGCGACACTGATACGAAATGAATTGTCGGCCGCTGCCGGTATTCAACAGATTACACCGGATGCTATGGCGTATATGACAACACATCTTGGTGGGGATCGTGGTATTACGCGCGGCTTTTTGACCAAGATAGCCCTGTATGTAAATGACAAACGCATAGTTGAATTAAGTGATGTTGAAAAATGCCTGCCTGATACAGGTGCTGCGGATATGGATGATTTTTTGTATTCCTTGACCGCGGGGCATATCCAGCAAACTATGATGGCGCTGGACAGATTACTGTACGGCAATGCGGAACCAAATATGATGGTTCGTATGTTGGACAGTCATTTCAAAAAGTTAATGGTTGCGGTTGTTGATGGTCATCTGCCTCGTTTGTTCTGGAAAGTGGCGGAAAAATTTAACCAGGCAATCAAAATCTGGCCGGAATCAGAAATTTCTGCTGTGTTGGTTCGATTGAACGAACTGGAGCGCCAGTTGCGCACAACTGGTATGCCATCGGAAATATTACTGCGCGATTTTGCGTTGAAATTATCTGTTCGTGCGGCCAAATTGGCGATTAAAAGAAGGAATTAAAAATGTTGGCATCTGTTTATGCACCCAAAGATTTTAAGCGTCTGCGTGCGGCGGGCGATATTGTCGCGCGTTGTTTTGATTTTATATCCCCATATATCAAGGCGGGTATATCGACTGGCGAAATTGACCGTCTTGTTGCGCAGTTTTTAAAAGAAAATGGTGCGCGTTCATCTGATCTTGGATATCAGGGTTACCCAAAACATATTTGTACATCTGTAAACGACGTGATTGTACATGGCATTCCCAGCGATGATTGTATCCTAAAGGATGGCGATATTGTAAATGTTGACCTGACGGCCGAGTACAAGGGTTTTCATGGAGATGCATCGCGTATGTTTATGATTGGTAATGTGTCTCCCCAGGCGCGCAAACTGGTTCAGGTATGTCAGGATGCGATGAATGCTGCTATTTCTATATGCGCACCAGGTGTACCATTATCGGAAATCGGCAAAACCATAGAAGAAGTTGTAAAGCCGCATGGTTTTTCTATATCACGCGATTTTGTTGGGCACGGTATCGGCAAGGTTATGCACGATGACCCCCAGATATATCATTTTTATGACAAGCGTTGGGACAAGGTTAAAATGGTCCCTGGGCTGGTGTTTACGATTGAACCTATGATAAACACAGGTTCTGCGGAATGTAAAATCGATGCAGATGGTTGGACGGCGCGCACTGTTGATGGTGGCTTGTCGGCTCAATGGGAACATACAATTGGTATTACCGAAGATGGCGCAGTTATATTTACCGAGAAAATGATATAAAATGTCTGATGATAATGAACTTTTTCATGTCGGTCATCGCGAGCGTCTGCGACAAAAGTTTCAAGACGGCAAGTTGGCTGACTATGAAAAACTAGAGTTATTATTGACCTATTCAATACCGCGTCGCGATGTTCGGCCTTTGGCACGTGCGTTGGCAAAACATTTTGGTGGTGTTTACTATGTCTTTACCGCGCCAATGGAAGAATTACTAAAGTTCAAAGGTCTGGGGCGCAGCAGTGCGATTTTAATAAAATTAAACCAAGAACTAGTATCGTTAAATTATCGTAAAAGCCTTGAAGATGAAAAGGTGTTCTATGATCATCAGACTTTGATAAATTATTTGCGTTGGGAAATGTCTGGATTGGATCACGAAGAATTACATATCTATTATCTTGGTAATAATTTCAGGGTTATTAAACAAGAAATTCATTCCAAAGGTTCAATTGACGAAGCGCCAATATATCCGCGTGAAATAATTAAAAATGCCCTGTATCTAAATTCGCAGAGCATAATATTAGTACATAATCATCCAACAACTGATAACACTTTTTCGACCGCAGATATTGTTCAAACAGAACAGTTAATAGAAATGGCGTCTGTTCATGGAATTCAGGTCTATGATCATTTTGTTGTTGCGGGCGGTATAGTACACTCGATGCGCGGCGAATGTTTCCTTAACCGTTCAAAATCAATCAACAAATAATTCGGCTACATCACAAACTTGTCCAAGTTTTTGTGTTAACACAGGGACTAATTTGTTATCTTTAAATTCATACACAGTACGCGTAGCATTCGTTGGGTCCAGCATAGTTTCGCCCATTGGACGCGATACTTTGATGATTTGGAATTTGGGTTCAAAGTTGAATTGGATTTTTTGTAGTGCGCAATCTGCGCCTTCGATTGTGAACAGGTTTTCAGGTGTCACATCAATCATTTTGCCATTTGTATTTATTTTTACCTGATATTCATATCGGCTGTGCGCGTTGCCTGTTTCAATCAATGTTTTTTTGATATAGTCTGCAACACCATCGCCGTTAATATCATCGTCAAATTCTTCTGTGCTGGCGATGCCTACGCCCGTTTCGTCCGGTTCAAATTCCTGGTATGATTCATCAACCCCCAGTCCATCATCAAACTCGTGCTCTTCGAAGTCGTCTTCGGTTGAGATAGTTGTTGCAGGTACTGTTATATCGTTTGGGCGTGTCAGTTCCGCCGGAACGGACTGTTCCTTGGATTTGGATATGGTATAAAATACACCAACAACAATTGCCACAGCGGCAACTAACATAAGATATGCTTTGAAATTTGTTTTATTCATTTTGGTTGCCTTTCTATTTTACCGACAGTCCAGCCTTCTACGCGCTGAATTGCTTTCATCATTGCGTTTAATTCTGTGTCATTCAATGTGTTCATAACTCGGTTAACATCAAGACCGGTCCACTTTCTGATATTATTTGCATATGCTACTGGATTGTTGTTATCTGCCCATGGGGCGTATGTATGCATTGCTTGGATGATTGTTTTGTTGTTATAGGTCTTTCCACGAAGTAGTCGTTTCAGTGCCTGCCATCCGGTTGTTTCGTCTGGGAATATGGAAAAGCCCTTGTCGTCTTGACCGATGGCGCCACATTTTTTCATGAATTCTGTATATCTTATATTGCCTGGGTTATTATTAAGCCACGCGCGTGTACCTTTTTTGCCGTTTCTTTTTTTGATTTGCTTTGAACCATCTGGCATTTCATACACGATTACGCGATTGGAATAGTACGCATTTGTAGCCCCAGAAATCCAATCTTTGTCCGAAATAGTGATTGTTCCGTTTGGAGTGCGTGTGGTCCCAGAAGTAGTATCAGCCCAAGAATCTACGAAGTCAAACTCTTCGTATGCTTCTTCGCCGGTATATCCGTTTTCGTCCAAGAATTTATTTATATCTTCAACTGGTATGGTAATCGTCTTACACGCCTTGGCGAACAAATCTTCTCCCCATATGTAATTAATAATAGGTTTTACCGCACTAAATATACAAAATATAAGAAAAAGATTTCGAAAGTTTTTTGATACAACCTCCAATGTGCCATTTTTGGGATCACGGATTGCAGCAATTCCCCATCCAAACAGCAGTATCGCAGTAATCAGCGTTGCAACAATCCATGCGTATTCAAGAAAGGTTTCAAAGGTTAGGGTAATGCACGAAGGATCTTTTAGAAAAATATTCACTTCATCCGCTGCCGGATTTTCAAATCTAAATCCACCGTTATAAAGCTTTTCTACAATTTCCAGATTGTTCATAGATTATTTTTTCCCTGCTGCGGTTGTAAAGAATCCTGGGATTGAAAATTCTTCATCGTTTGCTGCGATTCCTGCCCAACCAAACAAATCGCCCATCAGACCATTGTCATCGCGTTTCATTTTCTTAAATGGCAGGATGTTTTTTAATTTGCCAATTTTACCTTGAGTTTCACTCTTTTTGCTGACTGGGATTTTGTCTTGGTTTTCTGCGAATTCTGTGGCCAATTGCGCCAATGTTGCATCGGTTGCATCGTCAAAATCCATTGGAAAGTCGTCTGCGTCTTCTGCTGGTTCCTCGACCATATTTGTTTCATGGTCTTCACGCAAAGGTGTCATGCTTTCCAACAATTGTTCCAAAGTTTTTTCCATTGGTGCCACAGGTTCTTCGTCATCAACAATATCGTCAACGGATACAGTCTGTGTTTCTGTATCTTGTTCAGGCATTTTAACAACTTCTTCTTCGATTGCTTCTTCTGTCACGATTTCTTCTGTGACAGGTTCGTCGATTATTTCATCAGCGGCTGGTTCATCAACTTGTTCTTGAACTATTTCTTCGGCTACTTCTTCTTCGATTACTGGTTCTGCCACAACAGGTTCTTTGGCAGCCAATACGGATAAAATTGGAATAGGGGCCTCTTCTTGTTCTGTGATTTCTTCTTTGGCTGGATTTACGATGGTTTCCGGCTCGTCAGTCGCTATAATAATTTCTTCTTGAATTTGTGGGGGTTGGTCAATGATAGTGTTTTCTGATTGTGATATTTCTGGTTCAGTTTCTGCGATTTCTGGTTCGGATGCCACTACATTTTGGGCTGCTGTCTGATTCGGAGTGATAGTTAATGCGCTGTCACAGTCCACCGGTACCCCAAACAATATGGTATTTTTATCCAAACCTAATGTGTTTCGTACTTCTTCAAAAGCGGCACGAATTTCAGTCATATCAAACACTTCGCTGCCAGAAATATAGATAATTTTAGTATTCATAGAAAACAACTCCCACAATTCATGACCGCATTATATCACATTTTGGGGTTGAACGCATATAAAAAATATCTTAAACTGAAAATATGGCAGATATAAAACAACAAATTTTCCAAGAACTGAAAAATTTAGAAGAGGCGGCGGCCCATTTGCGCGGCGCGGCAATCAACGCGGGCAAGCAAACGGATCTAGAGGTGGCAATCCTGACCGAACAGGTCAAAGGACTGCGTGAAAAAAACAACCGCGCCACAGAAATGATAGATAAATCCATATCAATACTAAAGAAGTTAAAGAAATGAGTGTCGTTTCCATACCTATTGTAAACAAAAATTATCCTATGGGCTGTGAAGACGGTCAGGAAATGCGTCTGATTGAGCTGGGCAAGTTGGTTGATGCCCGCGCGCGTGATATTCTTGATAAAATAGGACCTTTGCCGGAAAGCTCGCTGTTGGCGACATTGTGTATAGTTCTTGCGGACGAAGTACATAATCGTCCGGCCCCCAGTGTGACCGAAGCGGACCTAAAGGAAATATTGGCGCGTATTCGCGAAATCAAGCACAAGATTGCACAGTAAAAATATCCCGCTATAAACGGGATTTTTTTCTGTTGTTATTTTTTCTCAAATGTTCTAAATTTTGATTGCTATGAGTAAAGAAATTATCGAAAACATTGATTCACAACAGTTATCAGACGCGTTGTCTGAACGTTATTTGTCCTATGCGGTCAGCACGATTGTATCGCGCGCATTGCCTGATGTTCGTGACGGGTTAAAGCCTGTGCATCGCCGAATTTTGTATTCTATGTTGCGTCAAAAGCTGGCGCCAAATGCCGCTTTTCGCAAATGTGCAACGGTTGTTGGTGATGTGTTGGGTCACTATCACCCGCATGGTGACAGTTCGGTTTACGATGCGATGGTTCGTTTGGCACAGGATTTCTCGGTTCGTTATCCATTGATTGATGGTCAGGGTAACTTTGGAAATATTGACGGCGACCCCCAGGCGGCATATCGATACACAGAATCCAAAATGACCGAAGCTGCCATGTTAATTATGGAAGGTCTGGACGAAGACAGTGTTGACATGATGCCGAACTTTGATGGTACGACATTGGAACCAACTGTTATGCCGGGGGCGTTTCCTAATTTGCTGGCAAATGGCGGTATGGGGATTGCGGTTGGTATGGCAACAAATATTCCGACTCACAACGTGGCCGAGGTTTGTGATGCCCTTAATCTGGTTGTGGATAAACCGGATGCTACCACCACGCAAATTATGAAGAAATTGGTTGGGCCTGATTTCCCAACTGGTGGTATTTTAATCGACAGCTTTGAAACTATTGTCAAGAATTATGAAACAGGCCGCGGCGCATTTCGTATTCGCGCCCGCTGGGAAATAGAAAATCTGGAACGTGGTGGCTGGCAGGTTGTTATATCTGAAATCCCATATGGAATTGTAAAGTCCAAATTGGTTGAACAGATTGCCGCATTAATTGATGCCAAGAAGTTGCCGCTGGTTGACGATATTATCGATGAATCCACAACGGATGTTCGTATTGTTATAACGCCAAAGTCGCGCAATATCCCTGCGGATAAAATGATGGCGCATTTGTTCGCGATGACCGACCTTGAATACCGCTTTAACATGAACTTTAATGTTATTGATTCCAAGGGTGCGCCACGTGTAATGCCAATTGGCGATGTTTTGCGTGAATTTGTCGCGCACCAGAAGTCTGTTCTGTGTCGCCGCACGAATTGGCGTCTGGCCAATATCGCCCGCCGTTTGGAAATATTGGGCGGTTTGTTGGTGGTTTACCTGAATTTGGACAGGGTTATCGAAATTATCCGTAATGAAGACGATGCCAAGGCTGTGTTGATTGCTGAATTTAATCTGACAGAAATTCAGGTCGAGGCAATTCTGAACACGCGTCTGCGTTCTTTGCGCAAACTAGAAGAAATGGAAATCAAGCGTGAAGATGCGGCTCTGCGTGAAGAGCAGGCAAAGTTGCAGGCTTTGTTGGCCAGCGAAGATGCCCAGAACGAACAGTTAAAGGCTTGGTTTAACGATATTAAAAAGACATACGATAAAAAGACTAAATTGGGTCGTCGTCGCACAACTTGGGCGGAACAGACCGAAGAAATTGTCGTTAATGCTGATGAATTTATTGAAAAAGAACCTTTGACAATTATCTTGTCTGCGATGGGCTGGATAAGGGCGGCCAAGGGTCATCTGGATTTGAACTCGCTGGATGTTAAATTCAAAGAGGGCGACGAACTGCATTCGGCATTTCACGCGATGTCTACGGACAAGATTAATCTGTTCACCGCATCTGGGAAAATGTTTACATTGGCGGCAAACGAATTACCATCCGCGCGTGGGTTTGGTGAATCTGTGCGTATGATGGCGGATATTGGTGCGGACGAGGATATTGTGCGTGCATTTGTGTTGGATATGAATGCCAAATATTTGCTGGTGTCGCGTCATGGTAATGGATTTATTATTTCTGGTGATGCGTGTCTGGCCCAGACCAAGAACGGGAAACAGGTTATGAATACGGAACCTAAGAATCCTGCGCATATGTGTGTGGCGGTGACGGGTGATACTGTTGCGATGTCTGGTTCTAATGACAAACTGTTGATATTTGCCACATCGGAAATTCCACAAATGTCCCGCGGCAAGGGTGTGATATTACAAAAGTATAATGCGGAACGCACATATGTTTTGGATATTATGTTCTTTGATGCGGCGGATGGGTTTGGTTGGACAACGGGGCGTGGAACGACCAAGTTGGCAGATTGGCAGCCTTGGCTTGCCAAGCGTGCATCCCAGGGACGTACAATTCCGGTTGGATTCCCGCGCAGTGGTAAATTTGGGAAATGATAACACGGGGCAAATCCCCGTGTTTTTTTCTTTATGTAATCGGAAAATAAAAAAGACCCGCAATTGCGGGCCTGAAACCATCGCTAAAATTAATGAGGCATTTTAGCTTCTGTAAATACGACATGCTTACGCAATTTTGGATCGTATTTGCGGAATTTCATTTTGCCGGCTGTGTTTTCCGACTTAGTATTTTTTGTTGTTGTATAGAAGAAGCCAGTTTCTTTGTTTTCCAGCTTTACAACTTCTTTGCTGCCTTTTTTAGATGCCATTTTTATTCACCTTCTAATTATTCTGTGCCCGATTGTAAGGCATAACTTACAAAAAAGCAAGTCTTTTTTACACTTTTTTATATTTGGTGCGGGTAAGGAGACTCGAACTCCTATGGGTTTCCCCACTGGAACCTAAATCCAGCGCGTCTACCAATTTCGCCATACCCGCGTGTTCTTAATATACTGGGTAATTGCGCGGGAACGATGGGTCCGGACGGCTTAGTTCGGATTTTACACCGCATCCTGTCAATAACAGTACTGATATTGTCATAAAAAATACGAACAACCTTTTCATGCCTGTGATTATACTGTGGAAACTTGTGTCTTGTCAAACGATTTACTGAATTAAAAAAATATGATATAATACCCATTTACAGGGGGGGATTTTTTATATGTCGTTTTCAAAAATGTCACGCGATTTAAAGTTGCTGATAGTTTTTTCAGGGTTGAGAAATATCACAGAGCTATTTCTAGGCGCATTTATGGTGTCTTTTTTGATGCAGGTGTCAACAAATCAGATTATTTCTGTGTCCACATATAAGTTATTTGAATATGTTGCGACTACATTGGTTTTCTTTTTGTTTGCGGGTTGGTGTAAACGTCGTGATAAAGTAAATGTGTTGCGCTTGTCTGTATTGCCAAAGATTGTTTTATTGCTATCAATTATTTTGTTGGGTAATGGGGTGGCGCAGCATGTATTGGTGCTTGGATTATTATATGGTTTCAGTGCTGGTATGTATTATTTGCCAAGCAATTCTATGACGGGCGAAAAAGTGCCATCAAACCTTATGGGGTATTTTATGGGAACGCAAAATGCGGTTAATTATACCGCAAAAATTGTTTTTCCAGTTGTGTTGGGGTATTTTATTGATACGGGCTCGTATGTTTCTGTGTCCTATGTTTTATTGGGGTTGTCGATATTGGAATTAGGGCTGATGATGTTGCTGACTCCATCGCGGCATCGTAGTAAAAATCCAGTTGATTATGGTGGATTTATCCGCTGTGCATTTCGATTCCCTGTTATTAAAAAATTGTTCAAGATGGAATTGATGCGCGGCTTTGGGAATGGATTGTTAACATCTGTGATAACTATGTACACGATTTATATGTTTAAAACCGATTTAAAGCTTGGGTTTTTTACAACGTTCTTTTCTTTGTGTTCTGTATTTTCTACTTGGTGTATGGGGCGTTTTTGTCATCAACGCAGATATCCGATTGTTGTTTCTGTGTGTATGTTGCTTACAATGTTCGGTATATCGTTATTTGTGTGGCATACAACACCGATTACCTTTTTGATTTATAATTTTGTGTATGCGACAGCAATTGTCGTTATGGATCAAATATGCAAAGTTAATATGTTCAAATTGTCTAAGTCCAAGTGCGTGACGAATAACCATAAAACAGAATTTTTCGTGTTGCGTGATTTTACTTTGTTTATCGGACGCTGGGTTGGGTGTGTTGGATTGATGTATCTGGGGGTGTTTGGCGATTATGGCTGGCTGCGCTGGTACCTTGTGTTTATCACAATGACGATACTGCTGTCGGGATATATGGCCATTCGTATAATGTTGCCAAAACGCAAAAGATAATCGCCCGAAACGGGCGATTATTTATTTTTCCAATTGTCTTAACTTATAGACGATATTAAATAATTGAACATTGTTGTTGATAGGTTCAATTTCACCGCTTTTACGCTTTTTTGCCAAATCAATCAATTTAAAGAACTCATATGATTTAGCGCGTGTAAATGCCTTGGTAATTTTAGATGAATCTTTCACGCCTGCCTTGCCAACGCTGTGACGTGTCTGCGCCAAGAACAAAGTCTTATCAGCAGATGTAAGGGTGATTCTGCCCAACTTATAATCCACTTCCCAGTCGCGAACGCCTGATGTTGGTCTGATAACCTGACCGACTGGCTGTACAATTGTCAGAGTGTACTGCGCGATATGTGGGATGTTTTTTGTGAATTTGTATTCGATAAACAGTTCTTTTTCTGTGACTGTCATTTCGACACCGCGATCCATAATAAATGTTTCGGCGATATCGTAAATCTGTGAAATTCTGTACATAGGTGTCATTGTATTTATCCTTTATTTCTGCTTAATATAATACAAAAAAATAATAATTGTCAATAGTTGTTATGCGTTTTTCAAACTGTTGACCTGCGCAATTGATTGTTAATTAGTATTTTTTGTGGTAAAATTTATCAAGAAAGGGGTGGTGAAGTGGCGGATAAAGCAAATACGGAACAAGTTTTTAAGCAAATAAAAAAGCAAAATGGTGAAAAGTTTGCTCAGGTTATCAGGGGCGACAGAACGCATGATGGCAGTTTGCTAGAGGTGCCTAATATAGTACATATACTGGAATTTGCTGGTCGCGATGAAATCGATGCGATACAAATACGCAGAGTTATTCAGGAAATATATATCGAGCACAAAGACGACCAATATTTTACAACAAAATCCCCGTTGGAATTGTTGTCCGAAGCAGGGTATGATGCATTTGTTGTGAAAAACGAGGAACAAAAAAATTCTATAATAAAGTATTATCGACCAGGCGAAGAAATATGTACTTTTAAGGATCCTCAACGCCATATAAAGAATTACATAATTCATGCGGTAAAACGTGGCGCGGATAAAATACAGCCGTCTGCCATGCCAAGGCGCGAAGATGAATATGGAACATCGGTTATATCAATTCAAATTGCGAAAACCGGCGGTTATTTATCAATCAAAAATCGCTATAATCACACAATAAGTGACCCGGATGCCACCTTCGACAATAACCCGGATAACATTATCCCCGGTCTGACAATGGCGTTACAGAGATATTTTGGTGTCGAGTTTAATGCTACTAAAACTCCGTTGCCAGAAAAATACCGAATGCTTCATGATCAAATTGTACAATATCACTATGAAATAGATAACGTTTATTTTGGTCCGAATTATTATTTTTCTGGCAGTACAATTACTAAACTAGACAGTGACTGTCAGATAATGATGGATTACATGATTTATGATACAAGGACAAAAGAAATATCGTCACCAATTGATGATGATGCGGTCAAAGTCTTTAAGACGGCATTTAACGGCCAGTCGGTGACAAGGACTACGAACAAATCAGATAAAACAACGGTCCTAAGCACGCCGAACGGAAACAGGGTGACAATAAAGGACGGCAAAATAATTGAATTAAGTTTGCCACATGTCAAAAAGATTGGTAACAATTTCCTGCGTTTCAACGATTCTTTGCGGACAATGAATTTGGCAAGCGTCGAAACAATAGGGGAAAATTTTTTAAGCGCCAATAAAATATTGTCACAATTTAGGGCCCCAAAACTTCAACGCACAGAAAAAGATTTTTTGACTACTAATAAGGCGTTGAAAAAACTGGATTTGCCTGAATTGATAACAATGGGGCAATATTCTCTGGGGTGGAACGAGGGCTTTGAGTCTATAAGGGCGCCAAAGGCCACATATCTTGGACATCTTCCCCCTTTTCAGCCGAACTTGAAAGAATTTTATGCACCCAATTTGCCAGAAGGCAAGCTGGAAGATTTTGCGCGTAATAATTCTGATGTGGCGTTGGCAATAGCATTTCAGCGTGTGGATAAAGCAATGACGACAAGGTTTCAGGAGGCGCAGGAAAGACTAGAAAAAATGATCCAAGAAGCGGCTGAAAGAATGAAGAAAAAATACTGCGAGGCATATGCAAACGTTGGACTGGATTGCCCAGAAAAAGAATAAAAACAATTTGTATGATTTATGTTTTATTTCGGTTTGCCATACAAAGTCACGGCATAGTGTGGCAGGCAAAATTCTATCCAAACCCTAGGTTTAGGAAATGATATAATCATCAAAATAGTACGAATTAACTATGCTGAAAAAATGAAAAGTTTAATTATTACATTATTGGTGACCAGTTCTGTTGATAGCTTGAACCCTATTGGTATTACGCAACAGTTTATTTTGCAGGGGGGTGTAAAAAAGCCCAGACACATATGGTATTTTATTTTGACCACAGCGGTTGTTAACATATTGTTTGGGTATCTGGTTTATTATGGTGTGGTAAAGGTAGTTAGTGCTTTGTTGGCAGATTTGCTGGCGAAACACGCATCGACCGTTTTTATGTTCGAAATATTGTTTGGTATAGTTTTGCTTTTGTTCATCGTGTGGTGGTTGATTAAAAGAAATGTTGTAAAAAAGAAGAACAGACGAACAGGTGGTGGCAGCGGTTTGCTTACAAGAAACGCTCTAAAAACCAAGTTTAAGCATATAACGCCATTGACACTTATTTATATTGGGGTTCTTTCTACGGTTTCAGAACTGACCTCTGCGGCACCTTATTTTGTGTTTTTATCGGTTTTGGGCACATATCAGCTTTCATTTGGCATGTTGACCCTTGTGTTTATGCTTTATAACATCATATATATTGCGCCATTTGTACTTTTGTATGTGAGCTATCTTTTGTCCAAGAAGAGTTTTGATAAACTGTACGCTTTTTTCAGGAAAAACTGTGGTGCTCTTTTAGGTAATCTTGTGCCATTACTGTTCTTGCTTGTGGCGGGCTTTATGATTATAAATGGCTTTACGAATATGGTTGGCGCATAAAAAAACAAAACAGCATTTTGCGGTTTTTATTTTTGGCAGGGCGACTCGTGCAATTAACGAACTAATGACTTACGCGATTTGCTGTTGTTCGGGAAAGATGTTAAAGATTTTTTGAAAAATTTATAATAAATATCTGACATCGCAAATTGTGTTATATTCTTTATCTGATACAGATTCTATTTTATCCTTTTTTATTTCAAATGTTTCTACGTTTGCTTTTGTTGGTTCCGTATAATCTTTACCAACAGGTCTTGAAGCGCTTGTTATCACAAACGGTTGCATTTGAAATTTATAAGCACGCAAGACGCAATCTGCACCTTCCAATGTTGTTAAATGTGTCAGCAATTTGCCGTCATCCAGATATATATCATAAAAAGTGTAAGAATGTGCGGTACCTGTTACAAAACGTCCACGTTTAATAGTATCTTTTATGCTGTCATTATTAACATCGATATAGAAAGTATCTATTTGTTTTGTACCATAATCTTCTGGTAAATCAAAAACTTCTGTTTTATCTGGTTTGGGCAAACCATCAGAAAAATCGGCAGTATATTCAACTTGTGTCGTACAAGCCGCACACATTAACAAGATAAAAAAATCAATCAACACTTTCCGCATGACATCTGCATCCGTATTCTTCACCTGGATGTGGTGTATCATACCATGTTCTGACTTCGCCGTCCAGTGCTTCATGCTCAGGTCGAACTTTATCATCGCCAACTGTTACCCAAACATATTTTTCATATTTTGAAACCAAACGTTTTTTGCCCGACATATTCCCCTCGTGTTTAGCCATCGCTTTTGCTAGGTTTAACAGATTATCTTTTGAAAGGTTATTCATCGGTGTTGAGCGTGGAAAGCCAGTTTGTCTTTCAATAGATTTTAAATAATTTTCAACATTGTTTTCGTTTGGTGGCGCATATCTGTTTATTGCGCCTTCTATCGTTAGTTTTTGATACGAATTTGTTGCCAGCAAACTAGCCATGGCATTAAAACCTGTCGCAGTATCTGGAAATATAGCAAACCTGCCGTCTGTTCCAATCGCGCCATTATTGCGTGCAAATTTCCCATCTTCTAAATTTCCAGGGTTGTTATTACGCCATGCTCTGCTGCCGCCACTTGCTTCGTATATGTTTCCATCGTTCCCGACATACATTCTGGTTGTGCCAATTCCTGGAAATGCGGATATATAGATGGGTTCCATTTGTAACTCCTTTTGTTAAATGAAAAAAAACACCCGCGCGTGGCGGGTAATAAAAAAAGACGACCAAATGTCGTCCGCTGAATGAAAGTATTATATCACAAAACGTGCAAAAAATCAATTCTATATTTCGAACCGCCCGGGCCCTTTGGGTTTTTAATAAAAAATCCGTCCAAACGGACGGAAAATCAGATTTGGCAGGGCTATCTGTGCAATTCACGAGCTGATTTTCTTCATGAACTTTTGTTGTTTGGGAAAGAAATTAAGGTGCTTTTGAAAAAATTATGATATAATGAAGCAAAACAGCAAGAGCTAAAAGAATGAACGAAAAATTGCAAATTTTTTTAACAAAACTCGCGTTGAAGTACTCTCCATTCGGAAAAGAGTGGTATTCTGGTCCCAAATGTTTTGAAGACGGTTTAAATGCAAAAGGCATAAAATTACCAGAGCATTTATATTACCAATACAAATTACCGGGCAATGACAAACCAGAACTCTATATGATGAAACTCGCTTTATACAGTTTCTTTATTGACTATGATAAATATGGGTATGATATATGTTCAGATAAAACAGAAAAAATAACACAATCAGAAAAAAATTTGATAATTAATGAAATTCGTTCAAAACAAAAAGAATATGCACAAAAAATATTGGACGATGGCAAAGAATTGTTAAAACAGAACCCAAATTTACAACACTTATCGGTTAATCCAGATAACGTTTTTGATATTTTGGCTGGTGCCACTTTTTGGTATCTGCCACGCAATATAGAATATTTTATTGATTATAAAAATCGAGATATTAACAAAGAGCAAGAAATATATGGTATAATTAAGAAATACGGTATACAAGAGTCGTGTGGTATCCTTGCACCAGAAGTAGCTGATATGATAATTTCTGCACTAGAAAAACATAAACAAACCTCATTTCTGTCTTATGTAAATAAAAATCAAGAGCACCAAAGTTCGTAAATTGGCAAAACGGGGTTAGTTTTTGATACCCAACTTACGAACTCGTGAAAGTATTGGAAAACAAATAAAAAATCACCCGTTTGGGTGATTTTGTTATTTTGGCAGCCCCAACCGGATTCGAACCGGTGTTCTCGCCTTGAAAGGGCGGTGTCCTAGGCCTCTAGACGATGGGGCCAAAACTGCCGTGTTCATCTGAACGCCGGCAAATTTGATTTAGTGGTTTTGGAATATCCACGCCGCTCCATCCATACCTAGAATTGTTTCAAAAGATTTGACTGTTGTTTCATTTTATAGCCTTTTGTTTTTAGTTATGGTTGCACTTTATTGCTTTAACCTAAGTAAATTTTAACGCCAAAAAAAGCAAAAGTACGCAAAACAAACGCAGAAATTGGGGGCATTTTAACTATACGGTTTGTATAGTAATAAGTTGCTTTTTACCCACTAATGGTCAGATATTACATATCAAATTACAAAAGGTGCAATAAAACGCACATAAACAAGCAAAATTCAAGCCGTGGCAGGTGTTTTATATAACAATAAAGAGGTTATTAGAATATCACTTAAATACCACAGACACCATTTTTTCAAGTGTTTTGCCGTTGGATTTACCATCGTATGCAACCCGCCCATCTTGCAGGATATACGCATAATCTGTTAATGGTAATAAAGTTTTCAAGTTATGTTCCACGATTACGAATGCTGTGCCAGTATGTTTTTGCAAATCTTTGATTTTATGAAATACATCATTTATCAACTTTGGCGACAGGCCAATCGATGGTTCATCCATTAAAATCATCTTTGGTTTGCTGATTAAACCGCGCGCCAAAGCGACAATTTGTTGTTGCCCCCCAGATAATTCACCCGCCATATTGTCTAATTTTGTACGCAAATCTGGGAAATATTCCAAAACATCATCCAAATATTGCGGAAATAACGACCGGTCTGCCCACGAATGTGTTGCCAATTCCAAATTTTCCAACACAGACATTTCTGGGAACACTCTATCACGTTGTGGAATAAAACAAATGCCATTTTTTACCAAATTTTGCGGTGTGGGGTGAATTTTTTTACCGTCCAAATATATTTCGCCACCCATCGGCTTTATCACACCAAATGCAGTTTTTAACAATGTGGATTTTCCGGCACCATTTGCCCCCATAATAACCGTTATACAGTTGTCGCGAAACACAACCGATATATCGTTCAATATCGCCTTTTTACCATAACCTGCTTTGATATTTTTTAACTCAAGCATTTTATACCCCCAGGTATGCTTGTTGAACTGATTTATTTTTTAACACTGCATCCGGTTTGCCAGATGCCAGTAATGCCCCATGGTCCAGAACAATAATATGGTCGGACAATTGTTTTATGAGTCCCATATTGTGTTCAATAATCACAACCGTTTTCTTTTGTTTTTTCAATTCGCCAATCAAGCCCAGAACATGTTCAGCCATTTTTTCTTGTAATCCAGAAAACGGTTCGTCCAGTAAATATATATCTGCATCTTGAATCAATGCGCGTCCCAATTCCAGCAATTTACGCTGACCATAAGACAATTCTTCTGCCAATTTATGCCGGTGCGATGTTAGGCCTACCTTTTCTAATATGGCATTGACGCATTTTTGCATTTCGTTTGTTTTGAATTGGCGTAGTGATTTCAACACACTTGTTTCAGCAATTGGCAATAATAAATTATCATCAACCGACAACTGATTTATCAAACGACCATCTTGGAAAGTGCGCGCTATACGAAGTTCGCGTAATTTAATAGGTTCAATAAAATCAAATGTTTTATCGTCAATCGTAATTGTTCCGCAATCGGGTTTATAAAGCCCAGATATCAAATTCATCAAGGTTGTTTTCCCCGAACCATTTGGCCCAATCAGCCCCGTTGTTTTACCAGCGGCAATAGACACAGACAAATCATCAACGGCACGAAGTCCGCCAAAGTCTTTTGTTAAATGTGTTATTTCAATCCCTTTCACTTTACATCCTGTATTTTCCAAAAAGTCCGCGTGGACGATAAACCATTATCAATATCAACGCCAATCCGTAAATCATCTGTTGCAACTGCGCCGCGGTTTCGTATGGCAGGCCAACAAAACGCAAAACCTCTGGCAAACTGAGTAATATCAGCACCCCAACGATGCTTCCCCAACTGGACGCTAGTCCGCCGATAATAATAATCGTGAACAAGAACATACTTTCGTGAATTTGGAAAGTGCTGGGGTCGATAAACGCGATATACGACGCAAACAGTCCGCCTGCAATTCCTGCAACAACCGCAGACAGCAAGAATATGATATTCTTGAATCTTTCAACAGGATACCCCATAACGGTTGCTAATTCTTCGTCTTCACGAACTGCCTTTAATCCCCGACCGTATGAGGATTTATCAATGTATCGGTATAATGCAAAAATCAACGCCAACACGATAAACGCCAATCCCAGAAATGGGGCATTTGAATCAATTGCAAAACCAAATATTGACGGCTTTGGAATGCCGAATATGCCAAGTGGCCCATTCGTTAAATCTTTCCAATTTAACAGCAATGAATACACGATTATTGCCAATCCCGCAGACACAATCGCATAATACCCACCGTTGAATCTAGATAATATTTTACCAACGAAATATGCGACGGCAATATTGATAATTGCACCAATTAACAATGACACAAAGAAATTCACCCCGAATTCTGTCATGACTATGGCGGTGGCATACGCACCGATACCAAAGAATGCGGCCTGACCCAACGATAGCAACCCTGTCATACCCACCACCATGTTAAGGCTCAGAGCCAATACGCCATATATACAGAACAAAATCCCCAGGTTTATCAGGTATTCCATTTTATGTTATTTCCTATTTTTCAAATACGACTGGTTTGCCATCTTTGTATGTACGCCATTCTGCCTCGTTCACGATAAAGCCATTAGGCAATAATTTACAAGTTCCAGACATACAATCGCGCGTTGCATGCGTTTTAATGTATTCATACACCGCATCCATATTATCAGGCCCAACAGTTTCAAATGCATCAATTGTTAATGATACCAAATCATATGCCACCGATGTAAGATTCATATTTGTTAAATTATATTCCTTTTGTATACGTTCAACAAATTCGGGTGTTCCCCATTGGGCCATAATATGATTCACCCCTTGGAACACTTCTGTATCACTACTTAAATCTAAACCTTGACCATATATGCGATTGCGTTCAACCCCCATAGAATACAACTGACGCAACACTATATCTGATTCAGGCGGGAAAGCACTTACATAATACGCATCAACTTTTTTATATTTATCAGCAACAAATTTGAAATCGCGTTCGCCAGGGTTAAAACATTCAACTGTTGTTTTTATTCCGGCCTTGTTCAGTTTTTCACCCAGAACCTTTGATCCAGTACAAGAAACACCGACGTTTGCCGCAATAACTGCAATAGATTTTACATTATTCTTTTTCAACGCACTAAGTGTCCTTGCGTGGAAACTTTCAAACGATGGTCCTTGGATAAAACCAATTTTACCCATTGGTTCGGTTTTTTCTGATTCCAAAGTTGCATTCAAATTCAAAACATTCGCAGATTCGGCAACTGGCACAATCGCCCGTCCTACGTGTGCCAAAGCAGAAATCAAAACCTTTGTATGATCAGCAGAAACAAGTTTCTGTGCCGCACTAACCGATTTTGCAGGCACACCTTGTCCATCTTCGAATACCACCTTGTATTTATATTTCAAATTAGTCTTGTTTTTATCCGCCAATGCAGTTTCAATACCAGCCCGAACCGCTGCACCAACTGATGCATTTGAACCTGTCATTGGCAACACTGCACCAATTTTAATTGTGTTTGCATCGTCTTTCTCACAAGCCACTAATGCCAACACCGCACATAAAGATATCAGCAGTTTTTTCATTTTTTACTTCTCTTTGGTTTTGTTAATTTAAATTCGCAAGATACTTTTTTGGGTGTGCAAACAAATATTCCATTTGGACGTAACCACAACAGCAAGATAAATATTACAAAGGCGATTAAATCGCGCCACTGACTGGCAAAGAACCAAACACCAATGTTTTCCGCCAACGCAAGTATCATTGACCCCAGGTAAGCCGCCAAGACAGTCGGTCCGCCAATAATTGCACCAATCATACCTTTGAATAAAATATTAAATCCCATTGTTGGTTCCATACCCGTATCAAAACCAACACAAACACCGTAAAGCCCCAATATTGCCCCCACGACAATTGATACAATTATAATCACACGATTTATATTTATTCCGGTTGTATATGCCAATTCTGAACATTGCGCGATTGCACGGATTTCTTTGCCAAGGAAAGTTTTTTGCAACAAAACATATATTCCAAACAACGATACCAGCCCCAGTATAATTATTATTAACTGCACCAATGGTAAATGTGCAAAGCCCAGGTTAAATTGTGTTAAATTCATAACCGAACCCAATGTTTGATATTGTGGTCCGAATATCAAATGAATAACCGATTCAAATATAGTATAAACACCCAAAGACACAACCAATAAAACCATAGGGCTGGCCCCCGCATTACGCATTGGACGATATATAAATGCTTCCTGGACCCAGGTAAATAATATCACACCCAACAAAATCAATGGATATGCATAAATACCAAACATCGGTAATAATGAATAACCCAAATATGCACCCAATGCAACGGACGCACCCAATGCCAAATTAAAAAACGGAGATACAGAAAACATCAAGCGGAAAGCCATTGCGACAATCGCATAACCCGACCCAATAATCAGGGTATTCAACAAAACAGACGATAAAATACCTACGTCAGACAATGTATTTCTTCCTTGTTCGGTGAAACATAGTACACAATGCGGATTATTTTGTAAACAAAAATCGTGTGATTTTTATACACCAAAAAGGCCAAAGAACTACTGAATACGAGATTAATCAAATACCGATTTCATAAATCGTATATTATGGAAAAATCAGATTTATAAATTAATACTATTAGTCATATCGCCTTTTACGAATTCGAACAAAGAAAAAAGTTAGATTTCTAACCTTTTTCATAAAAAGTTCGAAAGTTGATAAAACTGTGCCTATTTTTACCACCCAACTTACGAACTCGTGAAAGTGTTGGAAATCTAACAAAAAACACCGCTTTGTGCGGTGTTTTAATTTTTGGCAGTGCCATCAGTGCAATTCACGAATTGATTTTATTCATGAGATTTTGTTGTTTGGGAAAGAAATTAAGGTGTTTTTGAAAAAATTATGATATAATTACATATAAGGAGCAAACAATGGAAAAATCGGAAATTTTTAATAAAGCAAAATGGGATTTGGAACGAGGCTATACAACTGAAGAAAAATATGTATCCGATATGTCAAATTGGCTTTGTGTACATGCCACAAATTATATGCCCCAACAAAATGCCACTGGAGATTATTTTATTCAAACTACGGCGATGGCAACAAATAACGAAATTGCACGTGCAACAATCCATGTCACATTAAACCAAATCGTTTATTCTCATATGAGTGGGAATTGGGATTCTGCACCATTTGTTATATTAGCTCCTTATAATGATGTTGTTGAAATAAATGGTAAACCATCCATGGTTGCATCAGAAGATACTTATTTTATCCCAAATCCTGACACAGGTTTGGTTTTACCAAAAAATGCGTGTATTATTAAACCAGATAATAGCACTTTATTTACTATCGGCGAACATGTTTCTACATACAAAACAGATAATTATACAGAACAAGAAATACAAACGATTTTCTCTTTTATGCCACCTTATTCTTTTGAGCGTGAAGAATATGACAAATATAACCATGACCAAATAAGCAAACAAGAATTAACAAACATATTTTTCTATGATGAAAAACTAAAACAAAGATACGAACAAGCAACAGATAAAAAACCTATCTTGCATGAAATATGCGAACAAAGAAAAAACGCTATATTGAAAAAAAATTTGCGTAATGCAGTTGTTACTATGACCATGGAAAAAATGGGCTATCTCTATATACATTCCCATGAAGATTCTGTAAGCGGACAATTTGCTGAAACAGCCAAATCCACAAATATACCATCAAACAGTGGCAGACAAGCACATTCTGCTTCATTGGAAAAAGCATTAGAAGCAAACAGCAAATGGTTAAGCGATACATTATCAGTATTAAAAACAGGTAATTTAGATGATATATACTCTAGTGTGACTTTTGAAGGTGGTGATATGTTTGGTGGTTCACAACCAAAATTAGTTAATAAATATATCAGAGCAAGTATTATAAAAGATAATTCACCTGATTTCTATGATATGTATACCGAAACTTTTAATTATTGGAATCGTGATAGAAGAAAAACATATGCCAGCATCAAAGACTATAACCCACGCTTGGATGAAGTTATACGTCGTAATAATGAACGAATGACTAACCAATACTCAATAGTTCTAAAAACACTTAAACAGAATCCGAAATTTGACGAATTTAAACAAAAGCTAGAACATTTTGATAAACCATGGTTGGGACTTTCAGACGAAGAGTTAATGCTACTTGGCATACCCAAAGAAAATCAGAATTATTAAATTTTGAAATCAGTCAAAAAGTTTGTAAATCGTCATAACGGGGTTAGTTTTTACCACCAAATTTACGAACTCGTGGAACTATTGGAAATTCAACCAAAAAACGACCCAAAGGTCGTTTGTTATTTTTGGCAGGGCCATCTGTGCAATTCACGAACTGATTTTATTCGTGATTTGTTGTTGTTCGGGAAAGATATTAAAACATTTTTGCAGAACTTGTGATATAATGATTTCTGAATAATGAAAGGGTTAAAAATGCAAAAATGGGAAATCGCATTAAATAAATTCTTGGAAAGATATATCAACGAGCCTTGGTTTGAGGGGGCTTTGTTGTGCGGTTCTTATACCACAGGCAATCAAACAAAGTTTTCAGATATAGATGTTGTTATTGTTGGCAAGAATAATATGGGCTGGCAGGAAAAATCAAATTGCTATGTTGATGGATTCTTGATGGAATACACAATCAATCCAGTTTATAAACTGGAAGAATATATGGCGACATATATGAAAAATCATCGTCATATTGATCAGAATATGTTTGTGTATGGAAAAATCCTGCATGATAAAAATGGTGTAATGAAGAAATTACGCCAAAAATGCGTTCGGGATATCAAAAAACCATTCAAGCCATATTCAGAATATACAAAATCGTTTATTAAATATCATCTGTGGGACAAATACGATGAGTTGTTGTCGCTGGATGCACGTGGATATCATATTGATATGCAATATTGGTCTGTGGTGGATGCATTAATATCTGCGTACTATGATTTCAAGAATATGCCACATCCGCCGCGTAGTAAGATTGAGCCGATTTTGACTGACCCAGAATTTGCAAAAAGATATCATATCCAAGCAATGCCACCAAAGACATTTACAGATAAACTGTTGACGTGTATGAACGCAAAATCCAAGAAGGCAAAAATGGATGCGATAAAGGCATTTTACAATTATGTAATGCGTGCCGGTGGTGGATTTGATATTGGCAAATTCCGTGGCTATCAACAGATTGAAAAAAGATAAAAAGTTCGTAAGTTAGCGAAAAGGGTATAGTTTTTTACACCCAACTTACGAACTTGTGAAAGTATTGAAAAACAAAGAAAAAACCGACCCAAAAGGTCGGTTGTAATTTTGGCAGCCCCAACCGGATTCGAACCGGTGTTCTCGCCTTGAAAGGGCGGTGTCCTAGGCCTCTAGACGATGGGGCCAAAACTGCCGTGTTCATCTGAACGCCGGCAAATTATAACTGGCATTTGCCCCAATGTCAAGTAAATATCAAAAATTATTCTGCGACTGGTTCTTCGGTTGGCATTTCTTCAACCTGAACAAACACGATTTCTTTGCCGTCCGCACCAATCAGTGTTAACTGACCGTCAACCAGTTCATACTTTTCAACGGTTGGCATAAACTGGAAATATTCCTGTTCTGTCACCATCGCATCCTGTGGACCCATCATCATAGTTGACGCAAAGCCATCAAATTTAATGTTGTTGCCGTCTGCTGTATATGCGCCGTTATAGATATTTACAACTTTGCCATTAACGCGCATTTCTATTGGGTCAAACGACAGCACGATATCAACAGCCGGATTTTCGGAAACGAAAATAGTGCCTTTTAACAGTTCTGGATTCTGGGGAGTTTCGTAGCACGCGCCCAATGTCAGCGCACATACGCCAGCGGCCAATAGTTTAAATTTCATATTTTTTCTCCTTTGGTTTATTTTTATTATAGAACAAATATTCTGATAATAAACAGGAAAAAATACCAAAAAAATCCCGCCATTTCCGGCGGGTGATTTTACTTTCGCTTTACCATTTCGCGTTCAAGGCAAACCAGTGTTGCGTGATGAATATTATTGTGTTCATCAACATACTTCTGGATTCGTGCGCGTTTTTTGCGTTGTGGGGCCACTTCTTGTGCCGCCTGTTCTTGTTCACGTTGCGCCATGCGTGCCAGATATTTTTCATGCAATTGTGCATTTTTTTCGATATTATATTTAATTGCTTCGTTATCGGTAAAAATAATCCGCTTAATATCTTCGAATGATTGCTGCCTTGAATATTGCGCGTGGCTTCGGCGCGCATAGGGCGCCAAGTATCCTGCAATTAAATCGGACAAATCCCCCAGCAGTTCTATGTCATAGTGGCGTTGGTCCGTTCTTGGGAATGCCATTGATAAAAACACCTTTGATTTAAGGACAAGTGCATCTGCGATTGCCTTGGTGTAAACGGATTGGGTGCGCCATTTGTCGCCGATTGTTTGTTCGTTTACATATGATACGGGTGCCAAATCCAGATATTGTTTGCGGATATACGGCAGATACTTAGTCATAAAAGTGCGCATTGCGGCGGGGCGAACGTCTTGTGTGCTCATGTTATTTACTTACTTTTTTCTGTATTGATTAACTTCGATGAAGACAATTTGAACCTGATTGGCGATTTGTTTTGCTTCTTTGATTGCCTTGATGCGTGTTCTTTTGCGCTGTTTCGATATTTCGCGTGGCTGGGATTCAAGTTTCTTTTTCACTTGCTTCTTTTCCAGCAAATTTTTGATATATCTGTTGTTTGTATACAGTGCTTCAAACAAAAACTCTTCTGCGCTTTTTCGTGCCTTTTTTATGTCGCAGTCTTTCGAGTTCGCCGGAATCAGCGCGCGCATTGTGTATTTGGACAAATAGTCAGCCATTGATTTGATAATTGATTCCAAGAACTTTGTGTTTGTGTAATCTGGATCAGTTGTATCCAGTGTGCGCAGGAATAATTTAGATGTGCTGATTAAAAAGTGTTCAACTTCATCAGAATAGGGTATTTCGTTGCGCCATTTGTTGCCAATTTTTTCGGCGGTCATATACGATGGCCCATGCTTGTCCACAACCTCATTCGTTATAAAGCGTGTGAATTGTCCAAACAGTTTGTCGGACTTGCGAGTGCTGTGCTTTTCTTTATTCGATGGCATTTTGATATCCTTGGGTTATTTTTTCTTGTCAAGGATATTGTAGGACCAAAATCGGGATTTGTCAATATTTATTTGGCTTTTTTGGCTTTTTTCTTTTGCAACGCATGGTATTCCAACTGAATTGCCACACCGATACCGGATTTGTGCATTTTCTTGGAAAAAGCGGTGCAGTTATGGAATTCTGTTTCCAATGTACCCCATCCGGAATATTCCCAATCAATCAAGCCCACGATTTCCATGGTTTTGGGATTTACAATAATGTTGTTGCATATATCATTGTGGTTCCAGCCGTCACCGTCTGTGCCTTTAAGGTCGGCGATTTCCTTTGGGTCGGCATTATGGACTGCGTTAATAAATTCGGCCAATTGTCTGCCCCATTTCCAGCCGTTTTCAACAATTGTGCCAAACGACATGGTGTTAAGATTTTTTCCCTTGATAAAACCGTACTTATAGAATGTAAATCCGTCAGATTTTATGATATCAATTTTCGGGATGCGCAAAGGCGATATTTTCTGAAACGCATCGGTTATTCTTTTTTCGCGCATGATTTTTTCGATTGGAATATCTTTATCATAGTACTTGCGTATTTTACATACATATTTGTTATTGATAATAAATCCGATGTTCCAGCCGCCTTTGATTACGCGCACATGTTTAAATTCTGCGGGCGAAATAATCTTGCGCAGGGCATTAAACTTTTTTCTGTAATCATAAAGCTCGGTTTTTCTGATTTTTTCGCGCCATTTGCGCACAGGCAACAGGCCTGCTAAAAAATCACAAACTTCAAAATACAAGCGCCACATAGTTTTATTAACCTTTGATAAAATATGTCATAAATGATATTGAAAATTTAGAAAAAAACAAGTACTTTATGGTTATGTTTAATTCTGGAACGGTTGTTAAAGTCTTAATATCTGGCATCCCAAATTCTGGGTATGATTATCGGCTGACTGCGCCGGCGGATATTGGCGCATTCGTTTTGGTGACCGTTATGAACCGCCCATGTGTTGGTATTGTCTGGGGGGCGGGGGACAGTAATCTGCCAGAGCACAAGATAAAAAATGTTTCATCTGTTTTAAATGCTAAATTGGCTGTCACAGACCTGCAGTGGATATTGCGTATGTCCCAATGGACTCTGATTCCGATGGGGATGGTTTTGCGGCTGATTGTTAATATACCGGATGCTTTCCTGCCACCAAAAATGGAGCAGTTGTATAACTTTGTACATGACGCAACTGTTCGCATGACCCAAAATCGTCAGGCGGTCGCAGATGCTTTTGCGTCAAATGATAACGAAGCTATGACGACATCTGATATTCAAAATATATCGCATGTCAGTTCCGCTGTTGTGCGCACAATGATAAAAAATGGCACATTGGTTCCAACCGCGCTGCGTGAAAAGAATCCGGACGAGTTTGTATATAATTATCGTGATTCTGGTGACATAAAACTAAATGAAGAGCAACAGGCTGCGGCGGACAAGATTGGTGCGGCGATATCCGACGGCGGTTTCAGTGTTCATTTGCTGGACGGTATCACAGGCAGTGGCAAGACTCAGGTTTATTTTGATGCTGCTTGGCGTGCGTACAGTTCTGGGCGGTCTGTTTTGTTAATGATGCCGGAAATCGCGCTGACGGCACAGTTTATGTCGCGCTTTGAATCAAGATTTGGCGCGCCACCGATTGTGTGGCACAGTAATCTGACCGCGGCCCGTCGTCGTGAAATCTGGCGTGGTGTGTTAAATGGCAAGATAAAAATAGTTGTTGGTACGCGCAGTGCACTGTTTTTGCCATGGCAGGATTTGGGCTTGATTGTCATAGACGAAGAGCACGACTCGTCATACAAGCAAGAAGATATGGGAAACTATCATGCGCGTGATATGGCGATATTGCGTGCCAAGATTGCGGGTATGCCTGTGGTGTTGGCCAGCGCGACCCCCGCGGCCGAAACGCTTGAAAATGTAAATGTTGGAAAATATACGCGCCTGTGCCTGACTTCACGATTTGGCGGTGCTCAGTTGCCCGAAATATCGACAATTGATTTGCGCGAAAATAGACCAGAATCATATGTGACGGATGCTGGCGACCAAACTGGATTTTTGTCCGAACCTATGTGCGCGGCCATACGCGATACTGTTTCGATGGGGCATCAGGTTATGCTGTTTATCAATCGTCGTGGCTTTGCGCCCATTGTTCAGTGTAAAAAGTGTGGCTGGGTTGCGACCTGTCCGGATTGCAGTGTCGGTATGACATATCACAAGCGTACGGGAAAATTGGTGTGTCATATGTGCGGCCGTACCGCGCCATTGTCCAAGACTTGCGCTGATTGTGGTGGCGATGTTTCAATGCGTGGTGTTGGACTTGAAAAAATCCAAGAAGAAGTAAATGTCAAGTTCCCCAATGCGCGTACTGCGCTGGTGTCCAGTGACATAATAACATCGCGTCAGGCGCTGGAGCGTTTGGTTCATCAAATGGAATCTGGCGAAATAGATATCGTTATTGGTACGCAAATTCTGGCCAAGGGACATCATTTTCCAAACTTGACGCTGGTTGGTGTGGTGGACAGTGATATGGGGTTGTTTGGTACAGATTTTCGTGCGGCCGAACACACATTTCAGCAGTTGTTTCAGGTAGCGGGTCGTGCTGGTCGCGGTGCGCACGCAGGGCGCGTTTTGCTTCAGACATATCAGCCAGAACATCCAGTTTTAACGGCAATTTGTTCCGGTAATCGCGATGAATTTATGGCGGCCGATATGGTGGGGCGCAAATTGGCGCATATGCCACCATACGGTCAGTTGATTGCCGTTATTGTCGAAGCCGAAAAAGAATCCGTACTTCAAAAATATTGTTCTGATTTGGCGATTGCTGCCCCCGGTCTTAACGGTGCCAGAATTATGGGGCCGATTGCTGCCCAGATTTATCAGATACGAAATTGGTATCGTATGCGCTTTTTGGTGGCGGGTGCGCAAAACGCCCAACTTCAGCCTGTTGTCACGCATTGGTTGACCAAGGTCAAAGCACCGGCAAATGTGCGCGTTAAAATAGATGTAAACCCGATAAACTTTATGTAAAATACGCCTTGTCTTGATTGTTGAAATAGTATATAATTATCGTAAAGTGGGAGATTAAGAATGAGATTCCTTGCGGTTTTATTTTTTATGCTGTCTGTTGTGCCAGCATATGCAGCCGCGATTGAGATTAAGGCCGCCAGTGTCGCGTACGTGGAACGCGAGATTGATTTGCTTTGGGATGCGGTGGATGAAAGCGTGACCGCCAAGGAAGTTGCCGATACTTATGCCACCAAACAGGATGTTGAGGATGCAATTAAAGGAATTGATACAACAAATCTTATCACAACCAATGGTGGAAATATCGAAGGTGTTTTAAATGTACCAACGCCTTCTTTGCCAACTGGCGAGGAATAGAAACAATGCCAATCTATTAAAATAAAAAACGCCCTAGTTAGGGTGTTTTTTTTAAAAAAATACCGCCGTTTCCGGCGGTATTTCCGAGTGTCCCGAAAGGAAGGAAAGGAGAAAAAGAAATTGGACACTCTAAACTTGGTTTCTGGGGCCCAGAGTCCAGAGGAGAGAGAATGTAGGAGGGAGTCTGAACCTCTGGTCCCCACAGATGCTTTCGCAACTGGTCTTCGGGTCTTTGTGCCCTCTGACGATTCGAAATATAATACACAAAAAACGATTTGTCAAGGGTTTTGTCAAAAAAATTTTTTGTATATTTATTTAGGTAGTCGTACCTAGGAAATGGTACTTGTGGAAAATGGCGGATTTCTGGAATAAAATCAATATCAGGCTAGGGCAAAGGTAATGTTCTAGTTCACGTAACAGAGGAGAGAAAAAATGACACATGATGATGTGTGGCGTGCAATAGAACGCTTTGCAACCGAGCACGGAATGTCTTGTTCTGGATTGGCAAAGTGCAGTGGTTTGGACCCAACGACCTTTAATAAAAGCAAGCGATGGTCCAAAGAAGGGCAACCACGTTGGCCGTCTACGAACAGTATCTCTAAAATACTGTCGTCCACAGGGGCAAAAATCCAAGACTTTACGAAGTTCATAGACATGCCCGAGCCCCAGCGTGACTAAAAGTGTAAACTTTCGACACCCCAAAAGAACCGCAACTCTTTCCCGTTGCGGTTTTTATTGGACATTTGAAGCTGTATGGTTTATGCTGGGTATATGTTAAGTGGTGTTCGCATTTATACGTCCGATGCCGTATGGCGACAAATCTTGGCTGATTTGAACGCCACTGTTTTAGACGCATCATCCGTAATCGATTTGGATTTTGACAATCTGGGGATAAAAGGACCCGTCACCCCCACCGAATTAAAATCAATCATATTGGCCGCTGATGACAGCGAGGATATTGTGCACTCTGTATTGGGCAAAACTGTATCATTACCGCGTATTCAGACACAGATAATAGTCTTGTTGTATAAAACAGGAGGACTGTCGTCTGACGAACTTAAGCGCGCATTGGGTTATGCGCCCGACGTGACAACTCATACAATTGATACGGCGATATACCAATTGCGCAAGGTATTTGGTCGCGAAATCATACAAAACAACAATGGGGTATACCAACTTGGCGGGATATAAATTAATTTCGTTTGATAAAATCCCAAGCACCCAAGATCATGCACATGAACTGGTGGTGTCTGGGAATGCAGTTGACCGTACGGCGGTATGGGCATTGGCCCAGTCTGCGGGGCGTGGTCGTCACAGGCGTGCCTGGGTATCTCATCATGGCAATTTGTATGTAAGTTTTATTTATAAAATCCCAGAACGCGATCCGCGTCTGTCCTATGCGATTGGTGTGGCAGTGGCAGAAACGATTGCCTCCTTTGGTATTCATCCAACAATCAAGTGGCCAAATGACATCTTGGTTGACGGTAAAAAAATTGCAGGCGTATTGATTGAATACGCGGGGCCGTTTGTGATTGTTGGTATTGGTATAAATGTTATGTCCAACCCAACTGTGACTGGATATAAAACGACCAAAATGGATGTTTATGCCGCAGATGTGCCATTACGCGAATTATTGACCCGCCTGATGCGCAATATGGATAAATGGATGCGTGCTGACTTTGGACGTGTTCGTGTCCGCTGGACTGAATTGGCAGCAATGTTAAACAAGAAAGTTAAGTACCAGGGCGAGATTGCGGAACTTATCGGAATAAACGATAACGGCGCATTGGTTTTGCGTCATGATACACGATATATGTTGGTTTATGGTGACGAAATAACCGTCTGAAAGCCACGGAAACTGCGGCTTTGAAAAAAAGTTCTTGACTTTTAACCCTTTTTGTGATACTATAAATGCTATCAAGAGCAACGATAGTGTCCACATTTAGATGTGGATTTTTTTATTCCCGCACATTTTCTTGTGCGGGTTTTCTTATTCAAAACCCAAGAAGGCCAAAATGCAATTAACATTGATAAGTAATCCGGATGCATCACAGGCACCGGCATATCAAATCGCACGTGTAATTTATGCTCAAACAAATGCGCGTTCACTAACATTGGTCGAAGCATTTGCTTCAATGATTGCAAATATATCACGTGCCAGCGGTTTAGATGTTTTAAAAATAGTTTCTGACAAAACGATTTTTGATTCTTTGGATGAAGCCTCGGTGCGTCACGAATTGTTGTCTGTGCCTGCAAATGATCACGGTTTTCAAATGTGTTTGCGAACTGTGTCGCGTATGCTGGCGGGCGGCTTGCCTGATTGTTGTTTTGGCGCAACTAAATTTCATTATTCGGACAGTATCCCAGATTGGGCGACATGTCGCGGCTATATCGCAGATATAGATGACGTTTTGTTTTATCTGTAATCTGGAGGTGCATATGCAAAAAATTATCAAGGGTGGATTTTTATCTGGATATCGAACCTATATGATTTCCGCAGCAGGGATAATATCAGCATTGGTTGCATACGCGGTTGGTGACACAGATATATTCGTAACACTACAAACAGTTTTTACATTAGGCGGAATATTCTTTCTGCGTAAATCAAACGAAACCAAAGGAAAAAAATAATGGAACAAATTCCTGAAAAATTTCAAAACCAAGATGGTACTTTGAATACAGAAGCATTACTTAAATCATATTCTGAATTGGAAAAAAAGATTGGAACAATGGTGACGGTTCCGAATAAGGATTCTGATGAACAAATAAAAAATAAATTTAATCGTGCGATTGGTGTGCCCGAATCGGCAAATGAATATCCAACAAATGAAATGTTTGATGATGAAAATGTGAGACAAAAATTTCACGAAATTGGATTAACAAATTCACAAGTTGAAAAAATTTATGAAATCGCAAATGAATTTTTATCACCAGTTTTATCAGAATTATTTTCTGTGCAAAATGAAACAAAAGCGATGACAGAATTAAATAAATTTTTTGGTGGACCTGAAAAAATGCGTGATGCAATGCGTGCGATAAATGCGTTCGGCGAAAAGTTTTTACCACATGATGCGTTTGAAGAGCTGTGTTCTACAGCCCAGGGAATCCAAGGTGTGTACAAGATGATGCAATCGATGGAACCAGATGTAAAAACAGATAAAAACGAAACGGAAATTTTATCTGATTCTGATTTGCGTCGTATGATGCGTGATCCGAAATATTGGCGTGACAATGATGCCGAGTATATTAGAAAAATAGAAAACGGTTTTAAAAAATTATATTCATAACAAGAAAAAATACACTTTCTTCTTTACTAATTTTATTCTTTCATATAAAATATAAAGTAAGAACAAAAAATAGAATTTGTTCTATGCTAAAACAAAAATATGAAAGGAGAGAAGAATGGCATTTTCATTCTTGAAGCCAGCAAAAAAAGCTGCGGCGAAAAAACCAGTTGCTGCTAAACCTGCTGCAAAAAAAGTTGCTGCAAAACCAGCAGCTAAAAAAGTCGTTGCTAAACCTGCTGCAAAAAAAGTTGTTGCTGCGAAACCAGCTGCTAAAAAAGTAGCAGTTAAAAAACCAGTTGCTAAAAAAGCACCTGCAAAAAAAGTTGCTGCAAAACCAGCTGCAAAAAAAGTTGCGGTTAAAAAAGTAGCAGTTAAAAAACCAGTTGCTAAAAAA
>JAGBVH010000003.1 GCA_017630405.1 Alphaproteobacteria bacterium
AAAAACATTGCGTTCTTTGTCACAAGGTCGTGCAAACCCATATATGGAATTGTCACACTATGACGAAGTCCCATCAAACGTTGCTGACGAAGTAATCAAGAAGCTGACGAAATAATAACAAGAAGTTTTAACTTAACAAACAAAGCCTAAGGAGAAAACTATGGCAAAAGAAAAGTATGTAAGAACCAAACCACACGTCAATATTGGTACAATTGGTCACGTTGACCACGGTAAAACAACATTGACAGCGGCAATTGTTCACTACTATGGCGTTGGTGCAGACGCTGCAAAAGGTGTTGATCAAATCGACAATGCACCAGAAGAAAAACAACGTGGTATTACAATTAATACAGCACACGTAGAATATGAAACTGCAGATCGTCACTATGCACACGTTGACTGTCCAGGGCACGCTGACTATGTTAAAAACATGATTACTGGTGCTGCTCAGATGGACGGTGCGATTTTGGTTGTTGCTGCAACTGACGGTCCTATGCCACAGACACGTGAACACGTATTGTTGGCTCGTCAGGTAGGTATGGGCAAAATCATCGTTTTCTTGAACAAATGTGACTTGGCAAACGATCCAGAATTGTTGGAATTGGTTGAAATGGAAATCCGTGAACTGTTGTCTTCTAACGGTTTCGACGGTGACAATGCTCCAATCATCCGCGGTTCTGCAGTATCTGCTGTTGAAGAAAAGAACGACGGTTTGGGTAAAGAAGCTATCGACGCTTTGTTGAAGGCTTGCGACGAATACATCCCAATGCCAGAACGTCCAGTTGACAAACCATTCTTGATGCCAATCGAAGACGTGTTCTCTATCACAGGTCGTGGTACAGTAGTAACAGGTCGTGTAGAATCTGGTGTTATCAAAGTTGGTGACGAATGCGAAATCGTAGGTTTGCGTCCAACTCAGAAAACAACAGTTACCGGTGTTGAAATGTTCCGCAAATTGTTGGATCAGGGTGAAGCCGGTGATAACGTAGGTTTGCTGTTGCGTGGTACAAAGAAAGAAGATGTAGAACGTGGTCAGATTATCTGCAAACCAGGTTCCATCACACCACACACAGAATTCGAAGCTGAAGTTTATATCTTGACGAAAGAAGAAGGTGGCCGTCATACAGCATTCTTCTCTAACTATCGTCCACAGTTCTTCTTCAGCACAACAGACGTAACAGGTACAATCACTTTGCCAGCAGACAAAGAAATGGTTTTGCCAGGTGATAACGTTCGTATCACAGTGCAATTGATTGCTCCTATTGCTATGGACGAAGGTCGTCGCTTTGCTATCCGTGAAGGCGGACGCACAGTTGGTGCCGGTGTTGTAGCAAAAATCATTAAATAAGTAAACAAAAGGGGTCGGTGTAACTGAATTAAAAGTGTCAGTGATTACCGGCCCTGATAGATATAAGGAAAACGAGAATGGTACCAGCATCTAAAATTCGCATCAAGTTAACAGCGTTTGATCACCGTATCTTGATGGAATCGGTCGAAGAAATCGTTAAAACAGCAAAGCGTACTGGCGCAGACGTAGTCGGTCCTGTTCGCTTGCCAACACTGGTTCAAAAGTTTACAGTAAACCGTTCACCACACGTTGATAAAAAATCACGTGAACAGTTCGAAATCCGCAATCATAAAGCGGTTGTCGATATTGTTAATCCAACCCCTCAGACAGTGGATGCCTTGATGAAGTTGGATTTGGCATCAGGTGTAGATGTAAAAATTAAATTGTAAAAATAAAATAAACTGTTAGTGTTGGTGTGGGATTATTCTGAATCATACCAACCTCTGACATAAACAAAGGCAAAAAAAAATGAAACGTAGCGGATTAATTACAACAAAAATTGGAATGACGCGTCTGTATGATGATGGCGGCGTTGCACATCCTGTAACAGTTTTGGCTGTTGGTGATTGCACCGTCATTGGAAATCGCACGCAGGAAAAAAATGGTTATGTAGCGAACATTTTGGGTTTGCGCGAAGCCAAAGCAAAACATGTTGCAAAGCCTCAGGCTGTTGCAGCGGAAAAGGCCGGCGTAAAGCCATATCGCAAGGTCGTAGAATTCCGTGTATCTGACGATTGCGTAATCCCAGCAGGGACAGCATTGTTGGCGTCTCATTTTGTTGCCGGTCAATTCGTTGATGTCCAAGCAACAAGCAAAGGTAAAGGCTATCAAGGTGCTATGAAACGTCATAACTTTGGCGGTAAGGAAGCATCACACGGTGTTTTGAAGGCTCATCGTTCTATCGGTAGTACCGGTATGCGTGAATGGCCAGGTCGTGTATTGAAGGGCAAAAAGATGGCGGGACAGATGGGTAATGAAACTGTCACCGTTCAGAATTTGAAAGTGTTCGGCACAGATGAAGTTGAAAACTTGATCTTTGTTGAAGGCGCAGTTCCAGGTGCAAATGGCACATTCGTTCTGGTTTCTGACGCAGTCAAAAAAGAACACAAAGATTTGCCAGTTCCAACAGTTGCTGCAAAAGCAGAAGAAGTTGTAGCTGAAACAGCGGCCGAAACAGAAGCTGTGGCGGAATAATAAAGTAACAGCGACAGCAAGAGTGAGGTGAATAAAATGCAATTAGATATTATTAATTTTGATGGCAAAGCAGTCGGCAAAGTAGAATTGTCCGATGCTATCTTTGGTTTGGAACCACGTGCAGACATTTTGCATCGTGTTGTCACATGGCAGCGTGCAAAACAGCGTGCCGGTACACATGCAGTAAAAACTGTATCTGATGTACAGGGTAGTGGTAAAAAAGCATTCAAGCAGAAAAAGACAGGTAATGCACGTCAGGGTGAAAGATATAATGTTCACATGCGTGGCGGTGGTGTTGTTCATGGGCCAGTTGTTCGTGACCACAGCATCGATTTGCCAAAGAAAGTTCGTAGCTTGGGCTTGAAAATGGCATTGTCTTCTAAAGTAAAAGATGGCAGCTTGGTTGTTATTGATTCTGAAAAATTGGCAGCCGCAAAGACAAATGCGTTTGCAAAACAGTTGAAAAAACTGGATATTGCATCTGCTTTGTTCGTAGGCGCAACAGAATTGGACGAAAACTTCAAGAAATCCGCGGCAAATATCGCGAATATCGATGTTCTGCCTGCAATCGGCTTGAATGTTTTGGATATTCTGAAACATGAAAAGTTGGTTTTGACAGCTGATGCAGTCAAAGCGGTTGAAGCTAGATTGGCGTAATCTTAAGAATTGAAGGTAAGCAAAATGGCAGAAAAAAAAGTTAATACAGAGAAAAAAGTCGTTGCGACCGCCGGTATTTATGATATACTGCGTCGTCCGATTATCTCGGAAAAGGCTGCTCAACTTTCTGAAAATGGCGCGATTGCGTTTGAAGTAGCAGCAAATGCGACTAAAGAAGATGTTGCTAATGCCGTTCAGGCTATCTATGGTGTTAAGCCAACCAAGGTTAACATTGTAGTTGTCAAGGGCAAGGTAAAAACATTCCGTGGTCGCAGCACAGGAACACAGCGCACTGTAAAGAAAGCGTATGTATCCTTGCCGGCAGATGCAAAACTGGATTTGTCCGCAAATATATAGTATAATAAACGGCCTTGGCAGAGAACCCAGAATTATGGATGCTAGTGTCAAGGCATAAACAAAGGTAAGAAAAAAATGGCATTGAAACATTATAAGCCAACAACACCGGGTACACGTGGTTTGACTCAGGTTGACCGCAGTGAATTGCACCGTGGTGCGCCAGAAAAGGCATTGACAGTTGGTTTGAAGTCCAAAGGTGGACGTAATAATTTTGGTCATGTGACAGTTCCTCATCAGGGTGGCGGTCACAAACGTAAATATCGTTTAATTGACTTTAAACGCAAAAAGATGGATGTTCCAGCGACAGTTATTCGTTTGGAATACGATCCAAACCGTACTGCATTTATCGCATTGATTGAATACACAGACGGTATGCGTTCTTATATTTTGGCACCTCGTGATTTGAAAGCGGGTGATGTTGTTATCTCTTCTGCACGCGCAGATATTAAACCAGGTAACACAATGCCATTGAAAAATATGCCAATCGGTACAATGGTGCATAACGTTGAATTGAAACCAGGCGCAGGTGGTCAGTTGGCCCGCAGTGCAGGTTGCTATGCTCAGTTGATGGGTAAAGACGGTGTTTATGCACAGATTAAGATGAACAGCGGAGAGTTGCGCAAAGTTCATTCCGATTGTTTGGCAACAGTTGGCAGCGTATCTAATCCAGATCAGCGCAATGTCAACTTGGGTAAAGCTGGTCGCGCACGTTGGTTGGGTATCCGTCCATCAGTTCGCGGTATGGCGATGAACCCAGTAGATCACCCAATGGGTGGTGGTAATGGTCACTCTAAGGGCCACGAACCGGTATCACGTACAGGTATTCCAGCCAAGGGATATCGTAC
>JAGBVH010000020.1 GCA_017630405.1 Alphaproteobacteria bacterium
TCAGGCGACAGCCCGTCCGAGATCATCGCTCATGAGATCATCGGCCGTCTGATCTTCGCTGCCTCTCGTGCCGATCAGATCATCGGCCATCTATTGCCAATGAGCCAAACGCCGCCTCTCGCATCACGCCCGCGGGCATAAATAAGGCCCTGCCATATGGCAAGGCCTCGCGAATAGAGAAGATTAAAAGGGGTTATGTAACAATATGCCTATCTGTTATTGTAGCCGTTATTCTAGCCCTGACAGAATCGCCAAATGTGCCATATGCTTTAATGGCAACTTGTCCTGCATTCGAGAATGAACCAAATGAGCCATTATTGGGCGATTCGATGGCAACGTCAACCGTGCGGCTGCCTGAGATCGGATATAACGAAATATCAAAATCGCCGATTGTATATGTTGTGTTGGTTTCAAGATTTGCAACATTTACAACGAGATCAATGTTATAAATCGATGAAAAATATGCATATACGCCGTCTGAATAAACTTTATTCATGCAATGCGAGTGATTAGAGACAACTGTCACGCCTGTTGCTGGTGTAAATGACAGGCTGTCGATATCCTGAGCTTTAAAAGCTCTTGATAATTCCTGATTAACAGGCGCTAACGCCTCGTTTATGCTTGATTCAATGGTGTTTTCAATGCCATCAACTGTTTGCGGCAGATATGTATTAAACAGATTAAAATATTTCTGCCTTGTCTCTGCCTGCGTAGTACCGACGATATTAAGAGGCAGAATCATAATAGATGCTACTTTAAAATCATTAGTTGTATAAACACCGTTACGACCATTATAAATGTGCAGATCATAACAACCCGTTTCCTGATTAGGGAACAATTCGAGATCAACGAAACAAGGGTTTGTGCTAGACACGCTTTTTTGTACTCCGCCGACGGCCAACAAATCTGTAAATGCGATGCCGTCTGTATATGATATGCCGTTGTTATCACTTGTCGCGCCAATCCATCTATTGCAATAAAAATACAATTGCCAGTTTACGGCCGTTCTGTAAACACATGGAATAATTGACGGGATAACAATATGGCAAGCATTGCCCGAATTAGCAAAACGTATGATTTTATGTGACAGGGTAAATCTTTGTTTTTCAGGAATATTTGTAGGCTGATAATTGCCGCCGTCTACCCATGTAATAGAATCTGTCGTGCTGGCTGTCGAATCCTGAACGATTTTTATGCCCTTTTTATTACCATCTAACAATGAGATCGCAAAATTAAAAGGATAATTTGTCATGACGATCTGCGACGGGTCGAATGCTGCCGTCTCAACATTTCGCAACCTTGTATCTGTTGCGGATTTATAATTTTCAAAATCTGTCGTCATATCAGCCATTTCGCCCTGCAATGTTTCGACGGCCTCTGTTATCTGATCGATAACGCCGTCAATCTCGCTGTGTATCTGCTCGAGATCAAGCGTGTGCGCCGTTGTAATTGCTCGCAATGACTGAATTGCATCTGATGCGGCAACGCTCGCAGATTCGAGCGCCTGTATTTTCTCGGCCTCTGTATTAAGCATTGCATCGATGCCGTCGAGACGTTCGCCGATGTGCTCAAGGTCGGCATCGTCTACGATCTTTTTGAGCTCTGCAACGAGTTTTTGCAGAAAATCCAAAACAACCTCATGATAATTTGTATATGGGTAATTGTGCACAAACTTGTTCAAATCATCATAGAATGACATATCATGTCACCTCCTTAACATTAACAATAATATGTATGTTTTCGCCGTCTGTCATTGTAGCGATGCCATTGAGGGCAGCCGTGACAGCCGTCTGCAAATCTGCTGTGCCTGTTGTGTTTGTGACGGTTGGTTTCAACGGTCCGCCATTCCAGCCGCTAACCTTTTTATAAACAACCGTCATGCCGTTTACTACTTTTGTCATGGTTTTAAACCTCCTTAATATTAATATACCATTAATAACAATTCCTCTGCATAGAGATCAGCAACATGTGTATAAAAATTCCAGCTGGCCGCGTCCTGGTATTCCATTAAAAGCGCACTACTCGTAGTGACGCCAATGTTGCCGTATAAATGGCCTCTGTGCGTCGCATTCCTGCTGTCGGCCTCTGTGCTTGAAGATTCATTATTTTGTGACGTATTCTCAATTTCTGAATCTGTCCGATTATTCGTACTGTTGGCCGTTTTATTTTCCGATGCGGACCCGCTTTTATTATCCGTCGCAGAATCGTCGCCGCTATGCTCTGTCGAGTTTAAACCCGAACGGCTATTAATGCCCTGCGTCTCTGTTGATTCCGTGCCTGCGTCAGTCTCATTTGTGTTTGCGTATGCGCTTTGCGCGTCTGCTGTCGGTAACGTCGTGCTATTATAGGCAGCGACATTGTTATTATTAGCCGTATTGTTTGTATTGCTCTTTGAATCCGTGCTGATCTTATCAGATTTAACATTGTCGGCTGTCGATTCATTAATATGCATCGTGTCTGTTGCATCGTTTGAGCCTGAATGTGTAGCAGATTCGGAATTGAGTATATTTGAATCCTCCGCGCTGCTGATCTGATCGGAGCCCGAATTTACACGGCTATTATTTCCGCTCATTGCATCGCGTGTGCTGCCTGCTCGCTGGCCTGCCGTTTCGTCGGTCCATTCCTCGTATCTGTCGAAATTATAAAGGGGCTCATATTCGAGATTAATTGCAGAAAACCATTTATCGAATGTCAATTTGTGTTTCCTGAAAAATACCTCTGTTGCAAATTTGAGCCTATACGGGTCAGAATAAAGTGTTTCCATTTCGCCGTAGCGCTCCATGATAACAGCCTTTGCAAGCTGAGGGCTCGCATCGGTAGGGAAATTATCAGGAATGTTAATAAATTCAAAAAGTGAATCATTTTGTCCATTCATAAATGATTCAAGGCCTGACAATGTAAATTTCATTCTGCGTCAACCTCCTCTGTGTTATCCTCTGCCTGCTGCTCTGACATATCATAATGCAATGCAAATTTGAGCGGTTTTTCAAGCCGATCAGCAAAAAGCCTGTTTGCGATATCTGCTGAGCTATTCAATGTATTAACCCAAACGAGCGAACGGGCCTGCCCGTCAAAATTGCCCATTTCTGCCTCTGCTGTTATGAGCCTCTCTTTTTTCTGATTGTTTGACAATGTAGGTATTCCGCATTCGCGATCAAATGAGCATAACAGTGTTTGTGCGTCACGCAATATTAAATCTAATACATAATTGTCTTTTGTCTGCTCGAGCTCCATTGCCTCCCATGGTTTTTCATGTGTTTGCATATCGTCGGACAGAAATATTTTACCGTCAATTACTTTGAACGGCTCGCCATTTGAAAAAGCATCATAAACCTTTTTCATAGTTTCGGCAGCCGCCTTGTTTTTTGCAAGGGCCAATTTGCCGAATCGGCTGTTTAAGATCGCAATATTAATCGAGCCGTCAATGCCTGCCAGCCTCTCGGCATAGTAATTCACGATATCCAAAACACCCATATAATCAGGCGTCAATTTAATGATGGCGATATCCTTGTTAATCGTCTTTTCGACGGGGTTATCATAGGCAGGATTTGATATCAGCGCTTTTGTAGGCTGATAATAAAATCCCTGCTCTGCAAGGCCGACGGGCTGAAAAACAAGGCCATATTTATTATCGTAATATATACCCAAAAAGCCACGATAAAAGAGCAGGCCATAAAAGAAATCCCGAATCGTGCCCTGCCATTCGTCGGGCAGATCGGCATCGATAACAGACATGGCGCGCTGCATTAATGCCCTTTTCCAAAATTTAAAGGCCTTATTGCCTCGCATTTTCGGGCTCGGCTTATAATGCGACGTTATCTGCATCTCTTTTTCGTAGTCAAACGGCATATATTTATTATCAAATTCAAACATTTAAAACCTCCATATACAGTAAAGCCCCGCCCATAGGGGCAGGGCTAAACCGTTTTTATATATACGAGATAGTATATACTTATGTGTTGCCGTCGCCTGAATCGTCGCCTGAATCATCGCCTGAATCGTCGCCTGAATCGTCGCCGCCGTCGCTGCTCGGGTCAGCCATTATATACAAAATGGTTTTCTCGGTAGGATCGGAAATCGCATTCTTCGCGAACGTGTACCAGGTATTCGAAAATCCCTTGCGGGCCTCAATTCCGCTAGTCAATGCTCTTTCGACCTGCATATCGGTCATACAAGCATCACGGTCGAAGATCGCGCCGAGGAAATAATCAATATTAACATCGGCTGTTGTATCAGATGCCGTCTGTCCTGTCATGATGGTATTAAGCCATGCAGGGATAGGGACCGTAACATCGATCTCAGATGGCGCGGCAGGTGACTGCCAAAATTCGATAGTTTCGAAATTGCCCTTGTCGAGATATTCCGTGTTAAATACTCTAGGCATAACATATGCCTCTGCATCGGTCCAGAATTCATCGAGCAAAACCATTTTTTGCATTCTTGTCGGTGTATGTCTCGGCAAATGATAGCTCTCGCCGTTCTCTGTGATAACAGGATAATAATGATAGAAAATGTTATTTCTGCGCATTTTCTTGATATCCTGCTTAACCTCAGATACAAAATATGCAAGGAAATCAGACAAATATGTCGTTCTCAGCTGTGCCGATGTATATGACGTGCCGAATTTTGCATTGAATCCTGCTGTCAGATTCTTAACGCCTTTTGATGCTGCGCCGCCTGTCGAGACGCCTGCTGCATAGTTAACGCCGACATGACCGAGGAATGTCATTCTGTTGAATGCCTCTCGCTCCATCTTCATATCGTTGCTATGCTGTGTCATGTAGCCCTCGATAAACTGAATCCATTCTGATTCATCCTGAAAAGCATATTTGCCATCAACGAGCAGATTTGTAACACAATACTGCCATGTTGTAGACTTGCCGAAATTGAGCTCGAGCGAAATTGCCAAATTCTGCTCCCACTGAGACGGTGTAGACGGTGTACGGCCTGTTGTAACGTCTGCATCGCCATTCGTGCCTGCTGTATAACCTGACTTATGGTTAGTGTAGAGATCAGTGTTAAACATGCCGCTCGGCTTTGTTTTCTTAGAATAAAATGAAATCTTCCTGAATCGATGGTTAAATTCCTTTGTGCTGATCGAGCGCAAAATGCTGAATTCCTCGTCGATAGGCCTAACAGCCATAACAAAACGTCCGAGAGAAATATTAATCGCATTAAAAACAATTTCCTGCGAGTATGTAGCAACCGTGTTGCCTACGTCGAGAAAATTACTTTCGTCAATGGTATCGGGGGCCTCAATGCCCATGATCTGCTCAACAGCGTTCTGTAAGATCAAATAACCGTCCTGTGGTGTAATAGCCATAAATAAATCCTCCTGTTTACATATATTCTGCCAAATGAGCTAAAAGCTCTGTTGTCTTTTGCTCATCAGTTACCTTTTTATCGGCAGGAATTGGGTTGTTAACATTTCCTGCCTGTGACTTTTTCAAATCCTCTTTTGCCTCGGCCAGCTGCTTTTCGAGCTCTGCGATTTTCTTTGATGCCTCGCTCTCGGCCTGTTTGTCTGCCTCGGCCTTTTTTGCATCGTCCTCGGCCTTTTTAGCAGCAGCCTGCTTTTCGTCCTCTGCCTTTTTTGCGGCCGCCTCTGCCTCTGCCTTTTTGTCTGCCTCGCGCATTGCATCGATCTCTTTTTTCGAATAGCCTGCTGCCAACAATGACAATGTTTCCTTTAGCATAATATTACCTCGCTTATATAAAAATAACGGGGCCCCTCTGTTTCCTCCGATCGGAGGCGGCAACCACGCCTGCGAAATCATAATCAGATTATGTCGGTATTTCGGCTCGGGGCCCCTGTAATTTCTATATATCATATTTTCAAATGAAAATCAAATGAAACCAAAATTTTTATCTTTTAATTTAAATAAAAGCCAAATAGGCACGCCCATATAAGGCGGAGCAGGCGGCAGGCCTGAAAAATCATTATAAACCTGTGATGAATAACTATATCTAGTTGCCTGAACGTCGGGGCCGTGTTGCTCGGGTCTCTCAAAATCCAATAGTATTTTATTCGAGCATTCGAGCAATGATTTGTTAGGGTCAGTACAAACGGCCCAACATGATGCAAAACCTGTTTGCATCTCATGGATTAAAAATTGCAATGATAACGTGCCGTCGCCGATGCCCTGCTGTCCGCAAAAATCCCAATAATTCGATCGTCTGTCGTAATCTGTCCATTGCGCGAGTGAATAGCCCGTATCGCCGTCATAATAGACAAAATAGTTTTTATCATTCGCTCTGAATGTTTCTGTTAGCTGTAATGAATATGTATAGCCTGTTGAATAATCGTTTTGCTGCCTAAACGGACAGATATTTGATTCTGCATATAAATTGCCCATAATGCCAGCTGCGCCGTTATCGGTGCAGCCAGCATATAAAAGGGCCTGATAAACTGTTTGTGCGTAATTATAATCCCAATATTGCAAGGCCATAATGTCACCTACTCAATGAAAAATCCGCTTTTCATGAATGTTACAATCTGCTCTGTTTCGCCTGCTGTGCATGATAGGGCTAAATGCGGGTTATCGATCAGCGTATAGCCTGAGAGTGAAGATAACAAACGATCAGCCATTAACGGTCGGCCATTGTCTGCATTATCATCGTCTACAACCTCCAAAAATCGCGAATGCAAAATAGGCGTGCGATAATATGTTGATATGCTCATTAATGAACCATTTGAGCCTGTTGTTTCGAGAGACGGTGTATAACCTTTTGCAACGTCTGCAATGCCTGAGACTGCCCCGCCGAGATCGCCGCGAAATAATGACGCCGCCGCGCTCCATGCGCTCGAGAATTTACCGAAATTCGAAACGCTCATTTGTGATAATTGAATAGGTATGCCGACTTGTCCTGTGCGATAGCATAAAATGTTATGGTTAACGTCTAACGGGTTATCAACTTTAAGAATTGCCGCGCCTGTTACGAGATCGACCGTTAATAAGCATCTGAGGCGTGACAATTCAAGCATCGTAATTGCTGGCAATGATATGATGCCGAACGGCTCGAATTCGAGATCATAATGTGTAAACGGCTCGGCATTCATATAAAGGCCTCTGCTATTCTGCGGGTGTTTCGGGATATCGTAGAAATTAAACAATTTCGTATATGTAAAATTATCCCTTAAAACAGCCGTGTTGAAATTCGTTAATGTATACCATCCGTATGCAATTGATGTTACAGCCTGCACGCCGTTTGACCCGTCCTGCGTCGGTGTAGGACGTTCGAACGGCAGGGCAATGCATGAAACAATATATTGAATCGGATTCGTTAGCGCCTTTTGCATCGGGCCTGTTAACGATGTATCGCTGCCAAACATCCAGTTATTATCACTCATGAGCAGGCTCATTAAGAATTGCAATTCTGATTCTGTCATCCAATAATAAACATTTGAGCCGACATTATAAACAGTATATGAAACGACGCCGACTAAATACGACATATGATCGGCAAAAACAAAATCTGTTGACCCTCCCTGAGATAGCAGGGGCTTAATATCGAGCCCCTGAATCTCGTGTGTTGTAGCAGGATATAATGCATCACTAATATATGTATCAAATGCTGATGCCGATCTGATAACATACTGTCTCGATGCTATGATCTCGCTTTTAAACGATGCCAGCACATCACAATGACATTTACAAATCCATAAATTACGATATGTCGACCAATCATCGATAAAATAGAATCTATGAAAATCAGGAACGTAACAATAGTTATATTTTGTCGCCGATGCCATCGGAGGTGTTGACAATTCGAGCCTGAATGTAGGATTTAAAATGCTCGTCTCGTCGAGCAGATTAATCATGAGATCGGCGCCCGCCTCCCATTGTGCCTGTGTTGGCGTCAATGTTGAATTTTCTTTTTTCTGAAAATTGAAAAAATATGCATCAAATGCCATTGCTTAAAACCTCCTTTAAACAGGCAGCCGTGTGCGGGCCGTAGATTCCATCGATTTTATCGAAATACAGGACGTTATAATATTTCTGCTGCAGATCGGTGACAGCCTGTTTTGTCAATGGACCGTATGAACCGTCAATTTCTAGGCCTGCATTTATAGCATCGTTTAGATTCTGCTGCAGAATCCTGACCTGTTTGCTGTTCTTCATTCCGCGCCTTAATGTCGGCTTTGCGATCTCTCGCGATGGATCCATGACAGGCGCCTGCATTAAAAACAACGCCTGCTCTTTGATACGTCTATTTATAAGGCCCTGCAAAACTGTATTGCCGCTTTTTACATATAGCAGCATTTTTGTTGCTATCGTGTGCCTGTCTCTTTTGCCGTAATCTGTCAGCTGATCTATTGAACCGATGTTATAGCAGAATGACACCAATGCATCGAATTCGTTTTGTGACCAATTATAAACGCGGTCATACCGCATAACATTATCTTCATATCTGCCCAAATCCTTTTTGAGCATTTTCTCGGCCTGCTCTGCTGTGATGCGCATGCCGATCTTAACATCGGGGCCATAATGTCCATAACCAATAGTGAAATATTTTTCACTCGGTAAACATTTATATGCTGTTAATCTCAGGCCTTCGAATTCCTTTAATAGCTTGATTCCTGCCTCTGATGTTTTCATTTGTCGACGTCCTCCAATCTGTCACATAATTTGTTTATTGCCTCTGTGCATGCCCTGATCGCCTCGCGATTTTCCGTGTTGGCCTTGTCGTATATGTCAAACAGGCGGCCTAAATTGTCGTTATTGCGGTCTATCATTATTTTGCAAAAGTAGGCCAGGCCAATGCATGCCGTTATGGGAAAACCAATGCTCGAAACTAATGTCGGGATATCCATGTTTACAACCTCCATTTTGTTTTTGTCCTCCGATTCCTTGAATTATTTTCATTTTATAACGAGAATTAAAAAAGCACAACGCATTGTGCGCTGTGCTCTTTAGAAAGGAAATAGTGTTTATGAAAAACCGTTTGCATGTTACCCATTATCATTATGACATCTCGTCAATGAATTTGCAAATCTGCTTTTCGATGTCTGCTTTAAGCTCTCGGCTAACAGGGAACCATACAATGTTATAATACTTCGCTGCGCCTGTGCTATCCTTGCCTTTACGCTGCGGGAACTGAACCATTGTGCCCTGCTCGCCCTGCTGGTTTGTATATTCGCAGAATCCAAAACCGCTGATACTAACGCCGTTAACCTTAGCATCAAACAAAACCCTGTGCTCATTCTCGGTCAATGTTACGCGTGTTACCTCGACTGTGTATGCGATCTTCTCGCCCTGCTGCTCATTCTTGTTTGTGTCTGCTGTCTTAAAAGCCATAATTAAAAACCTCCAATATTAATATCTGAATCGTTTGTGCTTGAATCGTTTGTGTTGTCTGAATCCTCTTTTTCTTTTAACATTGCCTCGATCAAATCGAGCCGTCTGTTTATCTCTGTTATTGCATCTGAAAAAACAGTTGACCATGCAAAACTTTTTGCATTGAGAAATTCAAACATTTCGAAATCGTCCTTGAATGCATCATAAATCTGTTTGTTGTCTGCCTTGCATTCCTTGTCATTCATAACAGTATTAGCGACATGAGATGCACCCATTAAAAACTCGTTATATTGCATTCTCTGCAATAAATCTAAAATCTTATTATCTTTATGCATTTAATACCTCCTGAATAAGTTTATCAAGAATTTCGCCTGATACCTCCAACGGCTCATATTCTAATGCAAGCATTCCGTTTTCGCGATCGGAGCCGTTATAATAGGTAAATTCATTAACGCAATCATGCAACACAACCATGCAGCGCGATGCAAAATGCAGGAACTGGGCCCCGTCCTCGAAATCTTCGATTCTGTAAACGGTTTTCATTTTTTCACCTCCAATAAATTTATTTATGAGCATATGCTCATTGTCAATATATTACACAATGTGATATATGTCAAGCGCATTGTGTTATATCTTGTAAAACTCTTTAAAGTTTATGAGCATGTCATAAAACGAATAGCGCTGAAAATCCATAAACTCATTGATGCATAAATCGATCAAATACGGCCGCTCATTCTCGTAGAATCTGACGCGCTCATTATCTCGGCCGAGATCATACGAGATAATAGGTTTATTTGGCGTGTCGCATGCATACCAATGCCCGCTGTTTTTATTCTGGTATATATATGTCCAATGTCTTTGATGCCTGACAGCAACATAACACGAATAGCCTGTTAGCCTCTGTTTTGTTTTGACATTCGAAAAATCGTTCGATGCAAAATGACCCTCAAATGTTTTTTCAAACCATGCCGTGCCGCGCATTCCTTTATATATGCCGCCTTTTTCTGCCTCTATCTGCGGGCATTCCTCTTGTGTGATATGATGCAGCAGAATGCCCCTATTCTCGAGATATTTATATCTCTGCCCTGTTGCATCGAGCTCGGCCATGTCGTCTACAATCTCGAGCGTGTTTGTAATTGGCGTGCTGATCTCCTCAGCATTGGCAAACAGGATCAATTTCAAAGGCTCGCCGCCTCGCGCCTCGCGATCGCGTAGGACGGTCATATAGAGATCAAGGAGCATTTCGCCCTCTTTGCGTTTGACGACTTCTCCAATCTGAGGAATAAATTCGTCCAGGACCATAAATTTACTATATGAAAAATCGAATCCTTTTATCTGTTTTGCATTGTTTAGTGATATAGCAAAACTGAATGGCTCGCCCGTCGGCTCGTTATTCTCGTTATGCTGCCAAAAACCCGCATAACCTTTTGATATCAGAACGGGTTTAACATTCCAGCCGAGATCACGATTTAATGGATAATAGGGGCTCGGGTCCTTTTTTGCGATGTCTTTGATTTTTGCACCTGAGCATAGAAAATCGATATCGTCGTTTGTACGTTTCATATAAAGGAATGTATTTTTTACTTCCTCGCCATATTTGAGCATACTGTATGTTTTGCCCGCGCCTCGTTTCGACCATACCACGATGCACCATGCGTCGGGATATTTCTCGATATCGTATTTTACATCATAATATTTTTTAATTTCCTTTTTAGTATTCCTCATATTGTTGCACCTCGTATTCGGTCACGGCCTCGCCATCCATTAATTGCTCGAAATATGCCAGCGGGTCGATTTTTGCCTCGTCTAGAATATAATCACATGGTTGTAAATCGATGCTGTCGCCTATCTCGTTGCCGTCCTCGTCTATATAGATATCGTCAACATAAACATAAAAATGCGTCTGCTTATTAGTTGTCAGGCCGTTAAAAATCGCGCCTTTTTTAAAACAATTCAGATTATCATTTAAAGCCTTGTAGCCGATTTTCGGCACGCCTGCGACAGTTATATGTAACATGCCGTCTGCCTTGCATCGGCCTGCATATCGTTTTGCACCTAATGCGACATACTCTGTATATAAATCCTTGTCGCCCTCTGAGACGGCCACGCCGAGCCAATAATCTACACCGTTAACAGTTACCGCGCCATAGTTATTCGCTTTTAATGCCTGCCGTGTTTCCTCATTGAATCGCTCTATTGCCTCATAATTCCAATCGTCAGAATAAATACTGTCCGTATCGCTGTAAATCCATCGGCTAATATTACCGTGCTTATTGACACATTCGCCGAGTTTGAATAATTGACGCATGCTTATCGACGTACAATAGCAGCCCCATTGATAACACAAAAACGAATTTTTATTATTAACAAATTTCTCATATTCGGCCCTGTTATGCTTTTCGATGATCTCGCGTTTTTTCTTCTCGGGCATATCGTCGGGAATTTCGAGCGCGTTTTTATACTCGCCTGTTATAAAATCCTCTATCATTGAATCGCGTATTGAATGCATGCACATCATGCCATAGCAGGAATTCGCCGCGCCTTTTGCAAGGGCATATAAAACAGGGTCAACGCCTTTTAATTTCTGCTTATTTTCGAAACATTCGAAAACATAATCTGTCAGCCAGCGCGGCAGATAATCGAGCATTGCACATTCACATTCGCTTATTACCCATTTACGCGCCTTGTATTGTTTATCGATGATCTCGAGATCGATCTCATTGAGATATATCTCTACATAATTAGCCATTGTTATTCGGCCGTTGTCTAACACTTCGCCGATGCATTCGACCGTTTTCGAATATTGCAACGCTGGCATCGCCTCGAATGCGTCTTTTAATTCTACGTCATATAATGTCAATTTGAAGATGTAGCCATATTCGTTATCGTTTAAAATATCCTCTTTTGTGATCTCGAAATCAATCGCGCTGAATCGCTCCATCGGATAACGGCCCGCTAAAAGGGACCATAAATAAGAGCTCGTAAAATCAAAGCATCTGACATTTTTTAACATATCGTCACCATAGCATGCTATCAGGTATCTGTTAGCGTGACTATATCCGCCATGATAAACTTTTTCGAGCTTTAAATATTGCTCGTAGGTCGGCACGCATTGCTCAAATAATGCCCTGCCCCTGTTAGCGAATGCCCTTTTGCGTAAAGCCTCGCGCGGAATGCCTGTCGCTGTATATGGCATTGTGCCGTATGTTTTGTTTAATGCAATGCGCATTGCATCGAGACATTCGACGCCTGCCAGCGTGTCATGCTCGATATATTCGGCCTCGTCTGCTGTAAAATCAAACCCTTGATTCCTTATCTTTTCATAATCCCATTTGCCGACGGCCTTTTTATGCTCGACATTCATATCACGGGCCCATTTGTCCAACGAGCGCTGAGCTAAAATTAAACTGTCTTTGAAGATCAAACCGCAGGACCATTTAAACAGTATAGGAAAATGCGGTTTTGTGCTTAATTGTTTCGTAGGATGGCCAAATTCGGCAAACATAAATTTTCTGATATAAACCCAATCATAGCTAAGATTATGCCAGTATAAAATAACCTCGTCGGCGCTGATATGGTTTTTAATAGCTCGTATGCATTGCGCCAATTCTGACGGTTTATAGCCCCATAATGTAAACCAATTAAAACCATTTGAACGTAATGAGATCGTCCAAATAACAACATGATTCGATGCAGCCTTAGCGCGTGTTTTGCTTTTGCTAGTTTCCGTGTCGGCCATTATGAAACAATTTGCATATGATTTGTTTCCTACACTTTTGCCTGCTCTCTTATATGATGTGATCGCGCATAAGGATTCAAAATTGTATAACCTCCAATTCAAAAATTTATATGGGTTTTCTGTCTGTAATTGCTTGCGCCTGCGGTTTTCTAGTTGGATAATACTATCTCGCATATATATTATTTCCTCCGCCTGTTTTTCCTCTTTTTAGCCCTTGCCTTTTGTCTCTGCTTTTTTGACTTTTTAACTTTATTGACAGCCTTTTTCACATTCTTTTTAACATTTCGTTTTGCTTTTCGTGCTGCCCTGCGTGTCTCGCGTCTTAATGCTGCATTCGGATTCGACAGATCATTAACAGCCTGCTGCATATATGATTTTTTCGCTGGCGTCTTTTTCTCGATTTTCTCGCCTGCAATAATCGCATTAACGGCAGCATTAACCTGTTTGTCGCCTGCCGTTCTCTGCTCGAGAAAATCCCAATTCTGACCCTTTGCGCGGGCCTGCTTTACGGCCTCTTGTAAATCCTGAATTTGTGCTTTATTCAATTTTGATTTTGCATTTGATGCAATCCTGACAGCTCGCGCGATGGTTTTTGAGCCGTATCTCTTATCAAGCGCCTTTGCCTGATCGGATTTATAATAATTGGCTAATTCCTGCCATGTGACGGGCCTATCGCCTTTTTTGCCGAATCGTTTATTAAATGTCTCGGCTCGCTTTTTATATACGTCTGTTATGCCCTTTTTCGTGCTGGTAGGCGATTCCAAAAAGGCCTCGATATCTTTTATTTTTGCCTTGATCTCGCCTGCCGTCTCGGGAGGCTTGACATTGAATCGCGGCCGCTCGCCTGTTGAGCCCCATTTTTTCGCGTCCTGCGCGGCCTTTTTATATGAATATGATAATACGCCTTGATAATTTGTGTCGCCGCTCTCGGCCAATTTCTCGAGGCGCACGAGCCTTTGATCTGCTCGTTTTGCATATCGGCGATATTCGGCCATTAATTCAGGGTCAATTTTATTTTTGGCCATATTTTAAACCCTCCTGCAATGCGTAATTAAGAAGATTCAGCAGATAAACAGGCGGCCTGCGCTCGCCTCTTTTCCAACTCTGCAACGTTCGAATCGGTATGCCATACTGAGCATTCAAAAACTCAATATCGACGCCGTATAGATTCATTAAATCATTGAATGACATTTTTATCACCTCCATTTCAGGCTTTATTATATTACACAATGTGTATTTAATCAATCGGTCATATTATGACTGAGTTATGCCCGCGGGCGTGATGCGAGAGGCGGCGTTTGGCTCATTGGCAATAGATGGCCGATGATCTGATCGGCACGAGAGGCAGCGAAGATCAGACGGCCGATGATCTCATGAGCGATGATCTCGGACGGGCTGTCGCCTGA
>JAGBVH010000021.1 GCA_017630405.1 Alphaproteobacteria bacterium
GTGCAGGTTGCTATGCTCAGTTGATGGGTAAAGACGGTGTTTATGCACAGATTAAAATGAACAGCGGTGAGTTGCGCAAAGTTCATTCTGATTGTTTGGCAACAGTTGGCAGCGTATCTAATCCAGATCAACGCAATGTCAACTTGGGTAAAGCTGGTCGCGCACGTTGGTTGGGTATCCGTCCATCAGTTCGCGGTATGGCAATGAACCCAGTAGATCACCCAATGGGTGGTGGTAATGGTCACTCTAAGGGCCACGAACCGGTATCACGTACAGGTATTCCAGCCAAGGGATATCGTACCCGTAGCAATAAACGTACTGCTAAGATGATTATTCGTAGCAGACATTTGGCGAAGAAAAAATAATAGAAAATAAACGGAGTAAATGATGTCTCGTTCAGTATGGAAAGGTCCTTATGTTCATCCTTCTGTTTTGAAAAAAACAGCAGTTGCAAATGAAACAAATGACCGTAAACCAATTAAAACTTGGTCACGTGGTAGCACAATTGTGCCACCAATGGTTGGGTTGACTTTTGAAGTTCACAATGGTAACAAATTTATTCCTGTGTCAATCGTAGAAGACATGATTGGTCACAAGTTGGGTGAATTTGCTCCAACACGTACATTTAAGGGTCATGCCGCTAACAAGAAAGCCGCAGCAGGCAAAAAATAATATAAGGTAAGTAGTTATGACAACGACAAGATATGGAATTAAAGAAAATCAGGCTCGCGCATTTAATAAAATGATCCGCGTTAGCCATCAGAAGCTGAATCTGGTTTGCGACATGGTTCGTGGCTTGCCAGTTGAACGCGCTGTTGATGTCTTGAAATTTTCGAAGAAACGCGTTGCTGGCGAAGTGCTGAAGACTTTGTTGTCTGCGGTTGCAAATGCAGAACACAACAAAAATCTGCCAGTTGATACTTTGTTCGTCAAAGAAATTTGGTGTGGCAAAGCGTTGACTATGAAGCGTATTATGCCAGGACCTCGTGGCAGTGCACGTCCGATTTTGAAACCTTTTTCTAATTTGACAATCGTTTTGGAATCTGGTGTAGCGCCATCGAAAAAGAAGGCAGCAAAAAAAGAAACAACAAAATAATACAAGTCGTGGTGGGCGGTATGGAATGAAAATTCCTGAATAAAGCAGAAATGCTTCAAGAACGCCCCCACTAATATTAAGGAAAAAAGAAAATGGGACAGAAAGTATCACCAATTTCGTTGCGTGAATTTATCAACAAGATTACAGATTCACGTTGGATTGCGAATAAAAAAGACTATGCAGCGTTTGTTGCAGAAGATGATAAGATTCGTAAATTTATCGAAAAGAAGTTAAAGAAAGCTGGCTTGGCTAAAGTTGTTATTGAACGCTTTGCCAAAAAGGTGGTTGTGACTATTCATACCTCTAGACCAGGTATGATTATTGGTAAGAACGGTGCCGATATCGAAACATTGCGTAATGATATCAAGAAACTGGTTAAGAATGACCAGGTTGTCGTAAATATTTACGAAGTACGCCGTCCTGACCTGAATGCGCAATTGGTTGCGCAGAACATTGCACAGCAAATCGAAGGTCGTGTTTCATTCAAACGCGCAATGAAAAAAGCTGTACAAAATGCTCAGAAAGCAGGCGCCCAGGGTATCAAAGTTATGTGCTCGGGTCGTTTGAACGGTGCTGAAATCGCACGTAGCGAACAAATCCGCGAAGGTCGTATTCCATTGCACACATTGCGTGCGGATATTGACTATGCGTCAATTCAAGCCAAGACAACATATGGTGTTATCGGTGTTAAAGTTTGGATTTACACAGGTGACGTTGTTAATAAAGAAAAGTTGGCTTCTGAAATGGCGCGCCCAGCTGAATATGCTGGCAGCAGCGAAAGAAAGCACAAATAATAATTTGAAAATTATTAAATTGAAGGATTTGTATTATGTTAATGCCAAAGAAAACAAAATTTCGCAAACAGCATAAAGGCCGTATTCACGGTGTTGCGAAAGGTGGCAGTGAATTGGCGTTCGGTTCATTTGGACTGAAGGCAATGTCACCAGAACGCGTTACTGCGCGTCAAATCGAAGCTGCGCGTCGTGCAATCACACGTCATATGCGCCGTATGGGTAAACTGTGGATTCGCGTATTCCCAGACGTTCCTGTTACTGCAAAACCAGCCGAAGTTCGTATGGGTAAAGGTAAGGGTGCTGTTGAATACTGGATTTGCCGTGTTAAACCAGGTCGCATCATGTTCGAATTGGACGGTGTAAAACCAGAAATTGCATATGAAGCGTTCGCATTGGCGGCGGCGAAACTGCCAGTCAAAACAAAAGTTGTTGAACGTAAAGTTAACTAATTAGGTTCCGGTCCCGTGTAATAACCGCGGGACAGGACAGAAAAAGGTAGCTAAAAATGGCAGAAAAGAAAGTTGAAAATGAATTGACGATGGATGCTTTGGAAAGCAAATTGGCTGATTTGAAGAAAGAACAAATGAACCAGCGCTTTCAGCATGCAGCAGGTCAGATGCCAAAAACACATGTTATGCGTCAGACCCGTCGTGAAATTGCACGCGTAAAGACAAAGTTGAACGCTGCAAAAAAATAAAAAAAATTGCTGATTTTTGTTGAGATTTCTAAAAATTTAGGTATCATAGGCAGAGTCAGAAAAAAGAAAACCATGATTTAATTCGCGGTTTCTGGGGTGAAAAGTACGCTTTTTTACCGTAAAATCCGTGGGTTAAACAAACAGTATAAGGGATAATAGTTATGCCAAGACGTATACTGCAAGGAACAGTTGTAAGTACAGCAAACGACAAAACAGTCGTTGTAGAAGTGGAACGTCGTTTCCGTCATCCGCTGTATGGTAAGTTCGTTAAGCAGAACAAAAAGTATAAAGCGCACGATGAAAACAACGAATTTAAAGTTGGTGAAATCGTAGCGATTGAGGAACATCGTCCAATCTCTAAGACAAAATCTTGGGTTGTTAAGGGTCGCGTTGGTGTATCCAAAGACGATGCAGTAGAAGTAGTTGACTAATAATCAACAGGTTCTTTGAGGTCGGTTCGGGAATAATAAGGCGACAGTCGGAACCTATAACAAAGCGGTGGGGGATTGCCCCACCTGCAGGAAAAGGATTAAAGTTATGATTCAAAATGAAACAGTTATGACAGTTGCAGATAACTCTGGTGCACGTAAAGCTATGTGTATCAAAGTTTTGGGCGGTTCACATCGTCGTTATGCAACAGTTGGTGACAAAATTGTAGTTGCCATTAAAGAAGCAATTCCACGTGGTAAAGTTCAAAAAGGTACAGTACAGCGTGCAATTATCGTTCGTACAAAGTTCCCAGTAAAGCGTCCAGACGGCTCTATTATCCGTTTTGACGATAATGCAGTTGTTTTGATTAACAAAAACAACTTTGAACCAATTGGAACTCGTATCTTTGGGCCAATTGCCCGTGAAGTGCGTCGTAAATATGACGTTCAGAAAATCGTGTCTTTGGCACCGGAAGTAATCTAATAGCAGATGGAAGGTCGAAAATGAAAATTAAAAAAGGCGACGAAGTCGTAGTTATTTCGGGAAAATATAAAGGCGTCAAAGGCAAAGTTCTGGAAGCGCGCCCAACTGAATCACGTGTTGTGGTAGAAGGTGTTAATCGTCATAAATGGCACATCAAACCAACACAGGAAAAACCAGGTCAGATTATTGATCGCGAAGCACCTGTACATGTATCCAATGTTGCATTGGTTGATCCAAAAACTAAAAAAGCAACACGCGTTGGCTACAAAGTAGAAGGTGGCAAAAAGGTTCGCGTTGCAAAGAAATCTGGTGCTGAAATATAATAAAAGTAAATTGTTGCCCGCTGTTACGGGAACACAACATTAAGGAAAAAAGAAATGCAAAGCAGATTGCGTGAAATTTATGAAAAAGAAATTGTGCCAGAATTGGTAAAAGAATTCGGCTACAAAAATGCGTTGGCAGTTCCAAAGCTGACTAAAATTGTTTTGAACATGGGTGTAGGTGAAGCTGTATCTGATAAAAAGAAATTGGATGCTGCTGCAAACGACTTGACAGCGATTGCTGCCCAGAAGTCTGTTATCACACGCGCCAAAAAATCTATCGCGACATATCGTTTGCGCGAAGGTCAGCCTATTGGTACCAAAGTTACATTGCGTGGTAAAAGAATGTATGACTTCTTGGATAAACTGATTACAGTTGCGTTGCCACGCGTTAAGGACTTCCGTGGTCTGTCAAAATCCAAGTTCGATGGTCGTGGTAATTATGCCTTTGGTATCAAAGAACATTTGATTTTCCCAGAAATTTCTGTTGATAAAATTGATGCTATCCGTGGTATGGATATCGTTATCGCAACAACAGCAAAAACAGATGATGAAGCACGTGCATTGCTGACTAAAATCGGCTTGCCATTGGTTTTGAAATAATTAAAAAAGGTTGAAAGAAAATGGCTAAATTAGCGTTAATTAACAAACAACACAAACGTGAAAAGCTGGTTGCGCAGTATGCTAAAAAGCGTGAAACAATCAAGGCAAAAATGTCTGTGAATGCGACACCAGAAGAAAGAATTGAAGCAATGAAAAAGTTGGCAAAATTGCCACGTAATGCAAACCCAACTCGTTTGCGTAATCGTTGCAGCATTACAGGTCGTTCCCGCGGGTTCTCTCGCTTGTTCGGTCTGTGTCGTCAGCAGGTTCGTACAATGGCAAGTGAAGGTAAATTGCCAGGCGTACGCAAATCCAGCTGGTAAAATAAACAAGCACAACTGTGGACAATGCAGTTGGTAGAAGAACAGGGCAGGGGAAACCCTGCTGCGTTAAGGAGTAAAAGATGTCATTAACACACCCAATCGGCGATATGGTTACCCGTATTCGTAATGGTCAAAATGCAGGTAAAGAAATTATCGTCGTTCCAAACAGCAAATTGCGTCAGGCAGTTTTGTCTGTATTGAAAGAAGAAGGTTTTATCACTGATTTTCGTATCGATGCAATTGATGACCATCGTTCTAACTTGGTTGTCGAATTGAAATATGTTGGCGGAAACGGTGCTATTCAGGAAATTTCCGTTGTATCTAAGCCAGGTCGCCGTGTATATTCCGGCAGTGCAAAAATGCCAAAAGTTTTGAATGGCTTGGGTATCGCAATCGTATCTACACCAAATGGCGTTATGACTGATCACAAGGCGCGCTTGATGAATGTCGGTGGCGAAGTATTGTGCAAGGTTATCTAATAAAGTGAGGATTAAGTTATGTCTCGTGCAGGAAAATATCCAGTTAAACTGAGTGATGGCGTTACAGTCGCAATTGCAGACAACGTCATGGTCGTCAAAGGCCCAAAAGGTGAATTGAAATTACCATTGGATACAAAAAATGCTGGCTTGGTCGATATCGCTATCGAAGAAGGTCAGGTTGTTATCACACCAAAAGATTCAGAAGATAAAGCATCTCGCGCAATGTGGGGTACAATGGCCCGCAATGTTCGCAGTGCAGTAGAAGGTGTATCCAAAGGCTTTGAAAAAGCAATGTATATGAACGGTGTTGGTTATAAAGCATCTGTTAAAGGCAATCAGTTGGTTTTGATTGCGGGTTTCTCTCATGATGTTATCATGGACATCCCAGCTGGTCTGACTGTTGTTATGGGTGCTGCCCCAACAGAATTTACTGTTCAGGGTATTGATAAATGCCTGGTTGGTCAGTTTGCGGACAAAATTCATAAAGTTCGTAAAGCAGATCCATACAAGGGCAAGGGTATCTTCTATAAGGGCGAAAGAATCCGCCGCAAAGAAGGTAAGAAGAAATAATAATTAACTTTGATTCCCGCTGTTACGGGAATTGGAAAAAAGGAAAAAGAAAATGTTGAAACATTTATCTACAGAAGAAAGACGTACACTGGCTAATCGCGGTGCGTTGAAAAGAAAAAATCCTGGCAAGATTCGTTTGTCAGTTTTCCGTTCTGGTCGCCATATCGAAATTCAGGCGATTGATGACACCAAGGGTCATACAATTTGTGCTGCATCATCCAAAGAAAAAGGTTTTGCAGGCAAGGGTTGGAATGTTGCTGGTGCCGAACTGGTTGGTAAAGCATTTGCTGAACGCGTAGTTGCTGCAAATATTGCTGACAATTGTTATTTTGATCGTGGTGGTTATCGCTATCATGGTCGTGTAAAGGCACTGTGCGAAGCAATCCGCGCAGGTGGCGTAAGAATTTAATTTGAATAGACGGAGTATATAAATGGCACGTTTTGATGATAAAAAATTGCAGACGGATAACTTGGTAGATAAATTAGTTTCTATCAACCGTGTATCTAAGACTGTAAAGGGCGGTCGCAATATGTCTTTCTCGGCCTTGGTTGTGGTCGGTGACAAAGCAGGTCGCGTAGGTTTTGGTAAAGGTAAAGCATTGGAAGTTCAGGCCGCTGTTCAGAAAGCGACAAAGGCTGCCAAGGCTAAAATGTTGCGCGTTCCTTTGAAAGAAGGTCGTACATTGCATCACGACAGCGCAGCAAAATATGGCGCAAGCAAGTTGGTTGTACGCAGTGCTGTTCCTGGTACTGGTATCATCGCTGGTGGTGCGTTGCGTGCGGTTTTCGAATGCTTGGGCGTTCAGGACGTTGTTGTTAAGTCACAGGGTTCTAATAATCCAAACAACATGATCCGTGCTGCTTTCTTGGCGTTCGAAAAAATGAACTCTCCTAAGACTGTTGCTGCTCGTCGTGGCAAAACAGTTGCGGAAATCATTGCTGGCCGTGACGGTAAAAAAGTAGAAACAACAGAAGCAAAATAATCTGGACAATTGAGAGGAGTTTGAATTATGGCTAAAGTAGTTGTAAAACAAGTTAAAAGTACAATCGGTCGTCCAGAATCTCAGGTCAAAATCGTTAAGGCTTTGGGTCTGGGTCGTATCGGCAAAACTAAAGAGCATGAAGATTGTGCAGCAGTTCGCGGTATGATTGAAAAAGTTGCTCACTTGGTAGAAGTTGTAAAATAAAAAAAGTAAACCGAGTATGTAAACAAGCACTTGTTTATATGCGACAAAGAACTACATAGGTAGTTATAGGAGTAAAAGAAATGAAATTAAACGCATTGATGGATAACTATGGTGCACGTGCAGATGTGAAACGCGTTGGTCGCGGTATGGCATCAGGTTATGGTAAAACAGCAGGTCGTGGTCACAAGGGGCAGAAGGCACGCAGTGGTTCACGTAAACAGGCAACTTTCCAGGGTGGTCAGATGCCAATTCTGCGTCGTTTCCCAAAATTTGGTTTCAACAATCCTTTTGCGAAGGAATATGCAACAATCAACTTGGGTGACATTGAAAAGTTTATTGCTTCTGGCAAAATCGATGCTAAAGAAGTAATCACAGTTGATTCTTTGTTGGCTGCTAAAATTATCAACCGCAAAATGGATGGTCTGAAAGTTTTGGCCAAGGGCGAAATCAAAACAGCAGTTAATGTTGTTGCAAGCAAATGGTCCAAAGCGGCAGAAGAAGCGATTGTTAAAGCCGGTGGCTCAATCAAAAACAACTAATCTTTTATCGGGCACCCATTCTCTTGGGTGCCTGTCAATGGTTAAAAATTCACTAGCATGAAATTCTTGAAGAAATATTTTGGTAATCTTAGTGATTTGCAGAAACGTATTCTGTTTACACTGGGTGCGCTGATTGTATATCGTATTGGTTCATTTATCCCACTGCCAGGTGTTAATGCATCCGCTGTGTTGCATTTGTTCCAAGGTGATGGTGGTATGATGGGCATGTTCGATATGTTCAGTGGTGGTTCATTGTCACGTATGTCTGTGTTGGCATTGAATATCTTTCCATACATTTCAGCATCCATCGTGTTGCAGTTGTTGACTGCGACCAGCAAATCTTTGAGTGATTTACGCAAAGAAGGTGAATCTGGTCGTATTAAAATCAATCAGTACACACGCTATTTGGCGGTCTTGTTGGCTGTTGTTCAGGGTTGGGCAGTTGTACGTGGATTGGAAATGATGGCACCAGTTAATGGTGTTGCTGCTGTGGTAAACCCAGGTTTTGCGTTTGAATTGTCTGCGATTATCGCATTGGTTGGTGGTACTGTATTCGTCATGTGGTTGGCGGAACAGATTACTGCACGCGGTATCGGACAGGGCGCATCACTGTTAATCTTTGCGGGTATTATTGCTGAAATTCCAGGTGGAATTGCCAAGGTATTCTCGTTGGGTTCGGTTGGTCAGATTTCGCCTGCGATGATTGCATTGATTGTTGCTTTTGTTGTCGGCATCGTTGCATTGATTGCTTTCTTTGAACAGGCACAGCGTCGTATTCAGATTCTGTATCCTCGTCAGGTTATGGCAAATGGAGTAATGAATACTAATGCGTCTTATCTGCCAATCAAAATCAATATGTCTGGTGTTATGGGGCCAGTGTTCGCATCATCTATTATGATGTTGCCTGCATTTGTTCAGCGTTTCGTTCAGAGTGAAAACTTGATTGTTCAGAATATTTTGGCGTTCTTTACATATGGAACATGGTCATACATTATTCTGTTCACAGTTTTGATTGCGTTCTTTGCGTATTTCCAGACTGCTGTTATATTCAATTCTGAAGAAACAAGCAACAACTTGAAAAATGCTGGTGGTTATGTCCCAGGCGTTCGTCCAGGTGAACAGACAGTAAAGTATTTTGATAATGTTGTATCGCGCACAACTGCGATTGGTGTTGCGTATCTGATTGTTGTTTGTGTATTACCAATTATCTTGAATACACACGCTGGTATGCCGCTGATGATTGGTGGAACAAGTGTATTGATTGTGGCCGGTGTTGTTTTGGATACTTTGAATCAGGTTCAATCTTATCTGGTTGCAAAACAATATGGTGGTGTCATAAACAAGGCACAAAAGAAAGGGCGTTTCCGCGGTTAATTATCGCTGGAAATAAAACAGGATTTGACTTTTGCCGAATTTTGTATAAAATTATTCGGCAAAATAAAATAGCCCATCGCATTTGATAATGTGTGGGTTTGGGTATCGGAGTGCGGGTGGACTCGTGCTTCGCAGTTAAATAAAAAGGAAAAAGAAAAATGGCACGTATAGCAGGTGTTAACATTCCTACAGAAAAACGCATTGAAATTGCGTTGCAATATATTCACGGTATCGGCCCAGCCAAAGCAAAGCAGATCTGTGAAGCGTTGAAATTGAAAGACGGTTTGCGCGCAAAGGATTTGACAGACGAGGATGTTATCAAAATTTCTAATTATATCGAAGATAACTTTAAAGTAGAAGGTGATGTTCGTCGCGAAGTTACAATGAACATCAAACGTTTGCAGGACTTGAAAGCATACCGTGGTATTCGTCATCGTAACCGCTTGCCGGTTCGTGGTCAGCGTACCCAGACAAATGCTCGTACACGCAAGGGTAAACGCGTTGTAGTTGCTGGTTCCGCAACCAAGGGTAAATAAATTTAATATAACGTCACATCTGCTTGTTGTTGGCTCGTTCATGTAACTTTTGTACACTACACTCGCCAACAACGGTGCATCTGTAATGTTCTATCAAATTTAATAATAAGGTAGAGATTAACACGATAGTTAATTGAAGACATCGAAAAAGGAAAAATAAAAATGGCAGTATCAAAAGCTAAAAAGAAAGTTGTTAAAAAAGTATCGCATGGCATTGCACATGTTGTTGCGACTAATAACAATACACGTATCACAATTACAGACCAGTCGGGTGCAGTGTTGACTTGGGCAACCGCTGGGGCAAATAATTTTAAGGGCGCAAAAAAGTCCACACCATATGCCGCAACAGTTGTTGCAGATGCAGTTGGTAAAAAAGTCGCCGAAATGGGTATGAAAACAGTTGATGTTTTGATGCGTGGTATTGGTCAGGGTCGTGAATCTGCTGTACGTGGATTGGCAAATGCTGGTCTGATTGTGCAGTCCATCACAGATACTACACGCATTCCTCATAATGGTTGCAGACCTAAGAAAGTGCGTCGCGTATAATAAAAATACCCGTCCTGGTCGACGGGTATTTTTATTATACAACCAAAAGGACCAAAAATGATAGAAAAGACAAAACCAAATAAGGGTTATACTATTTTGCAGGGTGACTTTGATATTCTGAAAAAAGCGGTTCAAAGTGACCCTGCGGCCAGTTTGGCATTATCACGTGCGTATGCTGGAAATTTTAACGAGGTCCTGACTGACGATAAAATGAAGCAGTTGTTTGGTGCGAATTATGAGGGACTTATTTATTTTGATTACGAGGCTAATGAGTGGAATAGGTATTCTTGGGGCTTGCTGACAATAGATTTTCAATATATACACACTAAACATATGCAAGATTTAAAAGAGGCGTTAAGATGGACTGGCGCGTGGCGTAATGTTGATTTATTGGCGGCGGTGGCTATGGGGGTAGATGCTAAATATTATAAGGGGCAAGGTCAGTATGTTGAAAATCCTGTGTGGTCTGATGATTGTCCAAAACATATGGTCGGAAATTTAGTTTGCCGTGATCATAAATCTGGTCGTATTTTGCCAGTTTCAAAAAAATGGATCGGTATAGAAGAGTTTGAAGAATGGTACGATTTAAGTCAGATAGGTATAAGTCGTTTCGCATTTAATGCCCAAGAGCATGAGTGGTTCAGAGAAAGGGCGGCCGCATTGATTCAACGGCAGAAGTAAAATATTTATAGTTGGCTTTTTTGAGTTGTTTTGATGTCGATTAGTGTGATATAATTCCACTGATGTAAAATCACGTTTGAGTGGTCTGATACAGGGGGGATTTTTGAAAAAAATATTGACATTAATGTTCTCGGTAATTGGCCTGCATGCGTATGCGGGGCCGATTGCTAATGTTGATTTTGTTCATAAACAGATTCAGGATGTTTGGGGCTTGGAATTACCGTTTAGCAAAAGTCTGACTAGTCCGTTAGTGGTCGCAAATATGGAATATTTGTTAGCGGCGGTTGATCGTACAAACTTTTTGATGAACGGCCGTGAAACTTCGCTATATCGCCAGGACAAAGAATTCGCAACCAAGCAAGCAATCGATGTTGATGTGACTGTGCGTGCGGTAAATACTTTGGTTAAGCCAGAGATGCTGGTGTTTCGTACTGTCCCGAATACAACAAGTATTTCTGTTCAGTTGGCATTGATGGGGGATTTTCGTATCGCGTGGGGTGACGGGGTTGTTCAAAATGTTTCTTCTGATACGACCGATCCGGTGGTCTATACCCACACATATAAAAATCCAGGTGTTTATTATATCGCGCCATTTGGTACACCAACCGCGTATAATCAAGAAGCAACGATTCCAACTTTCGAGATTGTAGAAGCAGAAAAACTGGCCAGAATATATGGTGCTTTGGGCGAGGTTTTTCCAACGCTTTCGGATGGTAGTCAGCCAAGTTTTAATGGTTTTTGTAAAAATTCTAATAATAACCAAGGCTGTATTAATTTGGCGGGAACTCTTTCTGAAAATATATTCAAAGGTATTCGAGGTGCACCACGCGCCAATATGTTCAAGGAAATGTTCTATGGTGCGGCAAATCTTGAGGGGGCTATTACCGAAAATCTATTCGCCGATATTGTTGGGGCGACACAGGATGGTATTTTCGATCAGACATTTAATGGTTGTAAAAAGTTAACAGGTACTCTTACTTCTGGCTTTTTTGCTGGGATTACTGGTCCCGTTAAAGAACGTTTGTTCAAAGAAACCTTTCGTAATTGTACTGGATTGACAGGTAGTATTCCAGCGGGTTTGTTTACTGGGATTACTGGTGCGCCAAAGTATCAGTGTTTCCGCGGAACATTTGAGTATTGTAGTGGTATCAGTGGACGAATTCCGGAAAATCTGTTCGCGGGTATTAGTGGTGCGCCCGCCGTTGATATGTTTGCGAATACATTTAAGTATTGTTCTAAGTTAAGTGGTAATGTGCCGGCTGGTTTGTTCGCGGGTATCAAAGGGACGCCGGCAATTGGTATGTTTTATGCGACCTTTCAATATACACGTGGTATGAGTGGTCAAATCCCACAGGATTTGTTTGCTGGTGTTAATGGTAATCCAGCGGTGAATATGTTTGCGGATACTTTTTCGCAGACGGGATTGGGGGGTGCTTTGACCGGCGAATTGTTTGCGGGTATTAAGGGGGCTCCCGCCGAAGGTATGTTCATGGGAACTTTCTTTGATTCCGGGGTGTCATCTGTAACTGCGGATTTGTTTGCGGGGATTAACGGTGCGCCACGCAAAGATATGTTTAATAAAACCTTTCATTGGACCGGTTTAAAGTCTGTTCCTGGTGGATTGTTTAGTGGTTTGTCTGGACCGATAGAATATACTGTTGATGTTCAAAACAGCAAGGGCGAGTGGGTGACCGAAGCGCGTATTATCAAAGGTGCTTTTGAGAATACTTTTTCGGAATCGTATTTGGCCACAATCCCAGAGGATTTGATGGGAGATACCGTCTTTACGGGTGATGATAGTACTATAAATGGTGTGTTTAGCAGCATGTTTGCCCGAACAAGTCGTGGCAGCAAGATGTCGGGGCCGTCATTAAAGATGTTCTATGAAATGCCAGATGGAACAATTTCGACAGAACGCAAGCCGATATATGAAATATGGACTCCGACTTCGGATCAGAATACATATAATGGCGCGACTGGACTGGAAGATTATGATGAAATTCCAACCTTGTGGAAGTAATGTTGATTTAACACCCCAGAAAGGGGTGTTTTTTTATGTGTTGCCAATCAAAAAAACTGGACATGGAAAATAGGCGTGTTATTATTTCTCTTAACAGACGGGGCAGGGAATGTATAACTGATAAGGAATAAAAATGAAAAAAATCTTGTTCGCTGTTTTGTCTGTTTTGACGATTTTTGGCGCTGCTATTGCAGGTAAATATACTGAAACAGAAACAATCACGACCGTTGAAATATTGACTTTGGAAACAATGCCACAGGAATACACAAGACCTGTTAAGACTTGTGATAAAAAGGTTCAGAAACCTGTGCGTGTTAAGACTCATACAGAAGTTATCGATCATTATCAGGTTTATCAGCCTGTGACAATTTATAAGCCAATGGGCTCGGAAATCAAGCGTCGTATTGTGCCAGCGACTAAGTGTGGCGACTGTCGTTAATATCATGGGGCGGCCAAAGAAAATTTTGTCGGATGAAATGCGACGAGCGATTTGTACGGACTTGGATTTTTCCAAGGCTATGTTGTGTACGACAAAGTTGACTGTTAGTGATATAGAGGCTGTGTTGCGACATATTGATATGGTGCGCGATGATTTGATTGGTTTAATTGTCGCGCGTCAGACAAAAAGCAAAGACTAGGAAAGGGGGAAAAAGTGATAAAAAAATTAAAAAGTGTTCAAAGTGTATCTCGTGGTATGATTGGATTTGGTGGTAATGGTTATGTGCCATCGGCTTTTCTGGCTAGATTGGCACAAGAGTTGGAACAAAAAAAAGAAAATTGTACAATTTTGGCTGTCACTAATAATTTGCAAAATGAACATTAATTTTCTGAAAAATTAAGGGATTAATTGTTTGACTTTTTTGCGTGCGTGGTATAGAATACGCGGGCGCGAATGAATATTCGAGTGCAGCCGTTTGGCGAAAATGATAAACTAAGCTAAAAGGAAAAGTAAATGATTGAAAAAAACTGGATGACTTTGATTAAGCCTAAAAAACTTACAATCAAAGCAGATGAACATAATCCAAACATTGCAACATTGATCGCGGAACCCTTGGAAAAGGGGTTTGGCTTGACATTGGGTACGGCTTTGCGTCGTGTTCTGTTGTCTTCGTTGCAGGGATGCGCACCAATTTATATTAAAATCGATGGTGTACATCATGAATTTTCTAGCATCTCGGGTGTTCGCGAAGATGTGACTGACATTATCTTGAACTTAAAGGGCGTTTATTTCAAAGCCTTGACAGAAGGTCAGCACAAAGCGTATCTGAAAGTTAAGGGCCCAGCAGTTGTTACAGCAGGTATGATCGAAACTTCTGGTGGTGTCGAAGTTATGAACAAAGATGTCGAAATTTGCACACTGGACAAGGGCGCAAATTTGGATATGGAAATCACATTGGGTACAGGTCGTGGCTATGTTCCTGCGTCTGCCCACGCTGAGGGGTTGCCATTGGGTGTGATTCCTGTTGATTCTATTTTCTCTCCAATTTTGAATGTCGCAACAGAAGTTTTGCCAACACGTGTTGGTCAGAACACAGATTACGACAAATTGGAATTGACTGTTAAAACAAATGGTTCTGTATCTCCAGAAGATGCAATTGCATTCGCAGCGCGTATTTTGACAGATCAGTTGGTTGTCTTTATCAACTTTGAAGATCCAGCACAAATCGGCGCACCAAGCGAAGAAGAAAAAGCAAAAGATGCTTTGCCATTTGATCCAAAATTGTTGAAGCATGTTGATGAATTGGAATTGTCTGTTCGTGCAAACAATTGCTTGAAGAACGACAAAATCAATTGGTTGGGCGAATTGGTACAGAAGACCGAAGCCGACATGTTGAAAACACCAAACTTTGGCCGCAAATCCTTGAACGAAATCAAAGTTCAGTTGGAAGCGATGGGTCTGGGTCTGGGTATGGAAGTACCAGGTTGGCCACCAGAAAATATTGCAGAGTTGGCCAAGAAGTATGAAGATCCATACAAATAAATTAAAATATATGGATTCTTGTCGTGTTGCGCCGTTTCTTATGTAGGTTGACTACACTTCGAAACGGCGAACACTTCCAATAATCTCATATCTTTTAATTTCTTGCGCTGCAAGGGGCAAGATGGGCAAATTTGTTGCAAATGAAAAAAAATTTGCTAAAGTTGTGGACAAGAGGTAGATATATGTCTATTAAATCAGGACTGCAAAAGGCTATAAAAAAAATAGCCGATAGAAAAGAAGCTAAAAAGAAAGAACGTACAGAACGTTTGATGAGTGGTTTACTGGGCGATATATTACGCGGTATTACAGGTAATAAAAAATAAAAATCCACAGTTCTGGCAGGCATGTCAGGTTGTGGTGTCTCAAAAAAAAGATCCCATCATGGTGGTGGGCAGAAACACAAAGGAGTAATCGATGAGACATATGAAAGCAGGTCGTACATTTAATCGCGACACAAACGCTCGTAAAGCCTTGTTTATCGGCTTGGCAAAGAGCTTGATTGAAAAAGAACAAATCAAAACAACATTACCAAAGGCAAAAGACTTGCGCAGTGTCGTTGAAAAACTGATTACTCGTGCCAAGGTTGACACAGTTGCTAACCGTCGTTTGACAGCGGCTGAATTGGGTAATTCTTCTGCTGCGACAGTTAAAAAACTGTTCGATGTTTTGGGCAAACGCTATGCCAACCGTCCAGGTGGTTATACACGCGTTTTGAAGGCTGGTTTCCGTTATGGTGACGCGGCGCCAATGGCGATTATCGAATTGGTTGATCGTGATGTGAATGCTAAAAAAGCACCGGTTGCACCAGTTGTAGAAGAAAAGGCAGAAGAAGTAGTTGCAGAAGAAAAAGCAGCGAAAAAAACAACTGCCAAAAAAGCAGCTGCAAAGAAAGATGCAGAATAATAAATATTAGAAATAAAAAGTCCCCCGTCAGGGGGATTTTTTTTGTAAAATCTACTTTTTTTAAGGGGCTTTATGTGATAAAATTATATAAATTGGAAGGGAATATTTATGAAAAAATTTATCGCATTTTCTTTGGTTGTTTGTGGTGTAATTTCAACGGCTGTTGCGGCGCCATCTCAGCGACGTGGCCAATCGAATGCAGCAACTCCTGCGGCGGCTGAAAGCAAGACTGTGTCTGCGCGTGCGGCGACAACGCGTACTGCGCCTCGTGCGGGGGCGGCGGCTGCGACAAGTGCGCGTAGTGCGGTTCGTAATACTGCAGCGCGTTCCGCGACAACGCCTGCAGCGCCTGTGGTTAAGGCTCGTGCGGGGACGACGCAAAAGGTTATTAATTCTGGAACCAAGGTTTCGAGTGCGGTAAAAAATGTTATTGTCAGTGAAGAATGTCAGCAGAAGTATGATGGCTGTATGGATTCTTTCTGTATGCTGGATAATGAAAGTGGTGGTCGTTGTTTGTGTAGCAACAGAAATGCGGAATTGGATGCCGTGTTGGCTGAAATTGAAAAGTTGGATGAACAGACATATCAAATGGCAACATATGGTGTTGAAAAAATTAATCTGGGAGAAAATGCAGATGATGTGCTGGCGCAGGTTAATTCTGTGACTCAATCATTTTTGAATCCTCAGACCGAGACTCAAAAGTCAGGTCGTCGTTCGCTGGATACTTCATTGTGGAATACAAATGTGGATTTTGAAAGCGATGAAGATGTTTTTGGTGAAATATCAATGTCGATGACTTCTTCTATTGATGGCAAGACAGGCGATGCGTTGCATACGGCAGCTGATGCGCTGTGTGTGGCCCAGATTCCAGAATGTTCTGCAGAATTGAATATGTTGCAGTTGATGTATGGTCAGCGTATCAAATCTGATTGTTCGGCGTATGAAAATTCGCTGAAGAAGCGCAAGGGCGAAAGTCAGGACAAGTTGAATGTTGCGACTAAGGCTTTGCGTGATGCGGCATTAACTAAACATCAAGAGGCTAATAAATATGATTTAGGGCAGTGTACGATTGAGTTTAAAAAGTGTATGCAGACAACAGCAGAATGTGGTTCCGATTTCGCCAAATGTGCATCCGTTGCAGCGATTGATACGACAAATTCTCGTTTTGCATCCAAGGCACACAAATCATATAAGATTCAAGGTGAAATAACGACAATTGAAATTGCTGCGTCAACATATGATTCTCTTATGGCCAAGAAACCATTGTGTGAACATGTCACACAAAAGTGTGTCAAAGTGGCGGATAATGTTTGGGATACATTCCTTAAGGAAGTTGCGCCTACATTGAAAAGCGCGGAATTAATTGCCGAGGATAATATTCGTATGAGTTGTATGGCCAATATATCTGACTGTTTTAGAACGGCTTGTAAAGATAGTATCGATCCAAGTGATCCGGATGGTTCGTATGATTTGTGTTTGACACGTCCGGAAACAATGTTGAACCTGTGTAAGGTCCCGCTTGAGGCATGTGGTATCAGCGCCAGCAATAAACGTGATTTGGAAAAGAATGAAATCTGGAATTTGGTTGTGGCGCGTTTGGCCGGTATGCGTGTGGATTCGTGTACAACACAAATCAAAGAATGTATTCAGTCGGAAGACCGTTGTGGCAAGGATTACAGCAAGTGTATAGGTCTTGATACGGATGAAATTATTCGTATGTGTCCATATGAAAAACTGACTGGTTGCCAGCAGGTATACGGTGAAACCAAGATTGGTGGTGATGAAATCTATGTTCAGATATCGGATATGATTGCGGGTCTTATCATTAATATTGATAACAACGCATTGACAACATGTCAGCAGGCCTTGGATGAAGCGATGATTAAGGTTTGTGGCGATAAGACAAATTGTGATGCCATGACAATTGATGAGTATCTGGGTGCAAATACGCTGGATTATAAGATTTGTGGCAAGGATGATAGTGGTAATGAAAGTTGCTATAAGACGGTCGAGCAGATGCCGGATACTATGTTTGGTCGTGTGTATAATAATACAAAGGTTGTTGATGGCAGCGAAGTTGTTATGTCCTATAACGAGATTTTGGCACAAAGTAAAATTGCTAATTTTGCGGGGCAGATTGGTGGCGAAATTGCGTGGGAAAAGGTTAGTTATGAGTTGCCGACACTTGGTGAAAATGGAAAGTATACCAGAATTGCTTTAAATGCTGGTGATGATGCGAATGATTTGGTTGCAAAAGAAATTGCTGTGTTAAATCAAAATATTCAGGCGGTGATTGATGCGATTGAATCTGATCAAAAGGTTAAATATTGTATGCAGGGACGTGATATTAGAGGTGTGAAACGTGGTGATGGTAATGCCGAAGTGATAGAGGGCGAAGCGCGTTTCCCAGCCTTGACCAATCAGATTCAGTCGATTATCGCGACTTCTGCATTAAAGCGTGCGCGTGATAATTACTTTGCAAAGTTTGATGAGTTAAACGAACAAATGCAACAGGACTTTGTAAAAATTGCGGGTCGTATCGCAGAAGAGGCAGGCGAAAATGAATTGGAAGCACGACGTAATGCCGCGGCCGAGGCTTGTTTAGGCTATGCCAAGGCATCTGCGTTGCCAATGACCAAATTGAAAAAGAATGATACAAAGAATTCTGCGTGGTATTCAGAGGATGATAAGGATAACGAATCGTCATATACTGCAACTGCTCAAATTAACAACTGGAATTACAAGGAAACAGTTACGACTACGTTCAGCGAAGAAACACTGATTTGTCGCAAATGTACCCGCAGCCAAAGCTGTACCGAACCCAAAGGTGGACGCAAGTTCTGTAAAGAATGGGCCGAAGTGGTTGAAAATTGTGTGGACACTCAGTTTTGATATATAGATTATTATTAATTTTGTGTGCGATTTTATCGGTGGCTGATGCTGGTGCAGCATCGGTCACTTCGCGTTCTGGGCGAACCGGAGTGGTAACGCGTTCGGGTGCGGCTGCTGCATCGGCGACAAGTGCGCGCAGCGCGGTTCGTAATACGGTGGCGCGTTCTGCGACTGCACCTGCGACGCCTGTGGTCAAGGCGCGCGCTGGGGTGACGCAAAAGGCACTTAATTCTGGAACCAAGGTATCGGCCGCTGCTACTAATGTTATTGGGGCAGAGTGTCAGCAAAAATTTGATGGCTGTATGGATTCATTCTGTATGTTGGATAATGTTGCCGGTGGTCGCTGTATTTGCAGTAATAAAATACATGAATTTGATGTTGCACTGGCCGAAATTGAAAAACTTAATCGGCAATCGTATGATATGGCGACCTTGGGGGTTGATGCGGTGCGCGCTGGGTCTGATTTAGATTCTATTACACAAATTGATATGCCGGATATAGACATTGAATCAGACAATGATTTTGGGGATTCTTTGTTTGTTTCATCATATGAAATATGCGCTGCCCAGATGCCGGAATGTTCCAGTCAGATGGAATTGATACGCACTATGTACAGTCAAAAAATTAAGTCTGATTGTGCGGCATATAATAATGCAATAAAGAAAGAGCGCGAAACCGCCATGGAAAAGGTGCGTGTGGCGACAACTGCTGTTAAAGATGCGGTGGTGGCGCGGGCAGGGGCCGCTAATGAATATAATTTGGGGCAGTGTGCAACCGAATACAAGAAATGTATGCAGACAACGGCTGGATGTGGAAATGATTTTTCAAAATGTGCTTCGGTGGTTGCATCTGATAATACCAGTTCGCGTGTAAAATCGCGCGCGGCCAAGCCGTATAAAATTCAAGGCGCAACAAATGCCATAGAAATTTCTGCGGCAACATATGATACATTGTCGGGCAAGAAACCGTTGTGTGAATCCGTACTTAAATCGTGTGTCAAGGTTGCGGATAATGTATGGGATACTTTTCTGCGCGATAATGGGGCCGCTTTGCGTAATGCGGAACTGATTGCCGAAAATAATATGCGTCAGGAATGTACAACAAATATTTCAAACTGTTTCCAAAAGGCATGTAAGGATAATATTGACCCCAATGATAAGGATGGCTCATATGATTTGTGTTTGACGCGTCCTGGAACGATGCTGAATCTGTGTAAGGTTCCATTGGAAAAATGCGGTATAAATGCGACCAGTGAATCCGAGGCCGCTAAATCACCAATCTGGGATTTTGTGGTTGCGCGATTGGCGGGTATGCGTGTGGATGCATGTACAACCCAAATCAAAGAATGTATTCAGTCGGATGACCGTTGTGGTCAAGATTATAGTAAGTGTATAGGCCTTGGGGCGGATGCGATTATTCGTATGTGTCCGTATGATAAATTGACGGGCTGTCAAAAGGTATATGGTGCGGATAATATAACCGGTGATGCGGTGTATGAAGAACTGGCCAATATGATTGATGGGCTGGTCACAAATATGGATAACGCGTTTTATAACCAGTGTCAAAAGGCGTTGGATGAATCGGTATTGCGCGTATGTGGTGATGCAGAAAGCTGTAATGATGCAATTATGGATGCCGATGCGGGCAGTCGTGCACTTAAGTATAAAATCTGTGAATTTGATGTTGGGACGGATGGCCAGATATCGATTAAGTATGACAAGTGTCATGATACATTGGTTTCAATTTCGGATCAGGAATTGGGATTATATACCGGCGTGCCCAAGAACTTTGTTGCGGTTATCGAAGGAACAATTTACTGGGAATCTGTATCGATTGATGATGATGGCAATATCGATATAGATGAATACTGGAAAAAAATGGGAACAGAAAATGTGACCGCAGATCAGCGCAAAGCAGTGGATTTGGAATTGGCGGCGGTTGCGCGTGGATTGAAAACGGTAATGAGTGCTGTGGAATCCGATCCAACAGTTGAATATTGTATGACTGGGCGCAAGGTTCAGGGGCTGTCCGAAACTTTTGCGAATGCGGGTGATGCACGATTCCCGAATTTGACCCGACAAAAGCGTAAAATGATGGCGGCCAAGGCGTTTCGTCAGATACGCGATAATTACTATGCGCGATATGATGAATTGAACGAGCGCATGTTGCAGGACTATAACACATTGGCCAAGCGCATGGAAAGTGTGGCGGATGAAAATGAAAAGTATGCTCGTCGTGAAATTGCGCGTCAAAGTTGCGTATCGTTGGCGGACTTTAGTAAAGTTGCCCGCACGCCAAAAGCGCCATCGGGCTGGATTGGAACAGCGATTGTTGCATCGATTGTTATAGCGGCAACTGTTGTGGCTTGTGTGTTTACATTTGGTGGTGCAGCGGCAGGAATTGCTATCGGAGCAGGTATATATGCTGGGGCTGGGCTAGGGGCAGCTACGACTACCGCGGTTGGTGCCATGGGGACTGCTTTTGGGGTTGGTATGGCAGGAGCTCTAGGAACTGCTGTTACGGGTGTAGCTGCAAGTACTCTTGGTGCTGTGGGGGGCAGTGTTATTGCTGCTGGGGCAGTAGGTGCTGGTGCGGCGGCGGCGGGGCTTACGGCGGCTGGGATTGCGATTGATAATGCGATTCAGGCCGGTTCCAGTGCGGAATCGGTGCGGCGCGAAACCGTTGGATCCGGTCAATCAGACAGTTGGAATTACAAAGAAACCGTGACGACGAACTTTGACATGGAAACTTTGCAGTGTCGTAAATGTGTGCGCACCCAGAATTGTGACAGGCCATATGAGCCTATGTTTGGTAAGTTATATTGTAAATCGTGGGCCGAACCTGTTGAAACATGCAGTACAATTCAGTTCTAAAAAAATCCCCGTTTGGGGATTTTTTTTATAAGAAGTAATTAAAACAATTTAAAAAAATTGTCATTCTGGGGCCCGACCCCAAAACCCAGGTTTTGTGCGCACGCGCATGAATAAAAAGGAAACAATAACCTGTGGCCTGCCACAGGGTGACAAAAATTTTCAATTTTTGTTCATGGGGTAAGGGCACATAATAAAAAATCCCCCAAATTGGGGGTTATATTTTTGTTTATTCTTATTAATATGTGCCGCGCATTTCATCATAGTTTTCGTTTATTTCCTTGGCTTGGTTTTTCGGGGCATCTTTGTTGACAATGTGGTCGCCAACCGCGGTGCTAATAACGGCCGCGCCCGCCAATACGCCACCAACAATCGCTATGTTGCTGGCCTTTTCCTTTTGGTCATCCCATTCGTTCTGGGCATCCTTGTCACCCGATAATGCATCCGCCAACGAAGTATAAGCACCATCCGCACCGCCAATATTGCCGTTGCTGTAAAGGTTGCTGATATCCAGAATTTCTTCGGATTCAATGCCGGGTTTCATACCCAGTGATGCCTTGCGCAGTTTTAAATCACTGGCCAGTTCTTTATATTTCCTATACATTTCGGAATACTTTTGGTCGTTTGCACCGGGCAGTTCGATTTCTTTGTTCCCTGAATCAACCATTTTGTTGCCATATTTGCATTTGAATGTGGCCAGATATGCGGTCATGTCACTTTCGGCTTTTGCGTCCGCGCGCAGCTGTGCGATTCCAGTTAGCAGCATTTGACCGCCAATTCCAGCGCCAGCAATACCAGCGGCCCCCAATAATTTATTTTCCAATTTTTGTTCGTTTTCTTTCAAGGCATCTTCATTTGCTTGTAATTCTTTAATGCGCTCCTCTGATTCTTTTTTGCTTAATACATTTTCAAGCGCATCGCATTTGTTGGTTTTTTTATTGACCTGGTATCCGGTTTTGCATTCTTGGATTTTGCATTCGCCGCCCACACGTTTTACATATATTGAGTTTGAATAGTCATCTGGCTTGCAGGCATCTGCAACACATTGGTTGCCGGCAATGTTGTATCCGTTGTCTTCATCGCATTTGTGTACGCGGCAATATGCTTTGCCTGATGCGTCACAGTCCATATAGGCTTCTTTAGCATTTTTTATGGTGCATTCTTGTTTGGTGTCTGTCGGTGGGGTGGTGTCATCCCATGACCATTTAACGTCACATTTGTTATCAATCGGTTTGCCGTTTCTGTCACCGTATCCGCATTCGCATTTGGTTGGGATGCATTGGTTTTTCTTATTGTCCCACTTCCATTTTTTGGCGTTTGCGTTTTTCATTGCGTCTGAATCGCCCTCGGTACATCCGGATTTTTCACATGTTGTGCCATCATCACTTGGAACATAGGAACCTTCGCATTCTGTGATCGCACAGAAAAGTTTGTTTCCTTCGGCACTTTCGCGGAGTTTGCCATCCTTAGCATGATCTGCTTGCGGTCTGCATTTTTGATCAACGCGCGACTTACATTTGTTGCTTGGAGAGTCGGGATTAATTAATTCATAAAGTGAATAATCACCGTGTTCGCTCCCAATGCAACTGATGATTTTGCAATATTCTTGACCCCCGTTGCATGCGCGTTCAGCAGATTCAGCACCGGCTGGCAGTTTTGCACATTGTGTTGCACCCATATCTTCCCAGTCCACACATTCATTATTGCTTTCGTCTTGACCACATGGACATTTGCTGACCTCGCATTTTTTTGTTTTTTTGCTCAGGGTGTACCCTGCCATACAGTCGACTGGGACGCAGTTAAGCTTGTCTTGTTTAGCGTCATATTCATATATGTATGTAAGTGCGTTTACATCAAAGTATTCGTCTGCATTGTAGCAGTCTTTTTTGTCTAAGTCTTCACAGGTTGCGGTATAGTGTTCGTCTGTGTTAACAATAACATTTAACTCGTAACGTGGTTTAATACATTCAGTTGGTTGGCATTGATCATTTGCTACTTTGCCTTTTGTGGCATGTAGTTTTTCTAATGATTTAGAAGAACAATCCATTGTTGTTGCGGTATATAACGTATTGGAATCGGGGTCTAATTTTATGTTTTTTAGAGTAGTTGTTTTGTCAATGTATAGTTTTTGAGCTGTGTATCCTACTAGCGATATGACAATATTTCCTGCAGATGGAATTTCTAAACTAAAATTTCCCTTTCCGTCGGTTGTTGTATGGTAATATGTGGTTGAAACTTGATCTGGTTCGTATGCTACAGTAGCGCCACTTAGTGGTGTGCTTTTTCCTTTAGCTTTCTCGATTACAGTGCCTATGATAGTAAATGGACCATTGACCACACATTTTTTGCCATCGTCACTTGGAACATAGGAACCTTCGCATTCTGTGACAGCACAGAAAAGTTTGTTTTCTTCGGTACTTTCGCGGAGTTCGCCAGCCGCGGCATGCTCTGCCTCTGGCCTACAATCTTGACCAACGCGCGATACACATTTGTTGTTTGAAGTGTTGGGACTAATTAATTCATAAAGTGAATAATTACCATGTTTGCTCCCAATGCAACTGATGATTTTGCAATATTCTTGATTCCCGTCGCATGCGCGTTCAGCATTTTCGGCGCCAACTGGTTTGACGGCGCAAACTTTATCAGCTGCTTCCCATTCGACACATTCGTTGTCAACTTCTTTTTTACCACAGGGACAATTATTGACAACGCATTTCTTTGTTTGGGTGTCGAGTCTGTATCCGCTAATACAACCTGTTGGAACACAGGTAAGCTTGTTGTTATTGTATTTATATACAGCGCTCGATGCGTATCTATCGTTATGGTTAGAACATTCTTTCCCAACCTGATCCACACATTGTGCGTTTGCGGTGCCTTCATTTTCTAGTTTGTATCTGGGCTCGTCACAGGCAGTTGGGATACATTTGCCTTCTAACATCATGGTTGTTGTTGCGCCTTTTTTGTTTAAATTCTTGATATCGCGGTCGGAACAGTTGGTGATGGCGGTGCAACTTAGTTTCTCATCGCTGGGTGTATAGTATTGATCGCACTGGTCCACACCACAAAATACTTTGGTTTGATCTTCTGTATCTTCATAATATTTATATGTGCTGGCGTGGTCTATTGGGTTGGTTGGTGTGCATTTTTCACCAACGCGCGATACACATTTGTTGTTTGAAGTGTTGGGCTTAATTAATTCATAAACTGAAAAATTCTTATGAGCTTTTTCCCCAATGCAACTGTTGATTTTGCAATATTCTTTACCTTTTGCGTCGCATGCGAGTTCGGCAGTTTCGGCGCCAGCCTTTGTTTCTGTGCAAATTTTATCATCCGCTGTCCAGTCGACACAATCGTTGCCAACCTGTTTTTGACCGCATGGGCATTTGTTTGCCACGCATTTTTTTGTTTTTCTGTTAAGTGTATAGTTTTGTGTACATTTTACTGGATAGCAAAACAATTTGTCGTTGTCAGAATCGTATCCATATACGCCACCCGCGGTTGTGTCGGCATGGGATTCGTATCCGGCGGTTATCTTATCACAATCTTGACCAACCAGGTTCACACATTTGTTGTTTTCTGGTGCGTCATCATCTGCGTGCAGTTCATATTTTGGGGCTTTGCACTCGGTTGGGATACAGACCGCTTTTCCCCGGGCTGTTACTATTTTTGCTGTTTGGGTGGCACCTTGTATTTTTAGTTTAGTTTCTTCCAATTGGGTGCATGAATTTACAGTGCATGTTTTGTTATCATCACTTCTTATTGCGTGGTCTTGACACTCATTAACACCGCAGAATACTTTGCTGTTATCATTTGGATCTTGATAATATTTATATGATTTGGCGTTTTTAATTCTTTTGGCAGGGGCGCATTCTCCATCACGTTTTTCGCACCTGTTATGGGCTGTTCCTTTGTAGAGCAATTCGTAGAGCGAATAATCACCATGTTTGCCCCCTTCGCAACTGTTGATTTTGCAATATTCTTGACCTGTTGCATCGCATGCGCGTTCAGCAGATTCGGCATTGGATGGCAGTGTATCGCATGATTTATCAAAGTTTGCTATGCTGTTCCATGGGGTGCATATGTTGCTTTGTTCTTTTATTGAATTTTCGTTTTTTTTCGATTCTTTGCCACAGGGGCAGTCTCGTACGCATTGAGCTTTGTACTTGGACTTCAGTTTCCCTTTGTCAAGGGAGTAAAAAACTTTACCATTGGGATTTTCGTAAACTTTTATTGAATGGCCTTCTGAGAGAATATTAAGGCTATAGCCATCTTTACAATTGAGTGGTTGACAGTCGGTTGGTTGCGGTTCATCGCTTTTTTTTGTTTGTGTCATGTGAGTTGCATTAAAGTCGTTTGCGTATCTTTTTGTACAGCTTGTACCTGCTATTATTACTTCATCAATTTCGTCCATGTAAGGTTCCAAATAGATAGAATATGGTTTGGTGGATGTTGTGTTGATTTTGCTGATGTTTATTTTTTGCTCGGAATAGCCCATCATTGAGATTTTTATTTCGCCGTTTTTGACACTATTTATGTCTTTTATGGTGAATTTTCCATCGATATCGGTCTCTTCATATTGTTCCATGATTTTGTTTGGGACTGTGTATATTACGTATGCGCCGACAATAGGCGTTTTGTCATTTTTGTCGTATATTGCACCGTAAAAAGGTAAAGGTTCGGCCCAGGATGGGGAGGACAGGGTGAAAATTGTTAAAATTGCAACTAATATTTTCTTCATTATGGTATTCTTTTATTAATCAGTTTTTTTTGTTATTTTTTTGTGGATCGCTTTGTGACGCGTTCCGCTTTCTTCGCGGCTTTTTCTTCGGCGCGTTCTTGTTTCTTTTCTGCCTTGGCGGTGGCCGCTTCTGCGTTTTCACCGTACAGGTCGCTGTGTTCCTTTTCCGCCTTTTTCGTTGCGTTTTCAGCCTTTGTCCGATCAACCGCGCGTTCAATCGCGCCAGATGATAGTGCACCGCCCACAATACCAACACCGGCACCAAGCATGCCCGCGGTGGCCGCAGATTGCGAGCGTATGTGACGATATACATTTTCGCGGAATGTTGTTATGTCAATGCCAAACCAATCCGGTTCGCAGATAAATGTTGAACCGGCTAATGCCTTTTTCGATGCAAATATGGTCGAATCCGAACCGGCAATAAATTCAATCGAATAAATACAATTCAATGTGCGTTCGTCAAATGCCGCACCCATCTGTTCGCAGTGGGCGCGCATCTGGTCGCGCAGGTCGTAAAGACTTTGCTCGTCAAGGGCGATTTTTTCTTCGGCATCGGTGCGCAAGTTGCTGAATACGGTCATCATGCGGGCCGCCAAGCCATTGTCGTATGATTCGTATTTGGTGGCAATTGATTTGCATTTGGCAATTGCGTTGTTGCCGTCTGTGGTGCCAAGGCATGATTGAAACGTTGTGCCGCATTTGCCGACTATGCAGTCCATGTATTCGTTGCCGGCGTTTACAATTGTTTCGTATGTGCCGATTATGCGATTGGCATCGCGGTCCGCCAAAATTTCCGCCGTCATCAGTTCGTATTCGCGGCCGCTGCATTCGGATTTGCCACGGCATGCCGTCATCTTGGCATCAAATTGTGCGGTTGAATCGTTTGCGCACTTGCTGTAATCAGTGCCGCATTTTTCCATAATACATGTGTTCAGTGCTGTATAGCATTTGTTCGCGGTGTCCGGAATTGTGGCGTTTGTGATTTTGTCGTTTAGTTCTTGTTCGGCTTGGCTGTATTTTTCTTTTTGTTCGGCGATAAGTTTTGCTAAATCGTCACCATCTGTGTCGCCAATGCTTGAAACTACATCCGACAGACTGTCCGCCATATCCGAAAGGTCGATTTTTAGTGGTTCGGTTTCGACTTTTATCGGTTCTGTTGGTGTTTCTGGTTCCGGTTCAAGCTCTTTTATTGGTTCTTTCTTGGTTGTGGTAACAGACTTGCGTGCAACCGGTGTACGTGATGCAGTCGCGCGGCCACGTTGAGCCACCGCAGCATCAGCAGAATTAATTGGGTACAGACCAAATAATGATGGCAGCACCAACAGACCACAGATGGCGGTCAAATATTTGTTAAAAATGTTGCTGCATTGTTTCATTATTTTTTTGCCTTTTTATCTTCTATATTTAATGCTTCGCATGCGATTTGGTAGAATTTACATATGCTTTGCGCAGCGACCAATTCGCCCGGAACTTCTTCTTTCTTTAGGTTAGTTTTTTTAGATTTGTTCGCGCATTTGTCTGGCATGTTTTCTTCACATACTTTTGTAACGCAAGTTTCGTATGCCTTGTTATTTTCACAGCCAGCCTTGGCGGTGTTGATTTTATTCTGACGCTTGGTTTGTAATTTTTTAACATAACCCAACAGGTCGTTTTCAATACGGGCCATAATATTGTCGCGATTGGATGTTAATTCTGTACGAACATCGGCCAGATATTCGCCACAGCCAGCCGCTTCGGACGAGCAAAGCGAAAAGTTTTTATCGAAATCCGCGCTGGATTCACAATTCGCAAATGATGAAGTGCAACGCTTGTCAGATAGCATACAATTAGTAACCTGGGCCCGACATGTGTCTTCGTCTTTGGTTTTGTGGGCATCGGACAGCGCACTGTCCATCTTGGCATCGATGCCAGCGGCGCGACATGATTGTTCGACCAGTGGGGTGTAAACCTCGGTCGCGTCTTCTGGGGTGCAGCCCGAAATCTTGGTCAGGCACTTTTCAATTGCCCATCTGAAACGTTCCATGCGTGAATCCGTTGGGGCGGACTTTAATTCCTTGTCCGAAAGGTTGTATTTCGTAGATGAACCAGCAGACAGGGATTTAAGACCACCCTTGGAATCCGCGATTACAGGGCCGTCGTTGTCGCTGCTAAAACCGCAATAATTGCACCGCGCAGCAGTGTTCGCAGATGCATTAATCGCGCATACAGAATCCAAGCATCGGGTCAGGTTCGCGCGCGAACAAGTCGTCGCAGCGTGCGCCGAACCGCAAAATAGGGCAGATGCTATAAATATATAGGTATAGGTTTTCATGTTCTCTCTAATTAATAAAAGTATATCAAAAAACGAAATGCGGTGCAAAGGAAATATTATATTTTTTTTAATTATTGCTTGACAAAAAGAATTTTATTGTCTATGTTTGTGGTAAATATAACAAAAAGGATTTTATTATGGCGAAAATGGTTGTTGTAAAAACATGGTTGCAGAATAATAAAAATACAATTATTGCGTGTGGTGCAACTGTTGCTGCCTGTATCATTATGATGGTGCAGTGTGGTCGTATTTCTGACCTTGAACAGGCACAGCAAGATACAAAGGGTGCTGTTGATGGTGTGAAATCAGAAGTTTTGGTTAACCGTGGTATGATTGCAGAAGGAAACGAAGTTGGTGCCGAAACAAATGGGGTTGTAAAACGCATCGATGGCAATGTTAAGGAAATCAAGGCAGATGTTGATACTGTAAAAGCAGATGTCGATACTGTAAAAACAATTGTAAAGAATTGTTGCGCGGCTAAGAAGCCAGCTGTAAAACCAGCATCGAAGCCTGCGGCAAAAACAGCAGTTGATACAGTGGTGGTTAAGCATGTGTGCGATACAACAGTAAAAAGTGATAGTGCCAAGGTGATGGTGGAAGTTGTTGATTCTTCTAAAAACAGTGGTGTAATCATTGTTGATGCACAGCCTGTTGAAAAAGCAGTTGTGACAATCGCTAATGGTTCTGAGAACAGTGGCACAATCATTATTGGCGATAACAATGTTGTTATGATTGGTGAGCCTGTTGCACAGAAGAAGGATACTGTGATTGTGGAATTTAAGGGTTCGGTTAAGGTTAATTATAGTGTGTCGTACAATGCGAGACGCATTCGCCAAGGACGTTGCAGATAAGTTTTGCGTATGTAAAAATTCACCCGCCGATTTGGTGGGTGTTTTTTTATGCTTTTTTGTCTGGACAGGGAATTTATATCTGTGCTAAAATCATTTCATAAAGAGAGAATTGTTTATGAGATTTATTAGGAATTTATTGTTTTCATTGTTCTTGGTGCCAATGGCGGCGGGGGCGGCGTCTAACGAATTTATGGCGGCGGCTCAATTGCTGGCGGCGGCAAAAAATGCAGATGTGCAGCAGGTGCAAATGCTGATTAACAATGGCGCAAATGTTAACTTTGTTGATTCTACGGGACTTTCCATTGTGTGCACCGCATTGATGAATAATGATGTGCGGGCGGCCCAAATTTTACAGATGTATGGTGCTGATGCATCACAATGTGATAGGCAGATTAAGCGGTATAATAGTCGGAATAAGCCCAGGGCTGATAGTGGGGGATTGTTCAGCGGACTGTCGTCTGCCCAAAGCATCTCTCTGGCGGCGGCGGGTGCCGCCGTTGTTGTAGGTGGACTTTTTTTGTTAACCGATGTGTTTGATCCGGGTAATGATAACGATTCGCCATCTTCTGGGGGTGATAGGCCGGGAAATGGTGGGACTAATCAGGAAAATCAAGGGACCGAGGCTTTTGTTTTGGCCTATGGACCTGCGATGCCTAATGCCAAGGTCGAGGCAAATAATTATGCCAAGAATCTTGATTATTATAGCGAAAATAATACCGAATTGGATAATCAGCAGTTGAATTTTAAGCAGATGAATTCAAATGGTCAGAATTATTTGTTGATGATGCACGGCTATTCTCCATTGGCGCGCGGATATCTGGGGATGGATACTTTGCGTAATTCAACGCGTGAGCCGTTCAGTTTGGCGGATGTTTCTTGGCGTGGTGAACCGGTGATGGGGGGACAGCCGGTTAATGTTGCAATTGTGACAGAAAATGGCGTTAATGCGAATACCTATAAATGGGATGTTGATGCAACATCTTCGCTGGATGATACTTTGTTGCCATACACAGTTGTTAACAAGAATCAAGTAGCGCCCGCGGGTGACAATATGGTCGCAAATAAGTACTATAATAATGCGGTTGTTTTGGGCAGCGGTGACTTGACTGTTAGCGAGGCCGTGACACAGGAAGATACGACGTTGTTGGCGACTTTTGATTTGGCGGGCTATGGTACGGTAATGCATAATCCTGTTGCGGGTTCTTGGGATAATTTATTGGCTAAGGTTGTTGGCGGTCGTCAAAGTGGATATTCGAATGCTGATTTTATTGGTTTTATGCCAAATGGTCAGATGACGCTTTTCCGTACCGGTAATGGACAACAATTTGTGAATGCCACAACAACAGGTACGGGTGCATATGTGGAAACTGATGGTGCATTAACTTCGATAAATCTGTTTGGTAAATACTTAACCGTTACTATGGGGGCAAATAATTCTTTTGTTGCAACATATACAGAAACAGTAACTGATGACGAGGGTGAAGAAAGTCAGGTTGTGACAAAATATACAGGATATATCGGAACCAATGGTTTGCTTTATATTGACAGTAATGCCGATGGTAATATTAATCAGGCCTATACAATGGCAAACAATGAATTGACGCTTAGCAAGGAATTGGGGGTGGCTGATTATTATAACTATACTGCGTTGTTAAATGCAGCGACTTTGGGTGAAACGGGCGCGCATTCCAAACCGACGGTTTTGGCAAATGCTGCGATAATTGAGCCTTTGCATGATAAAACAGTGGAAACCATAGATGATGTTTTGGCGATGCCGACCAAAGATCAAAAGGATATGTTTGCTAAATATATTAACAAGTATTATGACAATGTTGATGATGCTAGTTTGCCGGGGGCGGATGCGATAAACTTGTATGGTAATTTGGGGTCAACAGTCAGTCCATTGGTTGTATTCTCGACAGGGGCGGCAAAGTATGCCGATAGCACTTTTGGTGCTGCGCTGGGGCCAACGTTTGAAAATGCGGTGCCTTTGCTGTATCCGAATTCAGAACACTTATTTATGTCTGTTGTGGCGGTTGGCTTGTCTGGGGATGGAACCAAGGAAGCGACAGAGGTTTCGGGGTATAGTCCAGCGACCAAAATAGGAATTTCACAGTGGTCGGTCACAAATGGCGAGCAAACAGATTTTTATCAGTCGCGCGTTTGTGGTGTTGCGGGTACTGGACTTGGTGGGGTTGACCCATGGTGCTTTGCAGCGGCTGGTATGACCGATGAATTGGCGGTGGCCAGTGCGGCGGGGGCAGCGGGTGCCTTGGCGGCGGCATTCCCTTATTTGTATGACAATAACAATGATGGCAACAAAGATATCTTTAATTTGTTGGCATTGACTGCGGATGGTCCTTATTTGGCTACGGATGAAAGTGGGGCGGCGATGTCCAAAGAAAATCTTGTTTCATATTTACAGTCGAAATTTGATTTGCCTTTGAATTATCAGCAACGTGTTGATGGTGGGGCGGATTATCTGGAAGTGTTTGCCGAAGTTTTTGGTTATGGTTTGATTAATCTGGACCGCGCGACAAGACCAGGGACCAAGGTTTATTATTACAATGGTAAAGATATTGTATCGACTGATGGTACGGCATATTGGCGTGCGGCCAGCAGTACTGCGTTTCGTTCATCAGCTGTGTTGAATGTTCGTGGGGCGACAATATCAGCACCATTCTTTGATGTGCTTGAAAGTGCAGATGGCGAGTTGTCTATGCCGCGTGTATGGGAAAATGCGTTTTCGATGGGGGCGGATAATTCTCGCGCGCTGTATATGGGGGATGTGTTGGGTGATTTGAATACTCGTCGTGATACGGCCCAGAACGTAAAAATCGGAAATATTGGTTTTTCAATGTCTATGTCGGAACGCGCATATGTCGATAATATGAACGGATTGGATAATATGAAGTTATTTTATTCGGATGATGCGTTTGGATTGTCTGCATCATATCAGCGTTATTTCACAGATGGTGGCTCGCGTTTTGATGGGTTGAATAATCCTGTGTTGGGATTGGCGACAAATGTTATTGACAGTGCGGTATCATATAAAAGTGGTGCTTGGACATTTGGTGCGCGTGCGTTTTCGGGTATGATATCTGATGAAGGTTTGCTGGAAAATGACCCAACGATTTCGGCGCAGTATATGCCTGCGAAGTTAGGATTGATGCAGGGTGCAGAATCCAGTGTCGCATGGGCAGGGGACAAGGTTTCTTTGGTTGCGTCCATTGGTAATGCGCGTGAAAGTGACACATTGTTGGGGGCACAAAGTGGCGGTCTGTTAAATATCGGTTCGGGCGATACAACATATGTTGATATGTTGGCACAGTGGCGCGTTTCGGATTCTGTAAAATTCACGGGTCGTACGACCTTTGCGAAAACTGTATCTGATGTCAGTGGTGATTTCGTGCTGGGGCTGGATGATATAGAATCAAACGCTTTCGGCCTTGGGGCCCAGATAGGTGGATTTGATTTTGCAGTGTCGCAACCTTTGGCAATACGTTCCGGTTCATTACAGTATGCGTACGCTGATTATGATGTAGAAAGCGTGGCAGACGGAAAATACGAATTGAATATTGTGGATACTCGTATTGTGGATTTGGCGTTGCGCCCAGAAAAGCGCGAAACACGTTTCAATGTGACATATCGTCATAATTTTGGTGAATTTACAGACGGTGCGGTTGGGTTTATATATCGCGTTAATCCAAACCATACTGATGAATTTGGGAATGAGTCTATATTTATGATGAAGATGACACATCGTGTTGGAATTTAAAAACTGGGCATTTTGCCCAGTTTTTTTGTATATTGGCTTGAGTTTTTTCTGTTTTGATATAAGATATGCGCACCGAATAAAATAAAGGCGAAGGTTATGGGCGTATATAACAAGGTTTTGGAATATAGTATAAATTTTGCACAAGATGTTGCGAGTGTTGGCGCTGTATCTACGAATAACGCATTTGCAGATGTTGAAGCAGTTGCGTATTTGTCTTGTTGTATGGTGTTTACGCGTGCCACAAATGGTATTGATTATTGGTATTGTTTGTTCGCGGATAGGTGGGATATGAGTTTGGCCAAACGCATTTTGCGCAATAATTCTGTGCCTGTTTTGGAGCATGAAACTATGTACAATTACACCAAGCAGCCGGCGTTGCGTGTGACATGTTCTGCATTGGAAAAATATTCAGCGGGCAGGGCCTTTGTGAAAAGGGCGATGTCGATAAAATCAAGCGAGGCTGTTAATAAAACGGTTGCGCTTAATCGTATCGAACAAATGCTTCAAAAAGTAAAATAACGATAAATTCGCGAATCGGGTTTTATTGTGGTATAATTTCATAGTTAACTAAAGAGGTAATAGGTATGGCATTGATACCAATGGTTATAGAAGAGTCACCACGTGGTGAACGTTCATTTGATATTTACTCACGTTTGTTGCGTGACAGAATTGTTATGATTAACGGTGAAATTGAGCCTACGATGGCGAACAGTATTGTGGCCCAGTTGCTGTTTTTAGAATCTGAAAATCCAAATGCGGATATTTCTGTGTATATCAATTCACCTGGGGGTGATGTGTCGGCCGGTTGGGCGATTATGGATACTATGCAGTATATCAAGGCACCGGTTTCTACAATCGGTATGGGTTTGGTTGCGTCAATGGGATCTGTTTTATTGGCTGCGGGTCAAAAGGGTAAACGCTTTGTTTTGCCAAATACCCAGATTATGATTCATCAGCCTTTGGCAGGTGCACAGGGCCAGATTACAGATATGGAAATCCGTATGACCCAGTATCAAAAGAATAAAAAGACATTAATCAAACAAATGGCCGAATTTACCGGTCGCAAGGAAAAAGAACTGTTTGATGCGATGGAGCGTGACAACTGGATGTGCCCACAGGAAGCCAAAGATTTTGGTTTGATTGACGATATCTTGGTACGCAAATAATAAATTCATTAAGTTCAGTAGGAAGCAGATATGAGTGAAGATAAAACACCACAGGCGGAAAATAATCATCAGTTTTGTAGTTTCTGCGGCAAGGCTGTATACGAAGTAAAAAAACTGGTCAGTGGTCGCAATGTATGTATTTGTGACGAATGTATAAATCTGTGTAACGATATTATGGCGGACGATAATCGGCGCGAAGTGTCCACTGATGCGACAAAGTTGCCAACGCCATCCCAGATTTATAATTTCCTTAACGAATATATTATTGGTCAGGATGTGGCAAAGCGCACTTTGGCGGTGGCGGTGTATAATCATTACAAGCGTCATACAGTGGCGGCATCGTCCAATGTGGAAATTCAAAAGTCAAATGTTTTGCTGATTGGATCAACTGGTACGGGTAAGACTTTGTTCGCCCAGACATTGGCGCGCATATTGGATGTGCCTTTTGCGATCGCGGATGCTACCACTTTGACCGAAGCTGGCTATGTGGGTGATGATGTGGAAAGTGTACTGACACGTTTGTTACAGAACGCGAATTTCGATGTGGAACGTGCGGGTCGTGGTATTATCTATATCGACGAAATTGATAAGATTTCACGCAAGTCTGAAAACCCATCGTTGACACGTGATGTATCGGGCGAAGGCGTTCAGCAGGCGCTGTTGAAGTTAATCGAAGGTACTGTTGCAAATGTTCCGGCCGGTGGGGCGGGGCGCAAGCATCCAGGCGAGGCAACAGTTCAACTGGATACCAGCAAGATTCTGTTTATCTGTGGTGGTGCGTTTGACGGCCTTAACAAGATTATTGGTAATCGCACATGCGAAAGACGCGGTATCGGTTTTGGTGCACATGTTGAATCCAAGGAAGAACGCAACGCGAAAAACTTCCTTAAAGATGTTGAACCAGAAGATCTGGTTAAGTTTGGAATTATTCCAGAATTGATTGGTCGTTTGCCGGTAATTACAACATTACAGGAACTGGATGAAGAAGCGTTGGTCAAGATTTTGACAGAGCCCAAGAACGCGGTTGTGAAACAGTTTGCAGCGATGCTGGAATTGGATGGAGTGAAACTGACAATTACCGAAGATGGCCTGCGTGCTATTGCCAAGATTGCCGAGCAGCGTAAAACAGGTGCGCGCGGATTGCGTAGTATTCTGGAACGCGTGTTGATGGCACCAATGTTTGATGCGCCAGACAAAGAAGATTTGGCCGAGATTGTTATTGATGCGGATGTGGTAAATGGTAAAAAGCCCCCCGTTGAAATATTCAAAGATGCCAAAAAGGCCGCTTAAAAAAATCCCCCGTTTGGGGGATTTTTATAGGGGTAAAAAAATAATTTTTGAAAAAATTGTCATTCTGGGGCCCCGTCCCAGAACGCGGGTTTTGCGCATACGCGCACGGATAATAAGGAAGCGATAGCCTGGGGCCTGCCATCAAGTGGCAGGATGACAAAAATTTAGCAATTTTTGTTTTGAGAAAACAATGTTGTTAAAAAATCCTTTTTTATATGGTGTCAGTATGATATAATACCTGTGTCGGTGGGGGTTCCACCGATGGGGCGTCACAACCCTTGTATTTTCGGTGTCCGTGGGGACAAAAAATACCTCCAATCCAAAAAGGTTGGAGGGCGGTGAATATATTGAATAAACCCGCTATTTTCCGAAAATAATAGTTGTGAACCTCCAACCGCTTTGATTTTATGGCGGTTTTTTATTTGAAAGGAAAATGGGGGATTAAATGCGAACTGCGTTTGCTGTATTTGCGTTGGTAGGGGGCCTATCATCTGCGCATGCTGCGGCGGATTTGGATGCCGCTTTGAGTGCTGCTCGGGAATCTTGTGTTGGAATTTCCGAAGAATTAAATCAAATGAAAACCATGGCGGGTATTGGTGCGGCGGTATCCGCGGCTGGTACAGTTGCCGGTGGTGCGGCGGTTGCAACCGGTGTGATGAAGGCCAATGTGGATGAACAGAATAAAAAAGATATTTCAATACAAGCGGCGTGGGCCAAATTTACAGGTGGCACAAAAATAGAATTAAGCGAAGACGTAAAGCAATTGTTTTTGAAGGATATGGAAGAATGGGCCGCGCAAAATCAAAAATTGGCCAAAGAATTACAGGAACTGCGCCAGAATTCCGCGCTGGGTCAGAAAAGTGAAAAATTGGGTGATGTTCGTACCGGCGCATTGGCGGCGGCAACATTGACCAATACGGCGGGTGCGGTTGTTGGTGGTATGAATATGAAAAAGGCCAAAGGAACGTTGACCGAACGGGTTGCTGAGTGCTTGGCATCGGTCAAGGATTTGTCAAATGTCTATGGTCAGGTTCGTGTTACCGGTGGTGCGACCCCTGTGGAATTGGACAAGGTCAATAATATCATAAGTGTCTGTGATGAATGGTCAACGGTTGATTTGTCCAAGATTGATACGCGCGCCACTGGTGCAACCGTATCAAGTGCGGCCGGTGCGGCATTTGGGTTGGCGGGTACGGTCACATCCGCTATGTCTAATACGGATAAAATGCGTTATTCTGGCACGCCAAAAGAAGAAAATCTGAACAAGGCATCAAATGCACTGGCCGGTACCGCAACGGTCGCCAGTGGTGCGGCAACAATATTTAACGCAACGCAACTTAGCGCACTGAAACGCGCATCAACGGTTGCGGACGCATGCGAGGGGGCGCTGAAATAAAATGAATATAAAGAAATTATTGCTTACATCCGTTGTTGGATTGATGACTATGTTGCCAAATGCATGGGGTGAGGCTGGGAATTCGAGTGACTGGGGAACTTCTTGTGCTAACTATCTTGAAGAAGCAGGAAGGGCGGTGGAGAATTTTTTAGAGTTTGGCGTGATTGAATTTGCGACAGAAATTCCTGATGCTTGTTCGGACTATGGGTTAGCGTCTGTGAAATATATGATTGACTATGCGAAAGGTTCTGAAACTTGTGAAAAGCCTGAAGCCATTGATACGTCTATCGATGGAACTGTTCTTTTTAAACAATTTAAGGGGATTACTTTTGTAGCAAAATATAAAAGTGATGTTGTAAAAAAAACCAAGGATGTGTGTGCGGCGTATCGATTTAAATGTGTTCTGGATGAGTATTTGGCAGGTAATCCTGAAACTGCTTTAGAACAGTTTGCTGCGCTTAAGGTGCCGGACCAAACCACCCAGCCCGAGGCCTATTACTATTATATGTTGGCCAAGGTCGTAGCAGAGGATAAATTTGAAGAA
>JAGBVH010000022.1 GCA_017630405.1 Alphaproteobacteria bacterium
GAGAACCGAAGGTTCGGAGCGCCAGTTGGAGAAAACAAGCATAAGCGAAGTTTGAACCTTACGTAGCGAATGGGGCCCATAGAGCGACAGCGAATATGGGGATTTACAGTCCGACCAGGGCCACCAGAAATTAAAACCACCTTTTGGTGGTTTTTATTTTTTAATTGCAAAAACCAGTTTGATTTATTGTGGTTTTTTGCTATCTTGCGCATGTGAAAAAAAATCCTGATTTTTCATTAGAACTAGACAGCGGCCACAAACTGATTGCCGGCGTGGACGAGGCTGGCCGCGGACCGCTGTGCGGTCCTGTGGTTGCGGCGGCGGTAATATTCCCAGACCCCGCTGCGGAAATTCCCGTCATTATCCGCGATTCTAAACAGATGACCGCACGCCAACGCGCGGCGGCATACGAATGGATTACCCAAAATACGGTTTGGGCGATTGGCCAATGCAGTCCCGCTGAAATCGATGAAATGAACATACTGTGGGCGGCAATGTGCGCGATGGAGCGTGCTGTGGCTGCCCTGCCTGCCACCCCAACCTTTTGCCTGATTGACGGAAATCGCGTACCCAAGAATCTGACCGGTCAGGCGGTAGTCAAAGGCGATGCAAAATCCCTGTCTATTGCCGCCGCATCCATTGTGGCCAAAGAAACACGCGACCGCATAATGGACGAACTGGCGCAACAATTCCCCCAATACGGCTGGGACAAAAATGCGGGTTATCCCACACAATCCCATTTACAGGCAATCGAAAAATATGGTATAAATCAGCATTACAGAAAAAGTTTTGGACCAATAAAAGAAAGGATAAAAAATGAAACTGCGCACAATTGAAAACTTGGATGTTCGCGGCAAATATGTCTTGCTGCGTGACGACTTTAATGTCCAGATTGTTGACGGCCAAATTACCGACCCATTTCGTATTGAACAAAGTATGCCCACAATAAACGCACTGCGCGCGGCGGGGGCTCGTATCGCTATTTTGGCACACCGTGGCCGTCCCAAGGGCACACGCAACATGGAATACACGTTGCAGCCAATTGCGGATTATATGGGTCTGAAACTAATCCCAGACTGTCTGGACAAAGATTTTATGGCGGATATGAATGACGGTGATGTGGTCTTGATGGAAAATGTCCGCTTTTATGCCGGCGAAGAACAGAACGACCCAGCATTTGCGGCGGAACTGGCACGCGGATTTGATATATTTGTAAACGATGCATTTGCGGTTTCGCACCGCGCACATGCCAGTACTGTTGGCGTGGCGGAAATCCTGCCGTCATACGCGGGCACCCTGTTGGCATCGGAAATAGACCACCTTAGTGCGGTTATGGAAAATCCGAAACGCCCATTACTGTCCATTGTCGCGGGCAGCAAAGTATCCACAAAAATCGGCGTATTAAAGGCACTGGCCAAACTGTCCGACACATTGATTATCGGCGGCGCATTGGGCACAACATTTAACTATGCAACCGGCGGTCTTGTTGGCAATTCGTTGTACGAAGCCGACCAAAAGGATACAGCACTGGAAATCTTGGAATTTGCGCGCGCGAATAATTGTCAAGTCCTGTTACCATTGGACAAAGGCGTAGCCAAGGTATTTGAGCGCGACGCAATTCGCACTAACAAGGATTTCACACAAATCGAAGAAGACGATATTATCATCGATGCAGGCGAACAAACAACCGAGCGCGATGTTGCGGCGATTCGCAACGCGGCAACTGTGATATGGAACGGCACTGTTGGTATGGCGGAATGGCAGCCAACATGGTCATACGGTTCATTTGCATTGGCCAACGCGATTGCGGAACAAACCCGCGCCGGCAAACTGGAAAGTATCGTTGGTGGTGGCGACACAGTTGCAGCATTGGAAGCATGCGGTCTGAAAGACGATATAACCTATGTTTCCACCGGTGGTGGCGCATTCCTTGAATTTATCGAAGGTCGCACCCTGCCCGGCATCGCAATATTGGAAAAATAAATATTATTTTACCCCATAAAAAATCCCCCAATCGGGGGATTTTTTTATTTTGGCTCTTGCGCCTGAAAAGGTACCGGTCCATATGCACTTTCATCACAAATATCGTCAAAAACGAAATTCGTTAAAAAGGCATCTATACCATCGACCTCCAAGGAACAAATTACATTATCCTGTGTACCTGGTATGGAATTACATTTTCCGCCACAAGTAAGCCCACCCAAAGGCCGTTCTTCAGTACCATATTCCCTATAATCACTCGGTGCCGTATATTCCATATAGTTTTTATAACCTGTAAAATTCACAAAATAATTTTGAACAAGTTTTTCCGCCTGCGCAAGATCCTGTGTTTGCGTATCAACGAACAAGTTCCTATTCGCATTATTACGGAAACTCCTAATAGATTGTGTAAACCTATCAAAATCGGCCTCCATAGAATCTATCTGGTTTTTATAATTCATCCTTTTTTCTGTATCCTCAGACTGATTCGAACTAAAGGTATTGTTATAATTACGAACAAGATTCACATAATCCGAATATTTCGAAGATCCTCTATTAATATATTTAAATTCTTTTGGCTCAATTAACTCCAACTCTCGGAAACGATCCATATCCCCATTTCGTAAATGAACTAATTCACGATTATGCTGATCGTAAACCTTCATCTGATCAAAGAAAATTATTTCCTCTCCACTTTTCTTATAATCTGGGGTCAAAGGTTCTACCACTAATTTATCTCCATAAACAGCTAATTTTACATCCGCAGTTGGATTTTTAGCACACCACGCCCCCTCATAGGATAGACAAGTAGGACCAGCGTTCTCAATGCCCCCTGTCTTGTAAAATGCATATTTCAACATACCATTCTGAGTAGACAATGGTGTTTCAAGCAACACTGCATAGTATCTAGCATCTGACGAATATATTTTGATATGAGTAGGTGAAAGAAGCTCTGAAAAATCAGTTTCTTCACCCAATGTATGTCCATAATCAATTTCCAGCAATTCATTATGACGCGCCACAATCCTGTAAATCAAATCTGAACACTCTGACTCATCAAGGAGATCTTCAAAATTATTACATCCAAATTTGTTTTTCATCTGAAGCATCAATTCATAAAGTGTAACACCAGACCAATTCTGCGTAGCCTCTGCCAAAGAGTGCAAGGAATCTACCAACACAGCCTTAATCGGCCCATAACCAAAGTGTGAAGATTGATCCACCTGCTCAGCAACATCAAAAATCGCCTGATAATTAATCTTTGGGTCTTCCGCATAGGCCATTCCAGCACCAAATGCAGTAGTCAATCCAACAATGGATGTAAGTAATATCTTCTTCATTATTTCAGCGCCCCCTCGCATGCGTCTGCAACTGTTGATGCGCGTTTGATTACGCTTATCTGGGTTGCGTTAAATATTGTTGCTGCACCACTGGCAACGGTCGCACCACCAGCCAGTACATTTGATGCTGTATTTAAATTCTTTTCCTTGATCGGATCTCCATCGCGAACACCGTTGCTGTTCGCCAATGCGGATGTAATTGTACCCGCAGCACCGGTTGCCGCACCAACCACACTGGATGCAAACGCGCCGGTCGCACGATTGTCAATCTTGCTTAAATCAACCGTTGACCATTCGTCACATACGCGTACGATGGTTTCAATACGACCCAAATCTTCATCCGATGCTGTGCGTGATATACGCGCCTGACCATATGCCGCGGACAATTCCTTGACCGATGCCAAACATTCGGATACCTGTTCAGACAGGCTGCCACGCGCCTTTTTCATATTCACACCACCAACGGCCGCGCCAGCGATATTGGTTGCCGTTGTTGCCGCCAATGTACCGGTACGAATATTGCCCAGTGTTTCGGATTTTTTATTTAGCACACTACCTTCGTCAGAGTTTTTAAATTCATTCCAAGCCTTCTCGACATAATCAGGTTCAATTCGTTTCCATCCACCATCATTGCCAATCAATTGCTTATTTCTTAACTCTTCCATCTTAGCCGCGATTTCCAGATCAGTGTTATTTTTCATCACACCGGTCGCAACCGCCGCGCCACCGGCAACTGTACCCACCGCGGATACCGCCGTACCAATGCCAGCCAATGTTTTCATGGTATTTAATTCTTCGGAAATTCCGCCACATGATGCGCGGACTTTCGACAATGCAGTCTCTAAATCAACCGCAGCATGCGCGGATGATATAATTCCCATCAACGCAAATACAGAAAATGCAGTTCGCATTTATCCCCCCCTTATTTTTGTCATTTCACGTTGATTATTATACCATAAAATTAACAATAAAAAAGCAAAAAATCCCGGGGACAAAAGCACCCCAGGATTTCAATCTGTTGATTTTCTTTTAATAACCAATTATTTATTGCCGCCAAAATCAATCCCAAAACCTTGCCAAATTTGCTTCAAATTTATAGCCTCGGCACCTTTTTTTAATCCACCGAGTTTGGCACCCTGTTGTTGCAGGATTGCATTAGCCGCTCCAAAACCTTCTACTATATTTTCAGTCATTTCAAATGCCTCTTGTCAAAAACATCTCTCTGACCCAGAGAATTTACACCAACTTTTGTTTTTTGTCAAGTGTTTTTGTACACTTTCAATTAACAACCATATTCACCACACTGTCCCATTTCCACGCCCTGCACTTCGACTTCCATCGCAACAGGTTGTGCCGGTTCAGTATAATGAACTTCTTTGACCACGCGCACACGACGATTTGCCGCATTCGGTGTATTATCTGGTGTTGGCACCGCCAAATCTTCTTCGCCCGCCGATACCGCAACAATCTGGGACGCTGGGATACCATACTTAATCAGCATTTTCTGTACCGCCTCTGCGCGACGACCGCCCAAGGCATAATTATAGTTGCTGGTTCCCGATGTATCGGTATGCCCAACCACCGAAACCTTGATATTCTTGTTTTCCTGTGTTGCACTTGCCAATTTTTCAATCAATTCCTGATATTCTGGTTTGATTGTAGCCTTGTTAAAGTCAATGCGGATTTCAAACACTTCTTCCATAACATGCTGTTTTGGCTCCAGCGGAATCTGCTGAACCTTAATCATAGTTTTTTCACCCGCTGCCGCCTGAATCTGATCAAGACGCGCGTTAATCGCCGCCAATTCACTGCGCATAGCCATCATCATATTGATAAATTCTTCGCGAGTCACCAATTCATCCTGCAACATTGGGATTTCCTGTACAGGTTCTGGAACAACTTCTGGTTCTGGCACCACCACAGGTTCAGCCACAGGCGCTGCCTCTTGAATTATAATACAATCAGGCTCGTCATCTGGGCATTCATTATTTACATTTGTCCCACCATAGATATTCTGATTAAAGACCAATGGCTGAACCGGAACTGGATTAATCAGATGTTCTGGGACATTAACATTATTAACAATAATCACACCTTCGCGCGCATTACCCGCACCACTAAGCGCACCCAACTGACGTGTTTCTGGATAATAACCAGATTCCTTTTGAACTGTTGTTTTTACAGTATCTGTCTTGACAGTCTTTTTTACAACCTTGCCTGTCTTACAATCACGCAAAGCCTCTATGGCCTTGATAAATCTGGTACGACACTGCTGGGCCGTTGCCATTTGACCACTGGCCAACGCAGACAACCAACAATCATATTTTGCCTGTGCCTCGGCCGCCAGTTCCGGCTGAACATCCGCAGCATCATTTTTCAACTGATCCATCAAATCATTATACGCAGCAGACAACTCGAACGCATCCTGTTCGTTTTCCAACGGCCATGTTTCCATTGTTTCTGGGAAAGGCAATTCACCACTAAATGCCGCCACAGCCTTTTGCGCAAACATTTCGCCCATTTCGCCATAGCCACTGGTTCGTGCATTATAGATAGCATATGAACGATAATTCATCGCCAACTGATTCAAAAATGAATCCTTGTGTGGGGCAGAATATACATCCAAAGCCTCGATATAATCGACAGTCGGGGTTGCCATTGACACCTGTTCAACACCACCGTTGTGACCAGCGCATCCAACCAGCACCATCAAAGATGCACCCAACATAACCAAACCAGAAAAATTTGTTTTCATCGAAAATCCCTTTCCTATAATCCCCTGTATTATACGATTTTTCAGGAAGTTAGTAAAGCAGAAAAACAATTTTATTTTACTTATTTTTTCGCTATAATACCCATGAAAAGGAAAACAAAAAATGACATCTGCAGAAAAATTTTTAATGGCCGCAGAAAATTTGCTGAACAGACGCGGTCAAAACGATGAAACATATATGGAAGACCCAAGCCATTGGCTGCTGGTACACGCAACCAAATACACACCAAAGCAAAATACCGCGGGACAATACTATATCCCAACAACTGCGATGGTCACAGATTTTAAAATACCACGTGGCACAATTCATACAACACTAAATCACATTGTATACAGCCATGGCCAAGGGAACTGGGATGAAATAGGCACGCTTGTTCTGGCACCATATAATTCAACCGCCGAATTAAATGGCAATCCGTTGGAAATATCTTATGCCGATACATATTTCGCACCAAATCCAGATACAGGATTAATCCTGCCCCCTCAGACACGAATCGTCACAACAACAAGCAACCTGCCCGAAGGAACATTATATGAAATTCGCGGCAACACAACTGTGTATAAAAGCACAGACTATACACCGGCCGAAACAGAAACGATCCTGACCATTGTGCGTGATGTATGGAAGCGCAGTTTTGACGACTATATAAAATACGACAAATGGTCGCGTGGCGAACTAGAAGACTGGGAACTAACACAACTGTTGGAATACTCTTGGGACAAACGCATAAAACAAATGTACAACAAAGCCAAGGACAAAAAAGCATTCATCCGCGGCCTTTATGCCTACTCCCGCGAAGAATTATTATCCCAATACGTTCGCGAAATTGCCGCGCGTGCAACCGCCGAACAAATGGGCTATCGTTTTATACAAGAAGTCTATGAAAACAGCGATACTGCAAACGCCATTGAAAAAACAGCCGAAAAACTTGGCACCCAAGGGAACAGCAGTGACAAAGGACACTTCAATTCCATATCAAGCAAAATAGAAGACCAATTTTTCACATTTGGCAATCAACTAGAACACCTTAAACAACATTCAAAAAATCTGGACGAACTGTATAACTTTATCGCCCAAGAAAGCCGACACTCGAATTTTTATACAAAAATCGTTTGCGCAATCATAAACGATACCGAATTGCCACTGTACCAACAAATACAAGACAATATAAAACAAGACTACTACAAGAAGGAAAATTCTATTGCCGAATACAGTGAAAATCTGGACATTGTCGCACAACGATGGTCACCAAAAGCGAACCAAGAACTTAAAGAATTCAGACAAACATTACAGAAAATGCCGGGCTATGACAAATTTGTCACACGCCTGCGCGAACTGCCCCAGTTTTCAGTGACAAACATCATACAAAACAGACAAGATTACTCGCTGTAACCAACTTTCAAAACATACTGCTATCGCTTGACAAAGCAACCATTTGTACTATATTAAATATAGTGTGGAGGTAGCAGTAAGTTGAAGACATTACGACGCTTCTTTGTTGGGATTTTATCTTGCGTGATAATAAGCACGCCACTGTTTGCCAACAACTGCGACAATCCAACATTTCGCAAATACAATCCTGAAAAATGTCAGGATGCAAAAACTTTCTCATTCGGGACAACCGCATCAGTTCTTGGCGGTGGCGCTGCCTTGGTTGGTGGCGCATTGGCATTGTTTGCCAGCGGCAGCAACTCATCTGGCACACCAGAACCACAACCAACCCTTCAAACATACAACAGTGTCGGCGCGGACATAGACCAAATTAAACTGGCATCTGTACTGGACAGCACAACATATACATATAACTTTAATCAATATAACGACATTCGTCTGGCCTATTCTTTGGCACGTGGCTTTACCGGCAAAAATTCAACTATTGCGGTACTGGACGGCGGCGATGACAGTTTCCATGGCACCAAGGTAGCCACACTGGCATCTGGGGCGATTGCACCAAACGCGACAGTAAAAACATATAAAATCGTTGATTCTGATATGAACTTTTTACCATATCAGGAAATTGGAGATATTATTAAATCAGCAAATGGCGCGAATATATATAACTTCAGCTGGTCAGTACCTATGCGCGCAAACAGCGTAAAATCATATCAACAAATGGCGAACTTGACCAGCGACCATTTCTTGAACCAGATTTCTATGGCCGCCACAGACACAGACGCTATTTTTGTTGTTGCCGCGGGTAATGACTATGACAAGAAACAATCCAGTGCCATTTCCGCCCTGCCCGTAATTATGCCGGAATTAAAAGGCCACTTTGTAAATGTGGTCGCATGGGATTCAGACACCGGCGCATTGGCCGATTACAGCAACGCGTGCGGCAAAACCAAAGACTGGTGCATTACTGCCCCTGGTACAAACATCAGCACCGGCAACGCAACACTGGCCGTCAGCGGCACAAGTTTTGCAACACCAATCGTATCCGCGGCAATCGCTGTAATTCGCGAAGCATTCCCATATATGAAATCATCTGAAATCACAAACCTGCTGTTCACAACCGCACGCGATTTGGGCAAAGCAGGCGTTGATGAAATCTATGGCCATGGGATGCTGGATTTGGAACGCGCGACTCGTCCAGTTGGTGTGGAACTGGTATCTGTATCAGAAACAATGAATGTTCGCCTGTCCACTGCAACCATTTCAGGCCCCGCAGCCCACACAATTAAATCCGCCGATATCAAGTTCGCCTTTCTGGACAGTTTTGGTCGCGCGTTTGATGCAAATCTGAACGACAAAATTTCGGTTAAGAACCGCAGTCTGGCACTTAATCGCCTGCGCGAATACAAAAATCATAAAACAACTATCGGCAACTTTGAATTCGGCTTCAAACAAAACGATCTGCTGACCGGTGACGGATTTATGAAAACAGATTCAGACAATTTGCTGGGCTTTATCGGCTGGCACGACGAAATCAATGTTGGCAAATCGGACATTTTCTTTGGTACCAGCATCGGGTTTGCCGCACCAAAGACAAGCCCAGAATCAATGATAACAGGATTTTCAAACATCAACACTATATCCAGTGAAATTGGCATACAGCACAATGATTGGACATTCAAAGTCGCTATTCCAGACACAATTATCGGCGGCAACATGAACCTGCACATACCAGTTGGTCGCGACATTGACGGCAATTACATATTCCAAGACCACACACTGAATCTGGCCACCCGCCCTGCAGTTGAATTATCAGCACAATACAAGTTTATGGTCGCTGGCTTCGTTGACAACCCATACGGAACAGACGAAGTTTATGTACTGGCGCATGGTAAATTCAGATTTTAAAAAATCCGCCAATTGGCGGATTTAATTTTTGACTGCCACTTATTAAAATGGAATATCATCACCAATTTCAGCAACAGAAATTTCTTCGCGTGGCTGTGCAGCCGCAGGTGCCGCCTGATAGTCACCAGTCCCATCCCCAGTCTTGGCACCACTTAAAATAACCATCTGACCTGCGAAAGGATTCAAAACAACTTCTGTTGTGAACACATCAACGCCCTGCTGATTTTGCCATTTGCGAGTTTTCAAAGAACCTTCCAGATACAATTTTGTTCCCTTCTGCAACATGCGTTCCGCAACTTCTACCAAATTTGGATTAAAGATAACAACGCGATGCCATTCGGTCTGTTCCTTCTGTTCCCCTGTCGAACGATCACGCCAACGGTCAGAAGTCGCCAAAGAAAAACTAACCACCTTTTGACCACTGCCCATTGTACGAACCTGAGGTTCCTGACCAATATTACCAACCAATATGACCTTATTAATACTTCCTGCCATCGTCACTTCCTTTTATTTACTTGTTTTATTCCTATGCTTGATTTGACCAATATTAACAGCAAAATGCAAGATATTTTTATCCCAAAAAATCAGAAACGGGGCCAAGGCCCCGTTTTTACTATGATAACTTGTGAATTACTAAACCACTGCGCAACTTTGGTTCAAACCAAGTTGTCTTTGGTGGCATAATATTGCCAGTATCTGCGATATCGATAATCTGGCGCATGGTCACAGGATACAGTGCAAACGCCGCAACCATTTCCCCGCTGTCCACGCGTTTTTGTAATTCACCCAGACCACGTATACCACCCACAAAGTCGATTCGTTTGCTGGTGCGCAAATCACCCAGATTCAAAATTTTATCAAACACCAGATTTGACAACACTGTCACATCCAAAACACCAATTGGGTCACTGTCGTTATATGTACCGGCACGTGCAGTCAGCGAATACCAATTGCCGTCCAAATACATACCAAAGTTATGTAATGCGTTTGGCTTGTAAATTTCAGCACCCATTTTAACGACTTCAAAAGATTCGCCCAATTTTTCCAAAAATTCTTCAACGCTAAGTCCATTCAAATCTTTGACAACACGATTATAGTCAATAATCTTCAACTGACTTTCTGGGAAAATAACAGCCAAAAAGAAGTTATATTCTTCTGCGCCTGTATGATTTGGGTTTGCCGCGCGCTTTTCCGCACCAACCAATGCCGCCGCTGCTGTTCTGTGGTGACCATCTGCGACATACAACGCTGGGATTTCAGCAAAGATTTCAGTAATACGCGCATTTACCGCCGCATCACGAATCGCCCAGAAAGTATGACCAAATCCATCTGGGGCAACAAAGTCATATTCAGGTTCCTGATTTGTGATGATATTTTCAACAATTTTATTCATTTCATCGACATCAGGATACGCAAAGAACACAGGTTCGATATTTGCATCCTGAATACGAACATGAATCATACGATCTTCTTCTTTGTCCTTGCGTGTCAATTCATGCTTTTTAATCTTGCCAGTCATATAGTCATCAACATTTGCCGCCGCGACCAGACCATATTGGGTACGACCTTCCATTGTCTGTGCATAAATATAATACATTTCTGTATCATCTTGAACCAACCAGCCGCGTTCCTGCCACAGCTTGAAGTTTTCAACCGCCTTGTCATAAACAGGCTGACTGTGTTCATCAGCAATTGGGTCAAAGTCAATTTCTGGCTTGATGATATGCAGCAAAGACTTTTCGCCAGCTTCGGCTTTTGCTTCAACCGAATTCAGCACATCATATGGACGTGATGCAACTTCTGATGCTAATTCTTTTGGTGGACGAACACCCGCAAAAGGTTTGATTTTCATATATATTCTCCTTGGGCTTTTAAAACTTAAGCAAAAGGATTATATGCCCCAAAAATCAAAAAGGCAAGCCCCCAATACCCCGCCCTAGCCCAACAAAGGGATAACATTTATCACCGGCGTTTCATATGGATGAATGTCCCTGATTGCCACCAATGTTTTGTCCAGATTATCGACCAAAATACGAACCTCGACCTTTAATTCTGGCTCTTGGCTGATTTCATTTTGTTTACCCAAATATGGATTCGCACCATCCAATGGTCGCCAAGTCCCGATAACCTCGCTGTATGACAGGCAAGAATCATAATTGCCAATATGTCCAGCATCAACACTTTGCAAGGCGGCTTGTAATTGAGCAAGATGTGTTTTTGGGATAAAAATTTCCAGTTTGTAAAAAGTCATCATCCCCCCTATTTCGGCATGTCTGATTTGTTTTGAACTGTAATGCCTGTATCAAAAAATTCAACAAATTTCCAATTTCCATCATCTAATACAAAATGAAAGCATTGGCAATTTTTGATTTCGCCTATCTTTTCGCCGCACGCATAGCACAACGCACGTGTCACACCACCATGCGATGCAATGGCAATATTAGTGTGCGTGTCTTTTTCAATAATATAATCAAGGCATGATTTTATACGGTTGAAGTTATCATTAATTCTTTTTTGAATTTCATCCCCATCGCCGTACCAGAATCCAAATGTAGTTTCAATCAATCTGTCGTCAGTTATGATTTCAATATCGGGATTATTTACAGCGATTTCTGCAGTCTGAATTGCACGTTTTAGGGGGCTGGAATATACGACTTCAATATCCTTGTTTGACAAATATTCTCCTAACTTTTTTGCCTGTGCAATACCGTCAGCAGTCAAGTATGCCTCTTGTGCGTTGCCGTATGTTGCGCCGGCCTTGTTTTCATTTGTCTGTCCATGTCTGAAAAGGTAAAAATGCCGTTTCATTTTTTGTTTCCTTTGCTAAATACGATCAGGTGCAATATAATGCCATTCAGCAACAATGTAATCCCATTGAATAATACCATCTGGAATGAATTTAGGTATATTCCGTATAACATCCATAATGCACACCCAATGCAATATATGGTGTATGTCAGCCAAGAAAGACCGGATACATTTCGTGTTCTGATTGATTTTATCGTTTGGGGCAAAAATGCGATTGTTGTACAAAAACCACACGCATAGCCCAAAAATTCACCAATGATTAAATTCATATACATCGCCCCAATCTGCCTCTCTAGTAAAACCATATTCATGCTGCACCACATAATCGCTCACATACAGCCAGACCATGACAAGAAGAAATATCGACAAAACAACCGCAACAATTCCCGACAAATTTTTATATTTTGGAGCAATATATCTGGCCACAAAAAACTGCGCAATCAATAGCAACAACCCCATAATCATACACAACCACCAAGGAATAATCGGCAGAATAATCGGCAGAATAAAAAGTAACGCCAATAACAAAACCACAACTACAGCTGTAACAACATGTATAGCCAACACCGAAAAAAGACAACGCATACTATTTCCTTTTCTTATCATAGTGTGAATTATATCACAAAAAAAAAGAAAAACCACCGCTAACGCGACAGTTTTAAATTTCGTGGTCGGGGCGACAATGAGTAGATTTTGCAAGCAGAGCGTGGCGAAATCGTCAGGAATGCCCCACAGCCGGTGCGATGCACCGTGCGAGGGAAACATTCGAACCTTGGTAAATTTTAATTTACCGTTCGAATCCGCACGCCCCAATCTGAAAAAGAAAACCGCCGCAAGCGCGACGGTTTTGAATTTCGTGGTCGGGGATATCGGACGAATTTCGAACTATTTATTACAACGACATTCTAAATCTGCGTCCGGCATTAAATATCATCATTGAAAACATAGAAAACGAATACGGTAAGAATTGGCACATCAAAACAGGCCGAGAAATTTCCCGACCCGCCTTGTAAAAAAAGCATTCTTTCTATATGTGCCCACACACCTATCCCCTTACCCATAGGGGGGGGGGGGGATGGTATACAGGTATGTTATATCAATGTGCCTTGTGCACGGGTGCGTGTTAGTTTGCTGTGCGACAATATGTCCTGAATGTTGGCATTTTGGTCACGCAAGGCATAAAAATTACTGCCAGTCAATAACACATACGACCATTCACAGCCCATGCGTTCTGATTCAGGCAATTCATTTATCTTGGCCACCCAGTCAACCGCACTGGTTTCTTTACTGCACACATCGGCCGTTTTTGCCCTGTCATCACCTTTGGTTTCTACGACATACATTTTATTGCCGATTTTTACCATAAAGTCCGGATGATAGGTTCCCAACATGCCGTCCTGGCGTAAATAACGCAGGTGCGCAAACGTATGCTTGTGTTCATCAATTTTTATCAGACGTTCAACGGCACTATCCGCATCACAATATTCCAGGAAATCTTTTTCCAGTTTTGTTGTTGACGGATAGAACGTTTTTTCATAAATCGACTTTTTTATATCCAACGCAAAATTTTCACGCCCAAACATTGTATCAACTTGCGAAAACCAATGTTTTTCCACAACTGCCTCGGCCACATCGATTCTGGTATGCATTTCATAAACCGCCTTGGACAGTTCTGTCAGAGTGTGTTGCAATATTTGCCCGTTTGATAATATCAGCACACGCCAATTCCCGTCCACTAATGGGTCAAATTCCTGGCCGAACAGACGGGTCCGGATATACTTATCGATGGTTCGCATTAACAACGCCTGGTCAATCTGCATCAATGGCAGTTCGGCTTTATGCCCCTTGCTGCTCATCTTGGCCATATTCACAATAATTGTGTTCAGCATTTTTTGCAGATATTCATTGTATGACTTTGCGTTAAATATATCGCCACGCACCCTGTATTCACCAAAGCGGGTTTTGACCTGCATTTCAACCCCAACGAAACGTTCATCATTGTCATTTGGCACCAATTTTTTCAAATCGTCCAGTCTTGCCCCGTCCCATTGGTTCATGCTTTCAACAGATATAACATCGCCCGACATAGTTTCTTCTTTGTCTTTTACAATGCGTGGCCAAAACAAATTCAATTCTGCAAAGTTCGGTTTCAAACCAACGGAAATCATATCGCCCAACGCCTTGCCTTTGCCACCAGGCCGGGGTGCAGGTTCTTCAACCAACAAACTTTTATCCAGGTCATCATAGAATTTTTCAAACGCCGGATGTTCAATAACAAACAAAGTATCCAGATAATTAACTGGTTGTTGTTTCAGGTCATATATGTTATGTCTGTTTTCTGTCTTGCTGTCTTGGAATTCGGGTTCACGCCACATTAAACGCAATCCACGTCCCAAAACCTGTTCCAGCAATATTGGTGCCTCGGATGAACGCAGGGGCACAATAACGCAAATACTGTTAACATCAAACCCCTCACGCAACATCATAACACTGACAACAACCTTGGGCTTGTCAGACTTGTCCATGTTAAATAACTGCTGTTTTGTTTGTTCCCATTCTTCTGGTGGGATTTCACCTTTGCGGTTGGAATCAATACGCATAATATCGTCTTCGGCCAATCCCTCGGACCGCAAAAAGTCCACCACAAACGGCGACACATCTGTATCTTCGCAAACGACCAACATTTTTGGCGATTTTTTGGCGTTAAAGTTCTCAAAATCTTCACGCAATATATTTAAACGTGACAGCCCAGCACGCAACATTAAACGTTGCCCCTCAGACAGGCCGATTACCTGTTTGCCCTCACGCACGGCCTTGAATTCAATTTCTGCATTAGACAACGCCCCCAATTCCTTACGCTTGTCCAGAATAAAGGTTTTGACAAAACCGGCTTTCATCGCAGTCGCCAATTCAAAATTGGTCACAATGTGCGGAAAAAAGTGTTTGGTTCTGTTCTTGCCACCGCCCGTCACAATATACGGGGTCGCAGAAAAGTCGATTTGAATAAAACTGTTGCCCTTGGGGTCCGCAATGGCATTCAATGCACGTTGCCACTCAACCTCGGCCACGATGCCGTTCGATTTACTTTCGTGGATGTGGTGTGCTTCGTCATTAAATACACACAGGTCTGATAAACCTGCCAGATATTCAATTACCCCACCACGCAGGTATTTTGCATCCAGCGCATCCAATGCATTACCACTGGCAACACCCGGTGTCACAGGCAGGATTTCAGATGCCATATTTTGTGTGTCACCAAAGTCAAAACCCATAATTTGGGTTTCGGATTCACCATCCGGCGTATCTTCGTTCAATTTATGCCAGTTCGTTATTGCAATTATGCCACCGCCAGTTGTTTTGTTGCCAATTTCCTTTTTATCCGCCACCGCATTTTGAATAAATGAAAATACATCTTGGCGATATTTTTCAGGCACAAACAATTCCTGGTTGCTTTTCAGGTCAGATGTTTCAAAATCACGCAGTCCAAGGGCAATTTCTTTGCCACGAAACGCATCCAGCAGACGTTCATATACAATCAGCCCCGGCGCAATTAACAGAAAGTTCTTGGTATATTTTACGCCATTACTGGTTTGATATTTAGCATTCAAATACTGCCATATCAACAACGCATTCAGCACCCACGTTTTACCCGTTCCGGTTGCCATTTTAACGCAATACTTTGGATAGCGATATTTATCAGCGGTTATAACGTCTGTAAAGTTTTGGTCAACATAGGACGTATCTGTCACATTAGACAGGTGTGCATACATATCAACCACGGAATTGGACTTTAAAACCTCGTGCACATATATTGCGTTCAAAATCGCCTGACGTTGGCCATCATGAAAATTGCGGTCACGAACATCACAAAATGATGGGTCGAACCAATACCGCAACAGGTCGGCTGTTATTGGCGATACAGCGGCCAGAAAATGCCCGTTTTCCCATTCGGTATTAACCAATTCAGTTAACCCCTTGGCGAATTTTAATGGAATATCACGTGTTCCAGAATTTGTTGGTGATGCCATTATGCTACCCCTTTATTAAATAATTTTATTATTGCGTCTGCCAAACTTACCCACGCTGCAACCGCTACTGGCACAGTGAATACAATCACATAAGCCCCCTTTGCGATTATTTTTTTACAAAAATACCAGTTGCCTTTTGATGTAATTTTTATATTCGTGAACGACTTACCGTTTGAATACATCTTTTCATCACACGAAATATATCCACGTCTTAACAACTCTTCTAAATGCGCCCGTGTTTCATACAACACCCTTTGCGCCCATTCTTTTTGAATGTTATTGTGCCTAACCCCATCCCGTCCGCATATATCAATATCTTTTACACCCGGTATTTGTTTTACATATTGCAAAATTTCACGTTGTTTAGATTGCAATTTATACCTCCTCAACAACCATTGATTCAAACCCGAATACATCCACGGCCTTGACACAAATCTTGCGTTTGCCTGGGTGCGCTGGGGTGATAATTTCGGCATTGTGCACCACACGCACGGCATCGCCGTCATTTGCGGTGTTTTCACGATAATCCTGCCATACAGAACGGAAAGTTTGCCCGTCATAATCCGGGTCAATCGACCAATATTCAATCAAATCCAATGGGCGTTCTGCCATGACCTGTTGAACCTTTGCCTTGGCTTTATCGTCCAATGGCAAACTGTCCGGTGATAACAACACATAATTATCCAATTCAACGGTTATCTTAACCTTGCCGTCTTCATTGGCCGGCACAACCAATGGCCGCTTAATGGTTAAATATTGCAGGGACGAGAATGTTATTTTCCCGCTGTTAACCAGGTCTGCATACCCCTTTTTACGCAACATATCCAACAAATCTGGTGGAATAACCAGGACTTCGCATTCTGATTTATTCAGCCCCTGGATAGTGGCACCAATATCAAATGCAAAATTCCAGCCCAAAACAACAACCTTGTTCCAACCGCCCATATATGATTCACGCAGTTCCAGCGCACGTTTAACCGTGTTTGCATTGGTCACCTTGTTCGGACTGTCCACATATACCAGGGTGCTGCTATTGCGAATGTGTCCCAGGTTGGATGGCGCATCCGCCACATCAAACGGTAATGCGCCATACAACCCCATAACAACACGTGCCAGGTCGGACACACGGCGGAATTGTTTGTCGGACAGGAATGCCTCACGCGAATAATCACCAATACTGTGATACAAGAATGGCTTGCAATCCGGAATATCAATCAGACGTTTACGCATAATCATACATGACGGCTTGCCCAGGTCAGACGTTATCCAACGCCGTCCCAATTTTTCCGCAACCGCTGCAGTCGTTCCAGACCCGCCAAAGAAATCCGCCACAATAGAATTTTCGTTGGATGAAGTTTTTACAAATATTTCTAATAAACTCTCTGGTTTTTGTGTGTCATATCCAAGTCGTTCTGAATTTGTAGATGCCATTGTTGCTATATGCGATATCACATCGTTTATTTTTTTACCATCTTCCTTAGGATACGTCTTTCCATAATACACTTCGCCATTGGTTCTTACTCTTTTTATCAAAGCATATGATTTGCCATTTTCATCAACACGATTATATCTGGACATATTTTCATCTTTATATGGTTGCCCCTGCTGATTCCAAATATACGCACCTGTTTTCGAATACATAAAAATCGTATCGTGCGAATGTTGGAATATTCGCTTTGATTCAGTTCCCCTAAACCCTTTATTCCATATAATTTCGTTTACTAAATTACCTTTTCCAAACACGTCATCTAAAATCACTTTCAGATAATGTCCTGCATGCCAGTCGCAGTGAACATAAATTGAGCCTTGGTCTGATAATAATTCCTTCATCAACGCCAAACGTGGATACAACATTTTCAGATACGATATTGTGCCATCTGACCAAGTGTCTGAATATGCAAATTGTTCCAACACCGTTGGTTTTTGTTCCACATCCCCATTGGGCAGTGTTATTTTTGTCCGATAGTCCGCCTTACTATCAAACGGGGGGTCGATGTATATCAGGTCTATTTTACCACGCATACTGGGCAGCCCGGTTGCCGGGTCGCCGGTCAATAATGCCTGCATCGCAAACAGATTGTCACCGTTTATCAATCGGTTAAACCAACCGTCTGTTTCACAATATTCTGCACTGGTATTATCGGGTGGACAGCATGCACGAATTGTGCCACGAAACAAACCACTTTCATCACGGGCGGGCAGAACATATTCATTTGTTTGCAACATCATTTTGTTATCAGATTGCGCACGTGCCAAAATCTGTTCAACCTCACGTCGGCCTTGTTTAACAACGTCTGGCAATGCCTCTATCAGCGATTTCATAACCCACCCCATTTGGTTAAAAATTAAACCGCCAACGGGATGGCGGTCGGGGGGTTAGAAAAATCAGTTTTTATCATTTGATTCCTGTTGCTTTTGGCGATATGCCTGTTTTATAACAACAGCCCCCCGACATACAAGTCAGGGTCAAAAACGGTGCAGACAACACCATGTTGGAAACGATGCATTCTGCACCGGATAAAAACTGGGCTTTCTACGGCCCCGGACGCAATTTTCCCGATTGGTCCTGTCCGTCAGTTTAACATACTTTTTCGCAAAAAACAATTTCAATGTAAAATCCCTTGAAACAGCCACTTTTTGCGATACCATTGCGCATTATGAAACACAAAACAGAAATCTTTGAAAACTGCACCCTGCAACAGGCATGTGAATGGATTGCATATAAAATTCCGCCGATGGAACAAATCCGTGCAAATGCACTTGGATTCAAACGCCACGCACTGTTGCACCCAGATTTTGAAACCACACCAATATTTTCAGAAATCGCACTGCGTTTTACTACCCAGGCTGATAAAGATTATTCTAAACAAATATACGATGCCGCTGCCAAATTAAAACTGGCCCTTTATGATGGCGATATAAATGCCTTTGGCGTGGTTTCAACACCAGATAAACAGCCCCAACACCAACAAATAACCAATATTCCAAATACGGTTAAACTGAACATTGGTAAAAATACAATCCAAATAAACGACACAACATACACCGACATATACATACCATTCCGGAACTTAAAACATGCATTTTGTCCCGCATATGCCGAAACTGCATTTAATGCCATTGAAAAACGATATTCCACACCATACATGGAAATAATGGTCGAGGTTATAAACGAGTTAAAAATCACCGACACCAACCAGCCATTAAAAAAGATTTTAACCGATGTTATTATACAAAAAATGACAGAACATGGCCTTAGACCATCACAATCTTTGGCGGAATATATGGCGACAATTATCCGTTTGCCAGAATCTCAAAAAGGCCACGCATAGCACGCCCCACGATTCGCAAAACACCATTTTTATACCGTTTCCAGAAAAAGTTTTCTAATAAAAAAGCCCAGATTTTCGCATTTGTTTTGGGTCCGACCCAAAGGGTCCGACCCTTTGACCCTTTGCTTTACACCTGTCGTGCCATTTACATTGTTGGTATGACAAATACGCAAGCGTTATCTTTGCAGTTAAAAACACTATATCCTGGACAATCCCTGTCTGACCAGGACGCATTAAACGCAAGTCAACGCCTGGTTAAATTTGTTGAAATCCTGATGCAGGTCAACGCACAACAGCCCAAGAAGACACAAATATGATTGATACGGTCATCCTAAGCATACCATTTGAACAATTTCAAATCGTTGACTATGATAAATTCAGCCCCAGCGCACGTGGACTGTTCGAACCACCATATTACATTCTGGGGGCACGTGGACACTTTGAATGCTTTTTAAACCCCAGCAAACACGACAACGAATACAAACCACGCCTAACACTGTCCAAACGAATCCGACAAGGCGGCTTTTCAATCGCATTAAAAATCGAACTGTCGTTGCCCAAACTGATATTTGGGAATAATTTTGATGAAATGCTCCCCAGCGATTTTCAAACCGTCATACAGATGTTGCATTACCAACTGGCGACAATGGGAATCATGCTAACATACGATACATTGGTTAATGCCACCGTCACAGGCATACATTATGGTAAAAATATCGTGCTGGAAAACAAATCAACCTGTGCGCTGGTCATAAACGCCATACACAAACTGAAAGTTTCAAAACGCTGGGACCTGGGCGACACAGATTTTCGCAATGACGGCCAAGCGGTCAGATTTCACACCAATCACTGCGAATTAACATTCTATGACAAGGTTAAAGATTTAGAACATGCACGCATCAGCGAAAACCGGGCAATCGAATCCGACAACGCAATTCAACTGGACCTATTCAACCAATTAAAACCCCAGGCACAAATTATGCGAATGGAATGCCGACTAAACAACAGACGACACATAAAAAACACATTGCAGGAATGCAATATCCCCGTCAACAACCTGACATTCAAAGAACTATTTTCTGCGACAACCGCCCAATCAGTTCTATTACTTTTCTGGGACAAATTCATACGACCATCATTAAACATTGTCATCACAGCAAGCCAAAGCCCCCAGGCAATATTCACACAACTGCGTTCCTGCGGATTAAAAGAATCAGATACCATAAAATGTTGCGGTGCACTGGGCTATATCAAAGAACACGGAATACGTTCCCTGCACCAGGTATTATCCCCATCTGGACGCACATACAGGCATTTATCAAACTGCTTAAAACCGGTTGATTTAACTGGAAACTATTTATACAATATTTTCAAACAGATTGAAATCGAATTGGCAGAATTTAAAGCCGTTAAGTTGGCCGATTACCCGGAATTACAAAAGGAAACACGATGATTAAATCTTTTAATGACAAAGAAACCGAAAAGATTTTTAACGGCGAACGTTCAAAAAAACTGCCAACAAACATACAAGAACGGGCATTCCGCAAATTAACAATGCTGGATGCGGCCGAAAATATTGACGACCTGCGGATACCGCCGTCCAACATGCTGGAAACTCTTGGTGGCAAACGCAAAGGCCAATGGAGCATTCGTATAAATCAACAATACCGAATTTGCTTTGTCTGGAACGAAAACGAGGCGAATAATGTCGAAATTGTGGATTATCATTAAACACTTGACATTATCTATTACATAACGTATAATACAGTTAACAAAAAAGGACGTTTTTTATGACCAATTATATTGAAACCGGACACATTGGCGATATCTTACGTGAAGAATTTATGGAACCGCTGGGCTTATCTATGAATGCGCTGGCACGTGCAATCGACATGCCTGCGAACTGCATACACGGCATTGTCCACGGCACACGTGGCATTTCAGCCCAGGTAGATTTACGTTTAACGCGTTATTTCGGCCTATCCCAGGGATATTTCCTGCGTTTACAGAACCGTTTAGATATGGTCGCTGCAAGACGTGCCATTCCAGAAGACGAACTGATGAAAATCATTCCGTTCAAACAAACTGGCACAAAACCAATGATTAACGTGGCGGGCATGTAAAATGTATGCGGTCCTGCTGGCACGAGTATCATCCCGAGAACAAGCCGAGGGAATGTCTATTGATGCCCAGACAGAAAATTTACGCAATTACTGTGCCAGAAAAGACCTTGAAATATTAAAAACATTCCAACTTGTTGAAAGTTCCACAAAATCCGAACGCAAAAAATTCGAAGAAATGTTGCGTTATATCCAGGGATTGCCCCATAAGGTCGCACTTGTGGCAGATACCATTGACCGTGTGCAACGTGGATTCAAGGAATCCGTCGATTTAGACGAATTACGCAATGCAGATAAAATAGAAATCCATTTTGTTCGTGAAAACCTGGTTATACACAAGGATTCAAACAGTGCCGATATCGCCAGATGGGACTTAGGCGTTTTCACATCAAAGACCTATGTCGGAAACCTGCGTGATAATGTTAAACGCAGTATCAATTACAACACTGGCAAGGGAATATGGCAGAGTTTGGCACCCATTGGCTACAAAAATGCCCGTGATAACAACAATCATCCAACAATTATTATTGACCAAGAACGCGCATTCAAAGTCAAACGACTGTTCGAATTATACGCATCCGGACTTTACACACTTGGGGCAATGGTTCAACAAGCAAAAAATATTGGGCTAACCAGCAGACTGAAAAATGCACCACTAAACAAATCACTAATCCAGAAATTATTAACTAACCCATTTTATTATGGCGTTATGCGGGTCAAAGGCCACTTATATGCACACATATACGAACCCATAATAAGCAAAGAATTGTTTGACAAATGCCAGGCCATTATGACCCAAAAAGCCAGCAAACGACAGAAATATGCAAAAATTCCATTCGCATTTGGCGGTTTAATTCGTTGTGCAGATTGTGGCTGTGCAATATCCAGCGACTTGAAAACCAAACCCAGCGGAAAAACATATACATATTTGAAATGCTCTCATTACAAAGGCAACTGCCAACAACCGCCGGTCAACGAACAGAAAATATTTGAACAGATTCAAACAGAAGTATTCGACAGATTATCTATCCCACAAAACATAATGCAGGAAATAGTCGATGCTTTAAAAACATCCATTCAGGCAGAAAACGAGTTCCTGAATCAGTCGTTGAACGACTTGGCCAAACAATTAGAACGTGCCAACGATAAAAAGTCACGTCTGCTAGACTTACTTTTAAACCAAAGTATTACACAGACCGAATACGACACAAAACGCTCCGAACTGGAAAAAGAAATATTCGACATCCAAAACAGACAGCAGTCACACATCGCAGCGGACAAATCATTTATAACCACGATAGAATCGGTCTTTTTAGTTGTTTCAATGGCTGGCGAATTATTTAAAAGTTCGAAAGTCGAACAAAAACGTGCACTGCTGAACTTACTACTTTCGAACTGCACACTAAAAGACGGAAAACTGCTGTATTCCTTGAATAAACCGTTTGATATGCTGGTGAATTTGACCACAAATGAAAAGTGGTCGGGGCGAAAGGATTCGAACCTTCGACACCTTGGTCCCAAACCAAGTACTCTACCAGACTGAGCTACACCCCGAAACGAAGCACATTATAACAGCATTTTTTTTAAATGCAAATTTTTATTTTAATTTTCTGCTTGTTTGATTTTATTAAGTTTTCTATCATACAAATAATGAGAAAAAGAATCTTGGTTTTTAGCATTTTCTGTACTATTACAGCCACCGCGACTGCCGCAGGCACTCGTGATGCCAGATTAACCAACACGACGGGATACAATTACAACTATATGTATCCATACATGAACAATAAAATGCGCACAGACCTTAACCCCGGGGTCACAACTTCTCAATCACTAAATCCAATTAACACAGTGGTCAAGACAACACAACTGGCTGGCAACGAAAAACGCCGCGTTGTATCGCGCCCAACAACCGCACGTGCAGCCACAAGTTCTACTGCCACAACCACATCGCCCAAAAGACGCGTGGTCGCCCGCAGCACAACAAGTGCGCGTGCTGCAAATCCATATGGCGCGACCGCATCCCCTGGATCGCGACGCGGCGTTGTTGCCCGTCCAAGCACTGCGCGCACCGCACGTGACGATAATAACAACAGATTATACGATTCGAATCGCGATACTAACTCATACGCATCTGATCGTGTCAGCAACACACCAACCATCGGTCGCGACACAGAACGCATGACATCCAGCGAGTGTCTGGCCAGTTATACAGAATGCATGAATCAATACTGTGAACGCCCCGAAACTGCCTATAATCGCTGTTATTGCAGTTCTAAACTGGCACAAATCGATGCGGAATATCAGTCAACAATTGACAATATGATAAAACAAATAACTTCGGTCCAGAATAACAACCAATGGACTGACGAAGAAATGAATGAATATTGGATGGAAAAGGTCGGAAATTATACAGATTCAAATTCATGGGCAGCACTTGACGAAGCGCTGAATATCGACTGGTCCAGCACTGAAAACCGCATTCGCGGCCAGAACGCATTTGTGACCGGTCACGAATACTGCTCGCGTTATCTGCGCGGTTGTTACTATATGGCGGGCAACCTGCGCGATGCATACAGAACACAAATCGCACGCGACTGTGACGCATATGAATATTCACTTCAAAAAATCAAGACTGCCGCCGAGAGTATTATAGAGGCAAACAAATGACAAAATTTATTGGTATCGAATACGGTCGTGGCGCCACCGCCACAATAACAAATGCGGGACCTGCACTGGCACCACGCGCAATCGAAAAAATTTTTCCTGACAACAATTGGACATTTGTCACACCGGACGCATTTAATATTGAAGAATGTCGTGCGGATCGTTTCGGTGAAAACTTTAAAATTCAGCAAAAAATATATGCCACCACCCCACACGAACCCCACATATTTATTGGTGGCGATCACTCGGTAAACTATGGCCACTTCGCTGCAATTGCTGACCAAATGCCGAATACGGAACTGTGTCTTATTTATCTGGATGCGCATCTTGATATTCACACACCAGAATCATCTAAGCTAGAGGCTTCTGGCGCGCCACATGGCACAAATGTTCGCGCACTGCTGGGCGAAGGCGACACACGCTGGTTAACCCTGCAACAGCATAAGCCGGTTCTGACACCGAATCGCGTATTTTACATTGGCACACGATCATTCGAACCATCAGAAATCAATTTCGCACGCCAAAACAACATCTATATCAAACCAGCATCTGAATTAACCAACAAATCGGATTGGGCCAGAACAGTTGCGGATATACGGTCCGCCATCGGGAATCGCCCTTTTATTGTATCTGTTGATTTTGATGCAATGGACCCAAAATACTTCCCAGATGTTCTGGTACCGGAAACAGGCGGATTATCTGTCGAAGCAGTGCGCTATTTTATCAAAGAATTTCACAACGCACACAGTTTTGAATTTGTGGAATACGCGCCAAACGGCGATGCCGCATCTGCAAGAATTGTACAAGATTTAATCGAAACAGCGATTAACGATTAAGGCCACAGAAATTTCTCCAATCAACATACGACAACATCTGTTGCGCCGCCTTATATTCTTGCGCCAGCATTTGCGCCTGACTAAAATCACGCTTTTCAAAATTCGTACGCATGGCCGATTTTAGCTTTTCAACCCGCACATCATCGCCATACATAATAGTACGATAAATTTTGCGCCCACGATAAGACAACTTGCCATAATCGGTCTTGTATGTCTCGCCAAAGTCAATTCTGCGACCACCAATCCAATTTCTTAAACCATTTTCATCGGTCGATGTTTTAAAAATCTTATATTTTTTATCATAGGGCGCACGCTTATCGCTGTCCAACCACTGGGACAGCATATACTTTTCATAACGCAACGCCGCCATATACATTGGTGCATTTTGATGCGGTTCGGCCCGATTTGCCGCCAGCGCAGTTGCAATTTCAAACCAAGGGCCATGTTCCATTTCATCTTCGGCAAACGGCTTGAACAACTTCAGCGCATAATGCGCATTGATTTCTGGGAACGAAAGTTTAGACACAAATCCAACCCCACCTTCCCATGGCGAAAGTCCAACATATGTTGCACCCTTGGTTTCTAATTGACATTTTGTGCCAAACAAATTTGTAATTTCAGGGATGTCATAGATTTTATCCGCCTTCATCTCGCGAATTTCAAATGCATTTGCGATTAAGAAATCTTCCAGCGCATCGCGGAATTTTGCCGTCACATGCTCAATATCATCAGGCGATACCAATACCCGCAACTGCGGTGGCAATGCGCCAACATATGGCGACACATCACAGTTCATGACAATATCACGCAACCGGCGCGGATTACGCACCCAGTTTTTACGCAAAAAACCTGTCAAAGCCCTGTGGCTGTCATTCCACCATCTGTGCTCTGACGAAGAATACATCGTTTCGTTCGACATAGTTATCACCTCACACAATAAATATAGTGTAAAATCAACATGAATCAAGTCCTCAACCGCCGACACATCTCGTTATGGCGATAAATATTGCGCACCAAATCATCACTGATTACATCCCAGTCCGCCGCCCGCCCATAAATAGGCTGACATACCACTGGCGCACAGACATTATTCTTTAATTGTGTATTGTTCGCGCAGGATGCGACGAATATCATCGACCCCACGATTAAGACTTTCCGCATTGACATCCCCCATAATTTTAATAGTTTCAGATTGAATTGCCCCCGATTGCGTTGCGATATCCCCACGACATTTTTCACGTCCCATACGCACACCCGTGACATAGGAAAAAAATATGGCGACCCCCGCCGCCGCAAATAAAAACAAATAAAGTTTCATAATTTCCCCCATAAAAAATCCCCCAAAACGGGGGATTTTCATTGTTGTACTGTTTGCTCATCTGATTCTGGCACGATTATGGTATCATCAAGCACAGAATAAATTTTATCACCAAAACTGACCTTGAATTTACGGGTTGTTCCCCGATTCATCGGCACATCAAATGTTGTCATATTGGCAAAGAAATCCGGTATTCCGTCCCCATTCATATCGACATTCAGTGCCGGCACGGTCTTTTTAACCGTGCGCAGGTACAGCACACTGTCCCCCACATGCAACACGCGGCCACATTGTTCGACCTGCCACATACCGGCGGGCGCAAAGGTTCCATCGGGGCACTTGTTCAACCCCGTATCATCGGTTTCGGAATATGTATATTCGCCCCCTGGGCAATACGAGTTTTCGGGACACCCGGCACATGTTTCGGATGCCTTGGGTAAATAATATCCATATGCACAGGTATAAATCGTATCTTCATATACCGGCACCATCACGAACGAATCGGAATAGACACCGATATTGTCAAACACACATGCGTTTGGCACCACAATATCCGGCCCCAAGACCGTCCCTGTATCGGCCCAGCAATTCACAGACACCGTAATTGAAAGCAACAAAAGAGCATATTTACTATACAATTTTTCCCTTAGCTATTTCCGTCTGGCTATTTACCAAATCCCCTTTGTACCCGGGTGCGCACGCGCACCCGGGCACGGTCACTGGTTATACAGCACCCTGCTTCTCGAATTTCCATCCCTTGAATGTCTTACCCGGTTTCGATTTGGCCTTGACTGGTGTGGTGATATCACCGCCATAGATGCACATACCCGCGTTATTCGCTTCTATGTCTGCTGGGTCCGCATCGCTCCATTCGATGGTAATTTCATTACCCTGGCATGTCGCGCTGGACAAGGCGCCAAACGAACCGAACACCGCAGCACGAAACCAAATGTTGCTCGGACCACCGTTATGCAGGTTGAACGCGCAGTCGTAAGCGCAATCCATTGCACAATATGACGCAGACGCGATGTCGGCGAAGAACACCCACGGGGCCGACAAGACTGCTGCCTTAACACCACCAGTTGGGGTAAAATCCGTCATCTGGCAATAGCAATACTGGCCGGTATCGGTCGTGCTGTACTGGGCCGATGTATCAACAGCAAACACAACATGAATCGCCTTGAACACTTCTCCTACACCTGTTTCCCAGTCATATGTACCGTCCATCATTTTGGCAGCAACATCGGATATATAATTCGCCTTGGACGCGCCGGAAATTTCGGTCAATTCCGAACGAAATTCTTCAAGTGGCTTGGTCCCGCCCACAACTGCTTCCACATTCTCCATGACATAAACAGATCCTGCATCATGTGGCGCGGATTGACAACTGGCACGGCCATATACATTGCCATAATCAAACTCAGCAACCCATGTATTATTTTCCGTCAATCCACCAGCCAGTCCAGTACCCGTATTGCCACTGGCACCGATATAACCATAACCATACCTACCTTTACCACCTTCACGATAATCCACATCAATCAGCGGTGTTTTTTCAACAATTCGGGTTTCTTCGTTTGTATGATAACCGCCTTCACACTCGGTCGCCGAACATGTATCCGCATCGGTGTTGTAATAATCATTACCCGACACCGCGGTGGCATGCGCGACCTTGCCCACCGCGCATGCGGTATAACACTGGGTATTGGATGTTGCCCCCTGGTCCGAATTTGAATATCCACTTGGACATGTACTTATACCCTGGTTATCCGTTTCACTGTATGTTGCACTTGTCACACCGGCACAGAAACTGCCCGCGGGGCATGCGACGGCATCAACACTGCCCGCCGGCAGGTATGTTCCCGCCGCAATTTTATATATAATGTCTTCGTATTCAGCGGTCGCGGTGACGGTACCTTCGTATTCACCAAAATTTGTATAGGTTGCGGCCCCCGTATAGGTTGTGTTTTCCTGCATCATACGATCCGTCGGATACTGTGATTCCACAACCGGTTCCGCAATCGCAGGATACGCAAATCCAATCGCAATGATGGATGTTAAAAATATTCCCCTTTTCATTTTCCCCTTCCTTTTCTTTGTTTTGTCAGAATTTCATCCCACCCACACAGGGCGACAAACCAATTTGCCGCACTGGGGTGCTGTATTTTAGAAAGTGGGCCTAAATAATCCCCCCATGCGGCAAATCAGTTCGTCCGAAACAGACAACAAAGAAACCGCCAACAAATGTGGCGGTCGGGGTGTTAGAAAAATCATCAACAAGTCTGACCCCGTCGGCCTTTGGGGCGAACCCCTGTTGCATAGCCGACGGCACCCCGACGAACGGGGGTTGCACAAAAAAAGACGCATTCCGCGTCATATGTGCGCGGGATCTTCAATGTGTGTTATCACATCGCTTGTTGAAAGGCTTTTCTAGGGCCCCGAAACCACATCCCTTGTAGTTTCATGTTTATTATACCACAAAACCGAAAACATTACAAGAAAAATCCCCCAAACGGGGGATTTGCTACTGATTCATGGAACTAAAGAAATCCGCATTTGTCTTGGTCAGACGCAACTTGTCCAACAAGAATTCCATCGCTTCCAATGTACCCATCGGATTTATAATACGACGCAACACATACATCTTGGACAGATATTCTTTACCCACCAGCAAGTCTTCCTTGCGCGTCCCAGACTTGGTGATATCAATCGCTGGATATACGCGTTTATCAGACAACTTACGGTCAAGGATAATTTCGCTGTTACCTGTACCCTTGAACTCTTCAAAGATAACTTCGTCCATTTTCGAACCCGTATCAACCAGCGCAGTCGCAATAATCGTCAACGAACCACCACCCTCGATATTACGCGCTGCACCAAAGAAACGCTTTGGACGCTGCAATGCATACGCATCAACACCACCGGTTAAAACCTTGCCACTGGATGGCACACAGGTATTATACGCACGACCCAAACGGGTAATAGAATCCAACAGGATAACAACATCCTGACCCGCTTCGACCAAACGCTTGGCCTTTTCGATAACCATTTCAGCAACCTGAATATGACGCGCGGCCGGTTCATCAAATGTGGATGATATAACCTCGCCCTTAACGCTGCGTTGCATATCGGTCACTTCTTCTGGTCGTTCATCAATCAACAGAACAATCAGTTTAACATCTGGATAATTTGTTGCGATACTGTGCGCGATATTCTGCAACATAACCGTTTTACCGGTACGTGGTGGCGCAACAATCAAAGAACGCTGTCCCTTACCAGTTGGCGAAATCAAATCGATAACGCGCGCAGACAAATTACGACCTTTATCCTTGTCATCTGGCACTTCCATTTTCAACTGTTCATCTGGATACAGTGGTGTCATATCATCAAACGACACACGATGTTTCAGTTTTTCTGGATTATCGCCATTTACGCGTTCAATTGTTTCCAACGCAAAATAACGTTCAGTTTCCGCAGCCGGCGCTTGGATTTGCCCTTCGACATAGTCACCAGTTTTCAAACCATACTTTTTGATAAGATTTGGCGACACATACAAATCGTCTGGCCCCGCCAGATAATTAGATTCAGGCGCACGCAAAAATCCAAAACCATCCTGCATACGTTCCAGAACACCATCACCAATCAATGTCACCTTGTTATCAGCGGCGAACACACGCATCACCGCGAAACGCAGTTGCTGTACATTTAACTGGGATGGATTTTCAATTCCCATGTCCTCTGCCATCTTCAGCAGTTGCTGTGGCGACTTAGCCTTTAATTCATTAATATGCATAAAATATCCTTTTGTGGAAAATCTGAACCGTAGAACTACGGCCTTTTGATACGAGTATTATAGTATAAATTGACAAAAAAGTCAAGTATTTACTATAAAAATCCCCCGTTACGGGGGATTTCATTATTTTTGTACAAAATGCACACTATATTGAGGCTTCTTGTCCGCCCCCAGTGCCGCACGCACAACTTTATTAGACGAAACCTGAACCGCGCGGATTAAGTTATCCTTGTCCTTGCGTTCTGCCTTGGTCAAACCATCGATAGCCTTGGTAATTTCGATTTGAATCTGACGTTTCATAAAGCCGGTCGTATCAGTTTCAAAGATACCCGCACTGGAAACTTCGGGTACGCCCTTCAGGAACCCGCGTTTGTCCACTGGCAAAGTCACAAACACCGCGCCATTAGACGCAATCTTTTTGCGGTTTTTGTACACCTGATCGTTGGCGCTGCGTTCGGTTTCGCCTTCCATAACGACATAACTGGTTTCGATTGTTTCTGCGACATATGGTTCATCACCATCGGACAAAGCAATCATTTCGCCATTATGTACAACCATCATGTGTTTTGCGCCACCACGTTCCATCGCCATTTTACCATTCAGCATTTCATTAATATAGTCACCATGCATTGGCACAGAAACCTGTGGATGAACCATATCATAAAAGCGTTCCAGTTCTGGACGACCCGCGTGACCACTGGCGTGCAGATTGTCTGTATCAAATATAGTATGTGTTTTAACACCCATACGTGCCAGTTTGTTATACAGATTTGAAACATCCTGTTCACGACCAGGGATAATAATCGCACTGAACACAACCGTATCAGTTGGCTGCAACTTCATTTCCTTTACATGGCCATTACACAGACGAGTCAACATAGCGAACTTTTCGCCCTGTGAACCAGTCAAGAATATCGCCTGTTTTTCCGCCGGCAAATCCTTGATATCGCTGTGCAGATACACATCGTCTTTTTTCAGATATCCAAATTTAATTCCCATTTCGCGGAATTCTGGCAATCCAACATATGGCACAGGATTTGGATTACTGCGCTCTTTGATTGCAGCAACACGACCTGCTGCGCGCGCAGCCTCGGCAAACATTTTGATACGCGCCAAACTGCGAGAATAACCAGTCACGATAACACGACCTGGGGCGTTCTTCATAATTTCGGTCAAAGTTTCACGAACCTGCGTCTCGGTCACCTGCTTTGTCTGACGTGAAGAATTTGTAGAATCACACATACAAGCCAACAACTTTGGATCCGAACCAATTTCCGCCAAACGCGCAAAATCTGTTGGTGCTTCGATTGGAATATCATCATTAAATGTCCAGTCACCAGTATGTAAAATCTTGCCCGCGCCTGTTTTGATAATCAACATTTGCGCTTCTGGAACACTGTGTGTGACATGAAAAGTTTCAACTTCAAATGGATTCAAATCCAGTGTCGCACCAGTGTGGTCAAATTCAACAACATCCTTTTTCGGATTAAAGTCCATTTCAACCCCAGCAAATGTCTGACGGATGATTTCCGCAGGAAAGCGAGTACAATAAATAGGCTTTCTGATTTTTGGCCAAATATATTTCAGCGCACCAATATGATCTTCGTGACCATGTGTGATAACAAAGCCAACAACATCTTTTTTACGCTTTTCCAGCCAAGTTGTATCACAGTATTGCACATCACCCGCACCGATTTCTTCATCCAAGAAACCCATACCACAATCAACAATCAGATATTTACCCTTGTACTTATACAGGTACATATTCTGACCAATATGTTCCAATCCACCCAACGCCATAAAATAGACTTTATTGTCATTGGCATCAATTTCATGTTTATTTGTCCCCTTAATCGCCTTAGGCGTTTTTGGGGCCGCACCTTTCTTTGTTGGCGCAGTCTTTTTTTCTTTTACTTTTACCATTTATTATCCTTTTATAAAATTATCGTTCGTGCGGCCACCTAATTCATTACGAATAAGGCAAATCTTATTTGCAGTGAATCATATGGCCACACACACATCCCATATTAAATTATTATAAAAAATAAAAACACGGGAATATCCTCTGTGGTTCAAAATTACATCAGAACCACCCTACTCATATAATTGTACTATGTTTTTTTTCAATGTGCAAGTTTATGTTTTTTATCAAAAAATCCCCCGACTGGGGGATTTTTTTTATTTTGCGAACAAACGATTAAATAATTTTTCGTTTATCTTGACCGGATATTCACGATGCAAGAATGAATTATAATCATCTGTCACCAGTGAATTTGCGTTATTCTGCATTTCCTTACGAACATCGGCCATTTTTTTATCATCAACCTTTGGCGCGATATCCTTTTTAACACTTAAAACATAGAACGCATCCGATGATGGCACAATCAGTTTCTGCCCCGCTGCATTTGCGAACGCCGCAACCAAAACATCCGTTGGCGCACCCGATGCACGCGACACAGTCACAGATTTTGCGCCTGCCAATTTACCGTCCTTGTTCAAATCAACCAGAACTTCATTTGCACGAACATAGGCCTGCTTTTTCTGTTCAGATTTTTTCCAATCCGCAATCAAAGACTTTTTAACATTTTCAAATTCAGCCTTGTGTGATGGCACAACCTTGTCCACACGCAGCATTACAAATCCGTCTTTGGTTTCGATAAATTCACTTTCTGTACCTTCGTCCATATCAAAGATACGCGCCATCATGGCATCGGTCAAAACCTTGTCCACTGGACGATTATCCGCATCAAAAGACTTTAACGCAACATACTTGGCACCATGCGCCTTGGCTGCATCAGACATTGTTTCACCTGCGATAACATCATCTTCGACCTTGACCGCGATGGCATATGCCGCATCGTATTCATCAGGCTTGGCCATATCAGCCGGCACCATAACATATGAAACAGTTCTTACCTCTGGCACAATCTGTGGGTTCTGGGCATAGAATCCAGCCAACTGTTCATCCGTAGGCTCGCCCACCTTGAAATCAGAATACTTTACAGTTGCATATTCAATATCACGCTGTGCATAGCGCGCGTTATATGCCGCCTTGACCGCGAATTCAGGAACCGCAATTGGTGTTCCAAACGCACCCAACACCATCGAGCGCAAAACTTGATTACGCAACACAGCCGCAAAGTCTGCTTCGCTATAACCAGAATTACTTAACACATAGTCAAACGCCAGCGCAGAAAATTCGCCATTAACCTGAAATTCTGGAAATTCACGAATTTCACGAGCGATTCGATGTTCACTGACCACAAAGCCCAAATCATCCGCACGATTTTCCGCCATGGCCTGCGTTGCCAACTGTGTCATAACCTGTTGCACAAAGGCGCCTTGTTTAGCGGCATCGGTATAGATTTCACGCTGAGCATCGCGGTCCAAACGCGCCAATTCGCGCGACTTTTCCGCATTAAACTGCTGTGCGCTGATTTCAGTATCCCCGACAGTAATCAATGTGTTATTTCCGGCAACGGTACCAAAAATCCATTCGGCCACGCCCCAACCAACGAACGAGAACGCCAAAATTCCGATTAAAATCTTAGCGACTGGTTTTTCTGATGCATTTCTTAAATATTCTAGCATTTGTTCCCCTTTTGCGTTACCATAGCAAAACGATACAAGAAAAATCAACGAAAAAAAGGGAAAAAATCAATGAAAATTATTGCTGGAAACTGGAAAATGAACGGCAGTCGTTCTGCCCTGGAATCAATGATTCACGATTTAGAATCTGTTGACACAGAAAACAAAGTTATTTTGTGCGTACCTTTTACAATGCTGGGCGTTAAATCAGACCGCGTTGCAACAGGCTCACAGGATGTCAGCGCACACACACATGGCGCATTTACAGGCGAAGTTTCCGCTGCTATGGTCGCTGACACCGGCGCAAAATACGCTATTGTTGGCCACAGCGAACGTCGCGCATATCATAACGAAACAAACGATATTGTCCGCGCCAAGGCCACCCAGGCATTAGCAAACGGCATTACCCCTATTATATGTGTTGGCGAAACCATGGACGAAAAACAGGCCGGCAAAACAATGGAAATTATCGAATCAGGTGTTCGCGAATCCATCCCAACGGATGCATCATCTGATATCATCATCGCATACGAACCACGCTGGGCAATTGGCGCAGGCCTGACACCAACAGATGCAGAAATCGAAGAAGCCCACACACTTATCGCAAACATACTGGCTGATATGGGACTGGCTGGCACACCTGTTTTATACGGTGCATCGGTCAAGGGTTCAAATGCCGCACAAATCATGTCGATACCAAATGTAGACGGCGTATTAGTTGGTGGTGCATCCTTGAAAAGCGATGATTTCATACCTATAATAACCAGTGTTAAATAATTATATAGTTGTAAAAGTTGTAAAAAATGGGAAACGGTATGAATCACAACGACGAAAAACAAGTAAACATTGACGAAGTATCTATTGACGATGGGGCAGCACCTGTTGCCGAGACCGCATCGGATAATGAAATGGTTGAAAAACTTCAAACCCAGCTATCTGAATTAAACGATAAATACTTGCGTCTGGCTGCGGAACTGGAAAACACACGCCGCCGCGCGGAATTAGATGCCCAATCACGCGCCCGCAATCGCGCGATGAAGGTCGCGGAACAAATCCTGCCTGTGATGGATGCGGTTGATGCCGCATTGAAGCACGCCCCAGATGATGCAGGTATTAAATCTATGGCCATGGCATTGGAATCCGCGTTCAACCAGATTGGCATTACGCGCATAGAATCGGTTGGCAAACCATTAAATCCACAATTCCACAATGCTATTCAACTGATTGATGCACCGGCGGATATGGAACCGCGTCCTGCCCCAAACACAATTATTGAAGAAATGCAAACGGGATATATGTTTGGCGACACTGTCCTGCGAACAGCAATGGTCGTTGTATGTAAATAAAAATCCCCCCAACGGGGGATTTTTTTATCGCACAAACACAATAAAAAATCCCGCCGAATGGCGGGATTATGTCCAATATATGTTAGTTTTTTGTTTTTTTAATGGTTCACATTAGAACTGAACATTCAAGCGAACACCCAATTCGGCCTTAACATCTGTACCATTCTGGGACTGCGCGTGAGCTTCGTCAAATGTGTATTCACCATAGACCGCAACCTGAGTTGCATCATTCAGCTGATATGCCGCAGACAAACTGATGATATATTCATCAAATCCATCTTCCATATCTTCTACCTGCTTCAACAATTCCGCTAAAACTAACGGATGGGCGGCACTAACATCACCAGATGCCAAGCTTTCTACACCATTATCCGAATGATGTTTGAATGTAAAGCCAGCGCCAAATGACCAACGATCATCCAACTGATAGAATGTCTTTAACCCGGCATTGATTTCGGTTGTAGATTTCAAATCAACAGAAATTTCATCTGGGAAACCTAACATAGCCGCAGGAACAACCCCCATACCCATCTCTCTCAAATCAAAAGACACCAACTCAATACTATTATTATCATTACCAAATGTACGCAAAACCTCTGCGAAAGCAGCTGCGCTGAATTTGGACCATTGCTTACCAAACTGAGTACCAACATGGAAACCCCAGCGACCATTTGAATAGTTATCATATGTGAAACCATTTGCTGCGTATGAACCGCTCATTTCACTGATACCACCCAACTGTGCGTCCGCATAGATATCCCATACAAAGCCATCTGTCGTATCGATTGCGCGGTATTTCAAACCTGCACGACCCAAATGCATACCCTTGCGGTCGATGTCCCCGTCATGTGTATAGCCAAATTTACCATACAATTCCAGGTTGTCTAAAATACCGTAACCCAATTCTTCATGGAAACGCCAGATTGGGAATTCTGTTGCGCCATCATGTTCTTTTTTCTGCATGGCATTTGTATCATCCGCTACCTTGTACATAACGCCCGCAGATGTTTTGGAATAAACCGCCCCCTGCTTTGGCATGTACAACGGATTTTCCAAATTAGCAGCATACGCTGGCGCAGTCAAAACTGACAAAGCGACTGCTGCTTTCAATGTTTTTTTCATCTTTATAACTCCTTGGTTTTCGATGAATTGCGCACCCCCATTATTGGCAAGATGCGGTCCCTATCCACACCGCCCATTCTTGGCAACAGTATGTTTCTCTGATAAGAACATATTCATTTTTACATTATAAAACCCCTGTGTCAAAAAATCTTTTTACTTGACAGGCTTGAAATCACAAAAAACTTACCTATGTATAATTACTGTGGTGGGCCACAGGACTTCAATTTTATCCAAGGGAGTTCGACATGAAAACACTGACACAAAGTGCAGAAAATCAACAAAAACTTGTTATCAATTTAACATCTGATATCGCAAAAAAAGTATCCCACGATGATCGTCGCGCCCTGCAACAGGCGTACATAAAATTATTTTCAGGACTGTCACGCGTGAATTGGTCTGCGAAAAAAACTTTGGGACGCGCCTGGCAATCGGCGATAAACCTGTGCGAATTATTCATCGCGGTTAAATCAAAAAACACACCACACAATCCCGCACTAAAATATTTATCAGCCGTACATAAATCACATAAAAAGTATTGGTCACGTGTAATAATGCTGCATCAATCACGCGACACAATTATCAATCAGCCTAAATCACAAAGAATCGGCATGGCACGCAGCGGCACAAAAATGATTCAGGATGCGATAAACACAATCAATTTAATATTGTCACGCTATAACACCCACTTTATGGAACAGGTCATCGAACAATCCGCCCCAGAAAAACAGGCGCCCCAACCCCAAATTCAAAAGCAACAAAATGTGCAGCCTGCCACACCAGTACCAACACAACCACAAATAGCGCAAACGGCGACCGCACAACCTCAGGCTGCACACCAACCTGCCAAAAAGACACAGGCGGCCCAGCCGGCACAACAACAGGTAACACGTCAGCCTCAGGCCCAGCAAATCATAAAAGCACAGCGCAACGAACGCATCACACAATCCGCGCCCCAGATGCCGATATCAAAACCGGCACCGGCCACATCCCCTGCCCCGAATATTCGCACTGCACCGGTCGCGGTTCAAAAGCCCGCCCCACAGGCGCAGAACAATGTTATCGATATGCGACAGAAAATCGCAGTCGCTGCTGCAATAAAACCAGCGGCAAAAACCGCAACAGCGACTCAGGCCAAAGTTATCGATATGCGCCCAAAATTCACCGTGGCAACACAACGCGTTAATGCCAAGATACAATTCCAGATACAGCGTAAAATCCAAATGTCTGTATTTCAACGCATTAACCAAAACTATAAAGTCGCGTAATACCCCATAAAAAAATCCCCCAATCGGGGGATTTTTTTACTAGAAATCATATCTGAAACGAACCATACCTGTCTGGGAAGTATAATCCTTGTGTAAATCAAGGTCATAATTCAAAGACACTTCCAGTCCATGATAATGCGCGGTCAAGCCAATACCAAACTCACCACCAACGCGCGACAGGTTTTCACCCGCAACTGTATATGGAACTGTTCCAGGGATAACGATTGTTGCGTGTGAATCTTCGGACACAATATCATATGTCAAAGCGGCACGCAATTCTGGGCTCCACTGTACTGTTGTATTCGATTTGATATCAAACGCATACTTCAGCCCCGCAACACCGGACAAGAAATCAACATTGTCTGTTGACACTTTGCCCAAACCGTTGTTATAGGAATCTTGGGACACATGCAAATAGCGCACACCAAATTCTGGGGTCATACCAGTTGCAAAGTCATATCCAAACATCGCTTGAGCACCCAGCGCAACACTGTCATATGACGCTTCAAATTCTGTACCCAAAACATTTGTATATTCGGTATTATCAGACAAAGAATAACTGATTGTACCGTTTACATACCACTGTGCTGGCTTGTACTGACCATACAGGAACAGTGTATTATTATCTATTTCTGTATCGCGGTCATCGGCATAGACATCAGTATGATTAAATGTATAACCAACACCCAATGTATAAACATTGTTTACCAGTGCATCGAACCCAACCGCAACCCCACGAGTATAACCATGGAACTGGTCGGCATGCTTGGACTTGTTAAACAACCCCTGTGCCCAAACACCATAGTCGGCACTCATATCACCACCATTACGGCCTGTCATACCCCCAGCCATACGACCGGACGCCAAAGACAAAACCTGATTCTGGGTGCTGACCGCAACAGACTGAGATACAGGTTTTTCTGTTGGGCGCATTTTCTTGGACTCGAATTCTACCTTTTCGACATCACCTGCCACCAACACTTCCTGCATAGCCAACGATACAGCCTGAACCTTTTCATTATTACTGTTTGCCAAAGCAACTATTGTGCTGGCTGTGCCTTCTGATACGCCAGTATCGGCAGCGATATCTTGTACAGACCTTGTGCTGACAACGATATTCTTGCCATCTTTGCTGACATCATAAATCGAGCCCGCATCAACTGTCACATCATAGTCACCACCAAACATTTCATATGTACCAGTTGATCCAACGGTCAGATTTAATTTAGCGCCAGTTTCTGCAACAAATTCATCGACAACGATTTTCGCAAAGTCATTTTTACCAGCGATCTTGGCCGACAAAGTACCAGACAATTCAAGTTTACCCTGTTCAAGCAACCCTGTACCGATATCCAATGTTGCGCCTTCGGCCACAACCAAAGAACCAACACCATTGATCCCCCCCGACAAAGTTGTCGTCCCATTTGCAATATTCAACGAGCCATCATTATATATATCATTTGCGATACCATTTGCAGTATTACCAGTAAAAGTATTGAAGCCTTCCAGTGTAATACCACCGCCAACTTCGTTATAAATCGCACCACCATATTCCTTGGCAATATTATTTGTAAATGTCACACCCGACAGTTTCATCGAAGCGGTATTACCACCCATATCGGCCTTGCCATGATTATAAATCGCACCACCGCGCAACGCCGAGTTAGATTCAAATGTTGTATTTTCAACATAAACCGCTGTCACATCTTTAATGGAACTGTACAGATAGTTATCAAATGCACCACCTGTTGTTTCTGCGATATTGCCGCGGAACAACGAAGACATAATATCTAAACGCGCATCAACATTATTCGCAATATCAGCACTGCGCGTAGAAAGCGCACCACCACGCAACGCAGATGTGTTTTCAATAAAGTCCACATTTGTAAACATATTCTTGGATACCGCACCCAAGAACACAGCACCACCACCGTCAAAGCCGCTGGCATTGGATGTTGCATGATTTTTAATAAAGTCAACATTATCCAAATTTACACTAGAGAAAAATCCAGCCGCACCAACGTCACCTGCAGTATTATTCTTAAACACAGTATTTTTAATTGTTGTTTGAGCTGTGGTCGTAGTAGTTAAAGCACCAAACGAAACATCTGATTTATTACCATCAAATGTCGCGCCATCAATTGTCATGATACCTGCATTATAAACGGCACCTCCACCCCAGCTGCCCGAAGCATGATTGTTTTCAAATTCAGTACCAAGTATGGTCATTGTGCCCTTGTTATAAATCGCACCACCCAATACCGCCTGATTTTCTTCAAATTCAGAACCTGTGATTGTCATAACACCGGCATCATTATAAATCGCACCACCATTACGGCCGGCAATATTACCATCAAATTCGCCAGTTACGGTCACACCATCGCCCTTGCCCAAACCATTGTTGGCATAGAAAGTGTTGTAAATCGCGCCACCATCCAAAAATGCATAGTTATTTTCGAAATCAGCCGAAATATCCAACTTAGCAATATCAGTTGAACCATTTTGACCATGACGTGTACCAATTGCACCACCAAAAGTACCAGACTTATTATTTTTAAATGTTGTTTCGGAAATAGTTCCTATTTCTGTGCTTGATAATGACCCCAAAGAAATCGCGCCACCACCAATTGCAGAAGAATCTTCAACTGGATTACCATCCGCATCATAATGCGCGGTATTACCATCAAATGTGGTCTTGCTGATTTTTAATCCACCATAATTACCAATCGCGCCACCATCATAGTATGCATGATTATTCTTGAAGGTTGCACCACTTACATCAAAGGACGCTTTATTAAACCCTGCAATCGCGCCACCAACATATGCACTTGAATTGTTTTCAAAAACAGTATCTTGGATTGTAACCGTTTTATCCTGTGATGAAAATACAACAGAACCGAAAGAATCATTTTTCCCTGTATTATTTGTATTCACAATATCGTGAAAATACGCATTTTTAATCGTAAACGAATCGGGGTGTTCATAATAATATGCTTGATTCAAAGTCTCGTTCGCGCCCTCGCCCACAACGATATTACTTTGAATATTTGGCATTGCCGCGATTGCTGGCACAACGGCAAACACAGGCAAAACACTGCATACTTTCAACAATTCTGACAAATGTCTGGATTGGTACATTGCTTTCTCCTTTTTGGTCCTTTCTGAATACAAATATCAATAGCACATTATAATGTGTTTGCAACCTATTTTTTCGCAAAAAACAAATAAAAAACGCCATAAATGGCGTTTTATGATTATATTCCTTTTAAATAAAATTATTGTCCTATAAATTGTGTTGCCAAACCAGGAAGAGATTGTAATACATTGTTCAATCCACCACCACTGCCCATGCTATCGGTCACCTGGGTCACGCCACCAAGTATCGCACTCATATCATGCTTCTGTCCAAGGCCAGACACAGTATTATTCAAGAACTCGCCCCACAACGCTTTTTGACGTGCACTAAGTTTTGCATTTGAACAATGCTCAATTTTTTCATTTAATTTCACAACCTGTGTTAATTCAGATGTTGTATAATCCTTATCTGAAAAATCAATTAATGCCACAATATCGTAAATATTCGATACAGTTGCCTTGTTTTTACAATCATCGGACCCGTCCTCGCAATATCTTGCAACAGCTGCCTTGGGATAATTATACCACACAGTATTTTCATCGCTGCTGGAAACAAAGGCCTCAAAGCAACCGACATCATCCTTGTCGCCCTCGCTTCTTTCGATTTCTTCGGCCCATTCGCCAACTCTGGTACATGGTACTCCACCCATAGCGCTTTGCATCGACCTTTGGGAACCACCGCCAGCCTTGGCCCATTCTTTAACTAAATTATTAACAAAAGTTATATCGCTGTTTGATGGAATACACTCTTCAGTCAATTGTTTATGCCTAACACCCAGATCCTTAACCGTTCCAACCAAAGTCATCACAGTACCAATCAAACTGGTCGCATCAGTACCCAACTTTTCCTTGGTATTATTTTGCGCAGCAACCGGCGCAGCCTTTTTAATGGTAATAGCAGCCCCCAAGGCAACATCAGTCACCATAAATGGCATAACAAACAAAAGTGCTAAAAATTTCTTCATCTCTCTTGAGTTTAATTATAACACAAAAAAAAAATCTAAACAAATATAAAAATTGCTTTTTTATTCTGGTCGCGCTAAAGTGTGCTCGTGCACAAAGATAAACGGAACTTTATTATATTTGCGAAACACAAGCGTCTTCAACGCCTGTGGCAGTTTTTCTTTACCGGTTGGGGGCTGGTAATGGTTGCCGCATTGGTTGCGGGTTCCCTGTTTACCAAGCAATTATTGTGGACCCCAATATCCGCGATAAATATGACTGATATCGTCAGCAAGCAATTTAAAATGTCTGGTGCAGCATTTGTCGGCACCGATAAAAATGGCGAGCCTTTTACACTGCGCGCCAAAACCGGATACCAGGAATACGACAATCCAGATATTGTTTTAATGGAAACTGTATCGGGTACTGTAAATCGCAAATCCGATGGCAAAAAGATTACAGACAACATTACCGCCAGAAACGGCAAATACAACCGCACAAACAAAACCGTTGTTTTAACTGGCGATGTACGCGTTGATTCCAGCAACGGCGATAAAATAAGAACAGATGAATTGGTGATAAGACTATGAAACAATCAGTACTGCGCATTGAACATTTATCCAAATCATATGGCAAACGCATGGTCATCCGCGACATATCCTTGGTCGCACGCCAGGGCGAATCGGTTGGATTATTGGGCCCAAACGGTGCGGGAAAAACAACCGCGTTCTATTGTATAACGGGTCAGTTGGCGGCCACCGGCGGCCAGATATTCCTGAATTCTCAGGATATCACACACCTGCCGTTTTATCAGCGCGCCCGCCTGCACATTGGATATCTGCCCCAGGAAAACAGTGTTTTCCGCGGTCTGACGGTGGAACAAAACATTATGGCAATTCTGGAAGTTGTCGAACCAGACAAGAAAAAACGTCAAAAGAAATTGGATTCATTACTGGAAGAATTTTCGATTTCCAGCCTGCGCCACAGTCCTGCGACCGCACTGTCTGGCGGCGAACGTCGTCGTGTGGAAATTGCGCGTGCATTGGCCAACGACCCAAAGTTTATTTTGTTAGACGAACCATTTGCAGGAATTGATCCAATCGCGGTGAATGACATTCGTGGTTTGGTGTCCCAGTTAAAGAATCGCGGTCTGGGCGTTGTTATTACCGACCACAATGTTCGCGAAACGCTTGGCATTACGGACCGCAGTTATGTTTTACACGATGGCAAGATTTTAAAACATGGCACAACACCTGAAATTGTTCAGGACGAAATGGTAAAAAAAGTTTACCTTGGCGAAGATTTTGTTATGTAAAAATCCCCCAAACGGGGGATTTTTTACATCTTGATATCACGACAAACTTCAATCGGGTCATTTGTTGTGCAGTCTGTATTCCTGTTATTATGGAACCACGATTTGCTGCCCGTTGTCTTACAACTTTGCGTGACAGTTGTCGTACAGATTTTACATATACGGGTTTCGCGACTAAATACCGCAGTTGTTTCCTTGGTACCCGCACCCGCATCAAAGTTCGAATTGCCCAAATATCCGTCGTTTTTGAACTTAGCACCAGCAAGCTCTGTCACCGCACGACCACCCTGTGCCAAATCGGTTGTATTAAGGCCCGCACCAACCTCGTACGCAATCGCGAATGGTGGCGCCAAATCTACAACCGGACTGGTCAAAGTTGTCGCTTCATTCTGGGCGGCTTTTTGACACATATACTGCGCTAAATCAACCGAAGAATCATATGTCGCCTTGGCTACTTCTTCTGTAAACTTGGCATTATAGTTGTCCTGAGCCTTGCGCAAAGCAGCAATTGCAATCTGCATTTTAACCTGATTCAACAGATTTGGGAAACGCGCAGTTGTTTTAGCACCCTCTTCGCCCGTAATCTGTGACAAATCACGACCGGAAACACAGAACTGAATTTCAGGGTCCTGTGCAATCATATCGATTGTGCGATTAATTGTTCCCGCAATATTATTCAATTCTTCTTCAATCGCAGAAATAATTGCATCCGCTTCTTTTACAGAAGAATTTTGCGCCTTGATCTGTTCGATATATTCTTTTACGCCGATTTGTCCAGGTGCCAAAACCGTTGTCTTGCCATTGGACTTGTCCGTAACAGCCCCCGACGCATCGCCCATCTTGATAGAACCAAACGAGATCATACCGGTCACACGATATATATTGCCATCTTTTTGAGAACGAACCGAGCCAGTTCCAATAACATCATCCGCGGCAAACTTGTTGCAGTCTGTTGTACTGCCACAGATTTCGGCCATCTTTCTGTCCACCAGTTCCTGACACTGATCCAAGGCCGCGTTATCTATGTTCAGATACAATCCCATCAACATAGAATCCAGTTTATCCATGTTAAATTCTTTATCGCCTGCCTTGCAAACAACCAATGTGTCGATTGGGCACATATCATGGATATAATCATAGTCCATACCGATACAATTTTCCCAGTTTGCGCCACAACGATTTTCGTGCGTAAAACAATCCTTGACTTCCTGTGTGCACGCATCAACACGCATCGCCGCCAGTTTATCCGTCACATATGTCCAGATAAGCGGTTCCATCGCTTCGCAAGGTTCAATTTCAACCTTACAAAAACTTTTGGCCATATCAGGATACGCCAAGCATGCGTCCATTGTATTTATACCCTTGCCCACGATATCATCTTTACAGGCTTTTTGAATACAGTTGGAAATAGTAGTCAAACATGATTGACGCATTTTTGATTCTACAGAACTTTCCGCGACTTTGATTGTCGGCGCCGCTTCGCGCAGGAACGCAGGCCACACTTCGTTACGCACAGAAATACAATTATCCAACACGCGTTCACAGACAACACGTTTTGCCTCTAGTCTTTCAATGGTCGATGCAGCAATACCATACGCATCAGTATTTTGCGCCGCCTTGGCCGCCTTGTTCATTTTGGAAGAGTCAAACCGTTCGCTACCGCCCTGCATATTTGCATCCGCAATGGTTGAAACACAGTTTTCCCAGTTTGCACCACACGCATCATTGGTCAACATACATTTCTTGAACTCAATCATACATTGCCCAAGGCCATACTTATTTGCCTCTTCAAGACTCTCGGTCAACGCTATACGAACATCGGCCTCGGCCTTTTTAAGTTCCGAATCTGCTTCACTTTTCTTTTTAGCAATCGCATTGGCAAAGCCTTTACAGTCGGAAACAATCTGGCGAGAATACATATTACGCAACAAAACCAAATCCGAAGAGCAAGACTCGTCCATTAACTCAACACACATCGCATCCGCGGATTTATACAGGTCATCACCAACCTTGTCCGCAATGTTGCCCATACCGGTTCCATCACCCCAGAAATCTTCTTCATCCTCTTCGTCATAAGCAGTCTTCCACAAATCAGCAATATCCTTGGACGCTTTATTTTCCAATTCATCAAGGCTCATAACATTACCCATTTCGTCATATTCACGCGTTCCTGCAAATATGATATCGGCCTTGGCACCGGCTTTGACCTTTTCCACTTCGATGGTAGAAATGCGTTTTGCTTCATCCAAAGTTTTCTGGATATCCGCCAACTGTTTTTCATAATCAAGACTTAAATTGCTGCAGGCACAACTGCCGCCACTTTCATTATCGGAAATACAAAACTGGTCCATACAGCCATAATACGCATCATAGCACGCCTGATCATACAACCCAGTTGCCGCCGTTTTCGCACGAACAGTCGTTCCTTTTTGAATCGCGGATTGTTTAGCCGTTTTTGCCGGCGCAGCATCCGCCACCCCCGACATAAACGCCGCCACACAAACAACTGAACTTAATATGCCAAATGCTTTTTTCATTTTCGCTCTCTCCGACTAATCCCGATTACATATTTATATCTTCACAGGATTCAATTTCCTGACAATAAGTTTCCTTGCCGCCCGCACCCATGCCGACCAAGCCCGCACCAACGGCACCAATCGCACCACCAATTGCAGTACCCCATCCGGCATTAACCATGGTTCCCATGGCCGCACCACCGGTCAAACCACCCGCCGCGGCTTCCAGCGCAGCCTCGCCCTTGGACTTACCACCGGTTTCACAAACACGCTGGACACGGCAAACATGACAGTTACGCAACGAAGGCTCAAACGACACACTAGAAATACGGCTGTATGTTTCATTTTCACCATATTCTTTTGCTTCTTCTACTTTGTATGTATCCAGACAAATCTTACGAGCATCTTCAACCTCTAACTTACGTGACAATTCCGCAATTTTTAGCTCTAACTCGCGCTGCGCACGTTCCTCGGCCTTAGCCTGTGCCGCATACTTTGCAGCACCAAGGATACTACTATCATCCCCTTCGTGATTGCCAATACACATCACAATACGCGGATCTTTTTCAAGCGTTGCAAAGAAAGCATCCGTTGCTTTTCTGGCATTTGCACGAACCTGCGCCGAAGCCGCTTCCTGTCCTTTCAATTTTGCCCCTGCCTTTGCCTTTGACTTTCTTACCCCAGACAACGATGCAGCCTCGCCTTCAACAGTATAGATAAAATCATCACCTGGCACTTCGGTCAAACCAACAATCAAATCATCCGTCGGCAAACAGGACATATCAGTACCACACGCCTCGCCCAAAACCTGGGACACACGATCAATACAACCTGTCAAAGACTTGTAGTCCATCTTGTTAGCAGCCGCCGTTATATATCCTTCATAGATACCGCCCGACAATCCATCACAGGTCGAGAACATTTTCTGTGGGCATACCTTGGTCGCCAATTCATAACTGCCCTTACCCACACATTCAGGCGCAGAAAAATCTTCACCACAGGCCTTGCGCAGACACGCCCCCAAATCACTTTCACAGAATCCATGACGCAAATCCGTCAAAACATCGCCCATCGCGATTTTAACAGCAGAAGTCAAAATCGAATAATCATCACCAGTTTCAGAACTATCCAGATCACACACTGACTCAATTTTACAAACTTCGAATGCTGCATCCTGATTGGTCAAACACGACGCGTTGCTGGACACAGCGCAATTATCCTCCAAACACATTTTCATCCTGGATATACAGTTCTGCCGTCTGTAATTTGTCGCAAACTTCTGCGCATCAGCAAAAATCACATCCATTTCATTTTTCCAATCCTGCTGAACTTCTTCCTTTACCGCCATACAATTGTCATACACGCCTTCACAAGCTTCGGCCCTACGCGCCAGAACGCCCGAATCCAGACAGTTTTCAAAATTCATACCACATCCGCCAGTATCCTGAACACAAGCCTTTAACACATTAAAACATTCGATACGATTATATTTATTTGTTGTTTCCAACATAGACAGACGAGCCTCGCGTACGGCAGCCTCTGCAATCGCCAGATTTTCTTCGGCCATACGCTTTTGATCATCCAAATATGAAGCATATGTTTTACAATCCGCTGTCACCTGACGCTTATACAAAGTCTCTTCCATTTCCGCACGACCACCACAGGCCTCTAGCTCGGCCACACAATATCCAGACGCCATTGTAAACAACGCATCACCAAGTGCCGCATCTTCACCCAAACCATCAGCATCTTCTTCATCGGAATCAGCATCGTCATCTTTTTTATCCGTAAATACCAATTTGGCCTGCGCGCCCAGCTTTTCCATTTCTACACCCTCGGTATACAGCTTGGACGCATCGTCCTGAATCTTTTGAATTTCTGCCAAAATCGAATCTGACGCATGAACATTATCAGAGCACGCACAACGATAGCCTTCGGATTCATCCAACAAACAAAACTGATCCATACATTCACGATAAGCATCACGACAATTTGCACTTGGTGCCGGACTTGTTTCCGAAGAACTGTCGTTATTATTACCAGAATCCCCACCATCGCCCTTGTTACCAGATTCAACCTTAACCGAAGGTTTGCTGATATTCTTGCTGGCATTTATCGAACCCGCATTGGCCACCATTGTCGGCATACGCGCCGCAGCCTGAGCCCCCCCACGTCCAACACTTACACGCGCGGCAGTACTACGTTCTGCCGCCATTGAAACACAAGGAAACAAAGCCAAAATCAATGCAAAAGTTCTTATTTTCATGGGACCCTTCCTACATAATAATTATCTTAATTTTATCAGAACTTTGCCCCGCGCGCAAGCACATAAAAAAATCTTGATTTTTTAGCACATATCGAATATCATATTGTCCAGAATTTTAGGCAAAAACCAAGGGAATATTTTATGGCAAAAGACGATGTTATTGTTTTCAGCGGCACGGTCGAAGACAAATTGCCAAACACAATGTTTCGTGTAAAACTGGAAAACGGACATGAAATTTTGGCAACTGTATGCGGCAAAATGCGCAAGGCGCGCATTTGGGTCAACGTTGGCGAAAAAGTTCGCGTTGAAATGACCCCATACGACTTGAACAAGGGTCGCATCACATTTGTTGAACGCAATCGCCCAGCTGGCGAAAACGCAAACTAATTACCCCCGCCACTGGCGGGATTTTTTATTTTAATTTTCGTTTCATTTTCCTTGTAAGAACACCTACTTTTTGCTATCATTATACTTATAGACTAAGGATGAGAAAGGTACTCGTATTTATCATGGCGATTTTTGCCAGTGTTGCCTATGGCGACACTGCTGAACGTCGTGTAAATTCGGTCGCACGAACCACAACACAAAACACAGTCGCGCGCAACGATTCGATTACACAAAAAACTGTCAGCCGCACATCCGCCAAAGATGACAAAAACATATCTCCACGCAGCGGCCAAAAAAATATTTCAACGAAATCACGCGCGGCCAGCGCACGCACCAACACATCCACCCAACGCGTACAAACCGCCCGTTCGGGACGCACCATATCAACCGCGCGATCCGCCACCGCTGCCACATCACGCAGCACAAGCACGGTACGAAGCGCCACACGCCCTGCCCGCGCTGCAACAACTGTTATCGATTCATCTACTTCATTTGGGTCAGGATACAACACATGCCGCGACGCTTACTTCACCTGTATGGACCAATTCTGCGCCACTGCAAATGATTCATACCGCCGCTGTGCCTGTTCGTCAAAACTAGAAGAAATCAAATCACGCGAACGCGCGCTAAGTAATGCCGGCATACAAATTCAGGATTTTCGCGATTTAAATATTGCCGCCATCACAAAATCCGCAGCCGAAGTTAACGCAATGTTGAATGCCACGACTGGCGAATCAATTGCGGCGAACGCACGCGACACATCAAACAGCGCACAAACCTTGGCCGGCATCAGCGATGTTTTATCTGGCACAAAAAAACAAGCACTATCCACCCAGGGCACACTGGATATTGCTGGTGACATTAACGCAATATGGGCTACAACCGACTTGGTTGGCGGCACCAATATCGCAAACCTGACGGGCGAACCATTATATAACGCAGTGCATGCCCAGTGCTCTGAATTAGTTGCTGACCAATGTGGTTCACAATCAACATTGACAATGGTCGTTTCGGCATACGGTATGTATATCGAAAATGATTGCAGCGCGATAATAAACCTGCTGGATAAAAATCTGACCAGTACAAATCAGGACATTCGCAAAACAGAGCGCGAAATGCAACTGGCGCGCCTTGAAAATTATGATGCACACAATTCCTCTGCCATCAATGAATGCATCGCAAATGTTCGCGCGGATATTACCGCCCCCACCGCATGCGGCACTGATTATGTACATTGTTTGGATATAACGGGCCTTTACCTGAACAAAACAACTGGTGCACCTATATATTCTTCAAACTTCTATCAACTGGAAAATCAATTATCACTGTCTGGCGATATATTAACAAACCAGTCAAACCGCCTGTTGGTTGATGAGCTTAACCGCATGCGCACATATGCAGCAAACAGCCTTGATAAATGCCGCGACATCGCAGACGAAGTCTGGGACGAATTCGTACGCCAATCCATAACAGAAATCTATCAAGGTCAACACGAAAAAATCCGCACTGTCAAGAACGAGTGTCTGGAAGTTGTAAACAAATGTTATGACGAAAAGAACCAATCCTTAAAAGACTTTAGCAATATCAAGGAACAACTTCTGTTGGGTTCCCGCATGGAATTGTCCGAAGAACTATGCCAAGAAAAACTGGATGCCTGCAGCAATCTGTACGGTGGTGGCACCCAGGGTATGTCGGAACTTCTGATTGCGATGCGCGATATTACCGACCAAACCATCGGTCAACAATGTCTGGCCACACTACGCGACTATGCTCGTGACCTGTGCGCAATCCCAAGCAACGACACACTGCACAGTTATCCATTTGGCTGTCGCACATATACACCGGGCGAACAACGCTATGCGTTTTATAAACAATGTAATCTGGCAACTGAAAATATCAAAAAGACACAAACCACAATCGGCACAATCAATGACGGAGGCCATCCTTTATCGATACCTAATTGGAGTGCCTCTACCACCAATTCGCTTTTTCAGTGCAGCATCACATACAACAGTTGCAAACCAGGATTTTATCTATCAAAATCCAAAACCAATCCTGAATACACATCATCCAGTACATATGGAGCATACTGTATGGAATGCTCAAACTACCCCGCATCCAACGGCAGCACCTGCAATTGCGCGGGCGGCACAACCCCACCACATTGCGAAGACGATGGTACCGTCGTTGACAACGTCAACTGTGGCACAAATTATATCGGCAGTATGTATCATAAAATCGCACGCTATGCGATGCAGGCATGCGTTCGCCCATCTCAATCCCAGGAAAACCTGCCTGCAACGGTACTTCAAGACATCAATTTGGTTATGGACGAAATTCATGTCAGCATGGCCGAATCCCTGTCCAAGGAATGCGAACGTCTTGGTGGGGAATGGATAAACACACCATGGTCAGATTATGATCTTAACGACAAGAATGACAACACCGGTCATACAAAACTTAAAAAATTCTATGATGAAACATCTGCCAATGACCAATGGGGATTCTGTTCTGACCCAGATATCGCGATTGACAAATCAGAAAAAGTAATCTCCATTAATTTTAGTGGCAGCTTCTCCTCCAATCAAGATATCGACCCTGGCACCAACCCAGGAACCGACCCAGGGGTCAACATAACACCAATACCTGATACGCCCAATTCTAATTGCACCGAAGCAACAACTACCCCAAATCAGGTAACTGGAAACATCACTGACTTAACAACACAACCCATCATGCAATGCAGCAAGTCAACCTGCCAGCAAGGCGAAACCGCTATATTTGGCGGATACTATTATGGGGACACACAAATTTACAACTCAGACGGGAAACTATCCACAAACAATTTACACAAAGTTATTTCGGAAAAAGAAACCACAAACCTAACTCTGACCCCTGTTTGGAATTGCGTTTCCTACTAGGTTGCCAAAGGAATAAAAATTTGATAAAATACTAAACAAAGCGAGAGAATCATGAAAAAAACACTGACAACAATTTTATTTTCAGTTTTAACGATATCAGCCGTCCACGCAGACCTGCCTTGGTGGCATCAGGATACTGTATGCCGTCTTAACACCACAAAATGTTATACCACTATGGGCACTGGTTTTGATACCGAACTTTGGGACAGCGATTCCAATTGTCGTGGTATGAAAATCGTATGTGGCAACGCCCTTAAACAAGCCAGTGACGAAAACACACCTGTTTCAAAATATGATTTAGCCAGCAGCAACACAATAAATTCTGATTTTGATACAAACTTACTCGCGCGCGATGGCGATTGCTTTGGCCGCCGCAAAACAACAAAAAATGGCACAATGGCAATTGTTGACGGCAAACCGGTCAAGGTATATTGCAGCGGTCTGCTTGATTCCGATAATATTGCAGAGACAATCGAAACTGGTGACATCGCAATCAAGACACCTGCCTGTGGTAACCTGTCACAGAACGGCTATATCGCGGTTTTGAACGACGATTGCTATGGAAAATATTTTGATTTTTCCGAGTATGTAATTGAATGTAGCACAGGCGAGCTACCAAGTCGTATGATTGTGTTAAATGGCGCCGACTATTCTGACAAAATAGATTCCAAGATTCCACAAACCCAGGATGCGGCAGACGATATCTTTGATGAAATGTATTCCATATCCAAGGAACAGGTTAAGAAGTATTTTGTCGATTAAAAAAACCGCCAAATGGCGGTTTTTTTATTATACAATTCTGCGTCTTAAAATACCAACCAACGCAAATCCCAACAACAAAATCATTATCACCATAAATACTGCAATCGCAATATTGTCATATTCTGCAAAAGGCAATCGTACATTCATACCATAGTATCCAACAATCACCGTTGGCACGACCAAGATAATATTCCACAGGGTCAGTCGATTAATGTAAGTGTTCGAATCCATATTAATAACACTTTCAAAAGTTTCCTTAATCGACTTCAACATCTTGCTGTAACTGGTCACAACCTCGGTCGCCTGACCAAATTCGATGCGCGCATCTTCGGCCAATTCGGCTGCTTCATCCGTCTTAACAAATCCGCGAACCTTTTCCAATTTATCCAGCACCGCAATATTACCACGAATACCCGCCATATACAGAGTATAACTGTTTTCTACCTCAAGCAGTTCCAGCAGTTCCTTTTTGCGAATGCGTTCCTGTAAAATCTTTTTAGATTCCAAAACGCGCTTGTTCAATTCTTTTAACATACGCAGATAAGATTCCGCAATATAGTACATAATATTTAAAATAAACTCTTCACGCGAAGTCTTTTCGGATTTCTTAATCTTGTCCAGCAAATCACATCGTTTACGACAAACCGTAATAACACGATTCGAAGAATAAATTATCGACAACGGCTCGGTATGCCACAAGGTATCCGTTTCGCGATTAATAATAGGAAAACGAACAATTATAACCTTATAGTCATCTTCGACTTCTAACCTTGGCTGTTCATCAGGGTCCAAAATGTCCGAGATATTATCCTCGTCAATTTTATATTCGTTCTGTAATTTTTCGAAGTCTTTGTGGTCAGGATTTCCCACATTTACCCACGAGAATGTCTTTAATTTTTCAGTCACAAACATTGTGCATTCCCCCTTTGCTATATCCATATAATAATATCGCAAAAAATAGTAAATTGCAATTTTTTGATGGGAATAGATATCCGTATTTTATCCACCCCCACAATGATAAAATTAAAACCAAAGGAGAACCGCCATGAAACAAAAATTCAAAACCAACACGAACACATTTTCCATCGCGCACTATATACTTTTGTTTTTCGTTGTGACATTATGCATATGCATAATCGCATGGGTAATAATTTTCAGACACAATCCCGATGCCACAACCAACATTACAAAATCAGAAAACATATCAGGTGCATACTCGTGCCCACAAAAAGTCAAAAAAATGGTTACAAAAATGTGGCAAAACGATTCGAATTCAATTCCAAAAAAATATTGGCGACTGGCCCAAGATTTTCTTAACGCACCGGTCGCCAGCACAACATTTGGCGTATGCCAAGACATAGCATACACATGTCACGCTGGCCAAATTCGCAGTGATTGTGACCCATGCGCGGTTATATCCGCACGCGCCTATGCCCAAGAAATTCAAACAATTGATATGATAGGAAATATTTGTAAATAAAAAATGGTCGGGGTGACAGGAATCGAACCTGCGACCCCTTGCACCCCATGCAAGTACTCTACCAGGCTGAGCTACACCCCGACTAACAGTGCTAGCATAATATAATCTATACACATAAATTACAAATACTTTTTTTGGGAAAATACACGCATTGTCGCATCCACATACGACATAGTATTATTTATATTGTCCGGACACAAAAACTTAACAACTAAAAGGATAGAAAATGTCAAAAAACGAAAACAAACCATGTAAATGTAAAAACTGTTCCAAAGTATCCATGGGCCCATGCGATAAAAAACCTGAATGTGACAAGAAAACATGTGACAAATAAAAAATCCCCCAATTGGGGGATTTTATTTTCAATCAAAATTGCCGATTATTTATCCAAAGCTTCGATAATCTTGGCGGCAGGGATTGCGCCTGGGAAAGCTTCTTCATTGATGATCAAGAATGGTGTACCTGTGATTTCGAAACGCTGTGCCAATTCGCTAACGTTCAGCAATTCACGTGCAACAACATCACTTGTCATATCTTTTTTCAACTGTGCTGTATCCAAACCAGCTTCTTCAGCAAACTTCATCAAGTTCTTTTCGATTGCTTCGGCCAATTTGTCCTGATCTTTGATATCATTGGATGGACGATATTCACGTGTCATAACCAAATCTGCGAATTTTGCAGCTTTGTCATTACCCTGCATTTTTGCAGCAATCATAGCACGTGCTGGGCCATCAGACATTACACCATGAATCGAGAAGTTCTTCATAACAACTTTAACATCATCACGAGACTTCAACACACGATCCAATTCGCCATGTACGCGACGGCAGTAACCACAAGAAGCGGCTGTCCAAACATAAACTGTTTTCTTAGCTTCTGGATTACCCAAGATTGGTGCGTTTTCTGTCATTTCAAATGCAGATTCGCGAACATATTTACGAATCGCTTTGTTCTTTTCTGCGTTCTGCTGAGCCTGCATACCTTCAACCATTTCCTGTACGATTGATGGATTAACGCTGGTCAGATAATATGGAACGAACAGACGACAAACACTGCCCGCGACCAAGATGATTGCACCAATTTTGATTGCTTTTTTAGCATAGATATTACCTGCTGTTGGTTTTTTGCTGTCACCTTTGAACAACATACCACCGAACATATACAGTGCGATACCCAGTACCAATACTAATATTGTCCAAGTCATGATTTTCTCCTTCTTCTGTTGAACAAAAATACAATAGCAAATTGAAATAAAATCGCAAGGAATAAATATAAACAAATTAAATATTTTTTATCATCCTGCGCATCATCGGCACATCCACGCCCTGTTGCGCACAGACACTTTCGAGAAAGCGCAAAGTGGTATTTAAATTCACCGGCAAACGATACAATTTATTTATATATGGTGCGGCACATTTTTTACAAACTGCGCGTCCCGTGCGTGGCGACAAGAATTCCAAATCATCGCCCACACCACACCCCGAACATTTACTTAAATCCAACGCATATCCCAAATCGCGCAACAGATTTATTTCCCACACCAAATAAGATTCCGCGGGGCGCACTGATAAATCCCGCAACAAATCCAAAGTTTCATCATAAAGCGATTTATATTCTTCGCGTTCCGGCAACATCGCTGCAATAATTTCAAACGCGGCATTCATATATCCCAACGCAATCGGAGAAATCATCAAAGGCGCGGCCAAATTTTTTTCCTCATCCCAATGAAACACCCCCAACTGAGAATCCAGCCGCGCATTCCAACTGGCCACACCAACCTGCCCCAGCAAAGGTTTATTTTTCTTGGCCACGACCGCGCCACGCAGCATCCCCGTCATCACCCCATGTTCACGCGTAAAAATCCGCGCCACACAGTCACGTTCATTAAAGGGTCGCAGTCCAATTAAAATACCATCGGAATCCAGTTTCATTTCCCCTGCATTATGAAGCATCACAAAAAATGAATCAACCACTTTCCCAGAACCAAACAAATCGTTTTTTTCAAAACAGAAACGAAAATTGTTTTAATTTAAACAAAACATTCTCGTGTTTTGTCATAATATCTAATAAAAAATCCCCCAAACGGGGGATTTTTTATTCACACGCACCATATGATTTCGCAACTGGTGGATTATGGATACATGTATTACCCGAAACAGTACACGCCGCACGAACCTGTGTCACATTTGGTGCATCAACCGGCTGATAGTTAATCTGGGCGGCCTTGCACTGGGAATAATCGGCAATTCCCGCACAGGCACTTTGCCAGGACAAACAGTCAGTCACAATCGTATTTGGCTTAATTGCCTCTGGCAAATTCAGCCCCCACTTTACATAGAACTCTTTCAAAGTACTGATTGTGTCACTCTTGTTGAATCCAACAATCTGCAGGCCATCGCCAACGCGACATGTAATATTATTACGTTCTACGAATGCCGTTATACCAGTTGCCAAACCACCAACACCTGCACCAGTTGCGGCACCAATACCCGCCCCCTTGCCAATATTGGCTTTACGTCCCGCATCATCAAATATGTCTGCCAGGAACCTCAATGCTTCAATTGCTCTTTGCTCCTCAACATATTTCGAAATATCTAACTCGTTACCATTAATTTCTACAAGCCCCCCTGCCAACAAAGCTTTAACGATTAATTTCATAGCATCACTCAAGTCTTTGTATTGATAAGATTCTGAGCTAGAAAGCTTAACCGTCATCGATCCGCTAATCTCAATTTTCACATCAATCGTCTTATTAACCCAAGCTACAAAGGCACCATACGCAGTTTTGATATTCTCGCATTGTTCGGGTGTGATTTTTCCTTGATTGAATTTAACATCGCTTTGTTCCAGAACTTTTGTGTAATATACTGATACAACACCCAACTGTTCTTTGGTCAATTCATTCAACTTATCCATCACTACTTTCTGGTCACAAATACCTTCTTTGGCTGACCCAACACCTGCACCAATCGCGCCACCAACCACAGCACCGGCAGTCGGCGCCAATACTGCGGCCGTCTTGGTCTGATTAAACAATCCAAAACCAAACAAATCCCCATTACATTTGAACACTTCACCAGTCGGCAACCATGCTTCGGCCGGTTTATCATCACCCGCACCACCAAACAGCCAGGTATTTGTAATCAATTCATCCTTGTGATATGCCGCAACACGCACCAAACATTCAGCCGTCACCGCATCCCAGCGCGCATAGTGCCCACGCACTTCGTCAACACGTCCGGGTTCCAGATTACCCAGCTCGCCAATTTTTTCCAGCGCCCCATCCATCTGCTCATTAAATGCACCAACATTTTGCGCATATTCATTTGTCACATTTTGCCCAGCATCAATGGCCGAAAACGAAGGTCCATACGCAACCTTGTCCAGCATTTCACATGTGACCTGCGCCTGATATGGCGTCAATCCGGTTTTACGCAAAACAAAGTTATAATATTCCGGCTGAACCTTGCGTGATTCAAAATCAATCCAAACTTCGGAATTAGAATTATAAACATTTTTACAATCGCGGCGAACTTCGGCCACACACTTTTCGACCTGATTTATACAGATACCAACACCGTTAATAACAGACGACATCATATCAGCATTAAACAAGTCATTTATACCATTCGGCAACGCGCCACCATTTACACAGGCATAAATATCATTCATACACATATCAACAGTATATTCAGAATTTGCCACGCCACCATCTGGGCATTCTGGTTCCACTGGAACATCTGGTATGTCCGGTTCATCCGGAATATCAGGAACATCTGGTTGATCCGGCTGATCTGGCTGATATGGGATAACAGGCTTTGGTGAAATATTAGGCGATAAATTTCCCACACTATTGATTGGCAAAGTTGGCATAGTCGGCATACGACCAACACTGGAATGAGGCACTTCGCGACCTTCGCGTCCTGTGGCAGATTGCGCATTTGTACGAATATCCGAACCATCGCGTCCCGCCGCATATGCCGCACACACAACCATCAGCGCGCCCAACGCCACCATCGATTTACCAAACAATTTATTGAAACTATTCGCCATAAATTTTCTCCCTTACTATCCCCTGTATTATGCCATAAAAAAGCACATAAAAAAAGCCTTTTTTACAACTTTTCCTTTCCTATTACCCATTGACAAATCATAATTATTGTCTATAATATCGGTAATGAAACGGATTTTTGACATTTTCAAGACACATCGTCACGCCCTGATTTGGACGGCATGCTATGTGTGTGTCATGTGGCTGATCCTTAAAACAATGTTCAATTTCGACCTATTTTCTGCCTATCAGTGGCACCGTCTTTTGAACGCGCAACTGCATGGATTTGCCGGTTTTGTCTTTGGCATTTTGATTTTAGCGGCGGCCCCACTGTATGTCGCCACAACAACATTGATTATACGCAAAAAACAGCCATTGGTCACAATTCCAAAGCCTAAACTACCACAATGCATGAAACGCCCTGCCCCCGAACCAGAAAAAAAAGAAGAAGAACCAAAACCAGAACCAAAACCGGAACGCACCGACATTCCACTTGAACTGCGCAGTGCATTTGCACGCGCCCGTCATCGCATAGCCATTATGCCAGCCCAAGCAACGAACAATTCCACACAACAATCGGCCACACAACAGGCCCCAACCGACAACACAGAAATTTTACCACTGCCAACGGATTTTGATATCAATCTGGATTTTGATGATTCTGACGAAACCGCCGCCCCATCGTTTTCCGCCCCTGTATTTTCCGAGGTCACCTTTGCCCCCATCCCCACAAGCGCACCCGAAGTGGACGAAAATATTCTGGCGGACATATTAAATGAAAGCGATTCCGACAGCAAACCCGACATTTCACGCATAACACAGCACCTGACGGAATCAGGCATCTTATTTGACACCGACCAAGACAACATAATCATCACACCTGAATACGCAATCGCCACACACAGCGACAACGACTTTTGGGTTGCGGACAACGAAAACTGGTTTGCCGCGGGCAAAGTCTGTAAATCCCCAATATTTGCCGCGCAACAGGCGGCCCAGAAACATGGCCGCAAACCGGTCGTATGCCTGCTGGCCACAAACATTATGGAACTGGACAACAACATAAAAACATGGGAATCGGCCGGCATAAAAATCATCACCGACCCATCGGAATTATAACCCCATAAATTTTTTTTAATTACTCATACCCCCATAAAAAATCCCCCAAACGGGGGATTTTTTATTGTGCATCCATCACATCTCTAATAAAGTTGACACAGTCAACCGTAGCAATCGAAGCATCATATGCAGCGTAATCCAAACAAGCCTGAGCCAACGATGTCAAAGTACGATCTTTATCCAAACCACGTTCCTGTGCCATAAACACAAAGCCACTGTTATAAATCTTTGGGTTTTTGGCTGCCGCCGCCCGAACACTTTCCCCAGACAATAAAGCAGTTTTTGTATTTATAATCTGTGCATCTATTATACCACTCAGAACAGCATTCAAGCTCTCATAATACTTTGTATCAGAATCTAACTTCGTTATTGTCGGCAAAATTTCTTCAAATTTATCCTCTGCTACGACCTTGGCCAACATATAATAGTAATAGGCC
>JAGBVH010000023.1 GCA_017630405.1 Alphaproteobacteria bacterium
GAAATCTCGGTCAAAACAATGGCATTGTTGGATAGCGCCAATACAGAAACATTTGGAAATCCACAAGTAACAACGGTCAAAACCGGAGTCGGCAACCGTCCCGGAATTTTGATTTCCGGACACGATCTGCTTGACCTCAAGGAACTTCTGGAACAAAGCAAGGATGCCGATATCGATATTTATACCCACTGTGAAATGCTTCCCGCGCACTATTATCCGGAGCTGAAAAAATATCCGCATCTTTACGGCAATTACGGAAACGCATGGCACTTGCAGAATAAGGAATTTACATCATTCAACGGTCCGATTTTGATGACTACCAACTGCATTACCCCTGTTCAGGATGCTTACAAAAATCGGATTTTTACGACTGGGGCTGCGGGGTATCCGAACGTACCACACATTGCGGACCGCAAGAATGGCAAGCAGAAAGATTTTTCAGAAATCATCGAACTTGCCAAAAAATGCAAAGCTCCGGAAGTATTGGAAAACGGTACGATCACCGGCGGTTTTGCTCATGCTCAAGTCTTTGCTCTTGCAGATAAAGTTGTGGAAGCCGTCAAGTCCGGAGCAATCAAACGCTTTGTGGTAATGGCAGGTTGTGACGGCAGACAGAAAGAGCGGCAATATTATTCCGATGTGGCAGAAAATCTGCCTGAAGATGCCGTCATTCTGACTGCCGGATGTGCCAAGTTCCGTTACAATAAACTTGTGACCGATGATATCGGCGGTATTCCCAGAGTTCTGGATGCCGGACAGTGTAATGACTGTTATTCTCTGGCTGTCATAGCTTTGAAGCTCAAGGAAGTTTTCGGAGTCAAAGATATCAACGAGCTGCCCATATCCTTTGATATTTCGTGGTATGAACAGAAAGCTGTTGCGGTATTGCTTGCGTTATTGCATCTTGGATTTAAAAATCTTCGATTGGGACCAACGCTTCCGGCGTTTCTCTCTCCCAATGTTGCAAAGATCCTGGTCGAAACTTTTGATATCAAAGGGATCACTGATCCGCAAACAGATATCAAAGCAATGATGGCTGGAAAATAATTTTCCCAAGAGATTGGCGGCAGGAGAAATCCTGCCGCCTTTTTGCGTTTACGCACGGCGTGTCGCGGCGGTTATTGTTCCTTATTAGTACCCCCGGCAATTACCCGAATTATTAAATAGATAAGAAAAACCGGGATGGATGTTATCCATAAATAAAGCCAGCCGAAAAATAAAGCGAATACTCCTTCCGGACCTTGCAAGCTCATTGGATCAAGTAAATATCGGAAATAAATAACTCCATTAGTCACACCCCATGATAAAAGCGAATACAAGAATATCGCAAGCAATATCCTGCCGCCCTGGAAATACTCCCGAAACTTATCAAACAGCAAGCATGCCGATAATGGAAATATCACAAAGAAAAAAGCCAGAAATATGTAAACAGTAAAATTCATTGTCAATCCTTTACAGAGTTCATATTTATTGTTAATATTTCCCAAGCCATTTGCAGCTTGCGGCAGGAAAAATTCACTCAACTCTCGTCAGGTAAAAATATTCATCGACGGGAAATATACCCAAGCGTTTTCCAGTCTTATAACGAAATGCGGTGATACCGTTTTCTGTTTTACGGGACCAGTCGATGCTTTTAAAGACAAAGAAAAATTGGTCATTGCCTTTTGGTAGTCCCCCGGCAACGAAAAGATCAGAATACCAGGTTATTTTTAATTTGTGATCAGGTTTGTTGGTGAAAAATGCTGTATTATCTGTCAAATTTATTTTTAATTCCCGAAGAATTTTTGTTTGATCTCCTGATTTTGCAAAAGAAGTAAACGTAACTGTCGCTTTACTGTTTCTTGTAACTTGCAAAGGGATCGTCTTCTTGGGATCGGTAAAAAATGGATCATCTATTGCCAATTCAAAACGGTCACTTTCTTTGGCGGCATGTTGCGGAATGGTCACCAGATAATATAATTGAGATTTTTTGC
>JAGBVH010000024.1 GCA_017630405.1 Alphaproteobacteria bacterium
AAGGTTCAAACTTCGCTTATGCTTGTTTTCTCCAACTGGCGCTCCGAACCTTCGGTTCTCGTCCGACACAGGCAAAAATAAAAACCACCTTTTGGTGGTTTTAATTTCTGGTGGCCCTGGTCGGACTCGAACCGACACTCCTTGCAGAACTTGATTTTGAGTCAAGCGCGTCTACCAATTCCGCCACGGGGCCATTGGCATAGAAAGTCAATTAAGCGGCTTTCTTTGCTTCAACTTTTTTTACCAAGCGAGCGCTGCGGTTTGCCTTGTGTACAGGCTTTTTAGCAGGTGCTGCTGGTTTTCCAGCTTTCTTTTCAATGGCTTTCTTAATAGCAGCCATTTCTTCTGTCAAGCGTGATACTGGTTTTGCCATTACATATGCATCCAAACCGCCATGCTTGGTCAATGTGCGCAAGCCAGCAGTAGAAATACGCAATGAAAAATCACGTCCCAAAATATCACTGTGGAACTTTAATGTTTGCAGATTTGGCAAGAATGTACGTTTTGTACGACGATGAGAGTGGGAAACGTTCATCCCAACTTCTGTTTTCTTACCTGTAACTTTACATACACGTGGCATAATACTCTACCTTTGATTAATAGCGGACCTAAATTTATAACAAAAAACTATAAAAGTCAAGTGTTCTTTTACTTTTTTATTATTTTTCTGTATGTTCGTCTTTTATTAGGTCTGTGACCACCTTGGCTGGGGTAAATGTTGTGCCGATTATTTTAACAAAAATCGTGTTCCATTTTGCCATCGCACCGTTCCATAGCCCAGGGCGTTCCATGGCGCGCAGGGGCATGCCGTTCTTGGACTTTTCCGATATAAAGCCAGTTTCGTGGTCGATATATTTGGTCAGGTCGAATTTTTCCCCGCGCCAATCGCGAACCCCGCATACTAAATCGGCAGGGCTGAAGTATTCGCCATTTTTCAAAATATGTTGCTGTTCGGGGGCAATTTGGCCCGGTTCTACAATTTGTAATGATGTGGAACCATTGGATGCACGTACTATAAATGGACCGCCACCAGGGGCACCGGTGTTTTTAATCATGCCACATACGCGAATAGGGCGGTTTAATACTTCGCGAATTGTGTCAACAGATGGGTCTGTTGACAAATCTATATTTAATGTATTGGATATAAAGGATTTTATGTCGTCCAATTGTTGTGGGGTTGGAGAATTTTCAATTTGGCTCAGCATATTAAATATCTGCTGCTGCGTTTCGATTAAAATGCCCGCCAGTGTTTCCTTATATATAATAGTATCGCTGCGTGCGCTGTCTGGGCACACATTATCTATGTTTTTTATGAATACTATGTCGGCATCCAAATCGTTCAGGTTTTCAATCAATGCGCCATGCCCCGCCGGACGGAATAATAAGGTGTTGTCAGGGTTCCTGAATGGTGTGTTATCAAGGTTTGCCGCGATTGTGTCCGTCTGTGGTTTCTGGGTGGACATTGATATGTTATATGCGATTCCAAGTCTTTGTTCGTATTCAGGAACCAGTTGTGATATTAATTCCTTGAATCCAGCGATATGTTCCGGCGATACTGTAAAGTGAATATTTACGGTATTGTTGCAGGTTGCGTATTGTGCACCCTCGGTCAGGTGTTCGGCCAAAGCTGTGCGATTTTCACCCTTGTATTTATGGAATTTCAGTAACGCCTTGGGCAGGGCACCATAATTCAGGCCGCGTTCTGTGACCAGACATTCGATTATGTCGTGGTCGGTTGGGTTTTCGGGCAGATATTGTTTCAAATCGTCGTAAAATGCGAACTTTTTGATATTGTCCAATACTGTTTGGGTGGTTGCGTTCATAGTGCCAGATGATAAAAATTCAAATAAATCTTTGAACATACGGGTGGCCGCGCCCGATGCTGGAACGAACTTTACAATTTTATAGTTGTCTTTGTTTTTGTGGTATATCTCGCGATATTTATCAATTTGTGAATCCGCATCCATTATCCCATGTGATAGTGTTGCGGGGGATATGATATCTGCGTATGGAAATCCGGATTCGAAATCCGCTAATTGGCGCATAACTGTATCCAGATTTAGGCCATGTTTTTCAATTTGTTCTATATCCTGGGGGGTAAAGTTCGACATGCTTTTGTCCTTTTTTTTGATGATAGAATATTTTTCGAATTCTGGCAAGTGTGGTATGCGGGAATCGTTCCTGTATCTTGAAACAAATGTTTGTGGCACTATATATAGGTAAAATAATAGCCAAGGAGCACAATATATGAATCCAGATGACTTGCAGGAAACACCGCAGCAGGCAATCGAAAAATATACGACCGACTTTACCAAGTTGGCTGCTGATGGTAAATTAGACCCTGTTATTGGACGCGATGAAGAAATTAGACGCACTATTCAGGTGTTGACCCGTCGTACTAAAAATAATCCTGTTTTAATTGGAAACCCAGGTGTGGGTAAAACAGCGATAGTAGAAGGTTTGGCCACGCGTATATTATCGGGTGATGTGCCGGAAAATCTTTTAAAGAAGAAGTTGCTGTCGTTGGATATGGGAGCGCTGATGGCGGGCGCATCATATCGTGGCCAATTTGAAGGCAGATTAAAGGCGATTTTGAAGGCTGTTAAAGAATCTGATGGTCAAATCATATTATTTATTGATGAATTACACACATTGGTTGGCGCAGGTAAGGGCGAAGGCAGTATGGATGCCGCAAACCTATTAAAGCCTATGCTGGCGCGTGGTGAATTGCACTGTTTGGGTGCGACAACCTTGGATGAATATCGTCAATATATTGAAAAAGACCCTGCGCTGGCGCGTCGTTTTCAGCCTGTGTATGTGGATGAGCCGACTGTTGATGATACGATTTCTATTCTGCGCGGGTTAAAAGAAAAGTACGAAGGGCATCATGGGGTACGAATCGCTGATGCTGCGTTGGTGTCTGCGGTTAAACTTTCGAATCGCTATATCACAGACAGATTTTTACCGGATAAAGCAATTGACTTGATTGACGAAGCCGCGGCACGCGTCCGTATTGAAATTGCGTCCAAGCCGGATCGTCTGGACGAGGTGGATCGGCACTTGATGCAATTAAAGATAGAACAGCAGGCGCTTAAGAAGGAAAAAGATGAAGAGTCCAAAAAGCGTTTGGCGGAACTGGAAAAATTGATTGATAAAGTAGGCCAAGAATCAAAAATGTTGACCGAACAATGGCGCGCAGAACAGCAAAAGATGCGCGGATTGTCTGATGCGATGGCGGCATTAGATGCGGCCAAGGCCGAAGTTGCGACCGCTATGCGAAATGGTGACTATGAAAAAGCGTCGGCTTTGCAGTATGGGAAAATACCAGAACTGGAAGAGCGTATAAAACAGATGAACGCGGAATCGCGCGAATACAAAACGGTTCTTCCGGAACATATTGCCGCGGTAGTTAGCAAATGGACCGGTGTTCCAGCAGACAGACTTAATGCCGAAGAACAGTCAAAATTATTAAATATTGAAGATGCATTGCGTAAACGCGTTGTTGGTCAGGATTTGGCCTTGTCGGTTGTGGCACGTGCGATTCGCCGCAGTCGTGCGGGGTTGTCTGATCCACGCCGTCCATCGGGCAGTTTTATGTTCTTGGGGCCAACTGGTGTCGGCAAGACCGAGGTTGCAAAAGCGTTGGCGGAATATCTGTTTAATGATGATACGGCAATGACCCGAATCGATATGAGTGAATATATGGAGCCACATTCTGTATCTCGCTTGATTGGCAGTCCTCCAGGATATGTCGGATACGAACAGGGCGGTGTTCTGACCGAAAGTGTTCGCCGAAGACCTTATCAGGTGCTGTTGTTCGATGAAATCGAAAAGGCAAATCCAGACGTGTTTAATGTATTTTTACAAATCTTGGATGATGGTCGATTGACGGATGGTCAGGGGCATGTGGTGAACTTTACAAATACGATTATTATCATGACCAGCAATTTGCCGGATATGGATGCGGTAAAGAAACATTTCAGACCCGAATTTATAAATCGTATCGATGAAATCGTATTCTTTAATCCGTTGGGCAAGGATGTGATGGCAGGGATTGTTAAGATTCAATTGCAGGGCTTGGAAAAACGTTTGGCCGAGCGCAGAATTGGTCTTAATGTGACCGATAAAGCGATTAAGTGGCTTGGCGATAATGGATATGATGCTGTGTTTGGGGCGCGTCCGTTAAAGCGACTGATTACATCTGCGGTCGAAGATAAAGTTGCGGACCTGATTTTGTCTGACGCGATAAAAGAGGGCGGAACAGTGTATGTTGATGTCAAAGGTAAAGATTTGACAGTCGGATAAAAATTAAGGCCCGCATTTGCGGGCCTTGGTTTTAGTTTAATCCAAATTTTGTGATGTAATTAAATGATACGCCCATGATGAAGTTGCTGCCATAGACTTCGACACCACGCGCACGTGCACGACGGTATTGGACATATGGGCCCATGGTTAAATCGCCCCACAGGTTTGTGTCCAAACGCAAAACTGCACTTAAATCGCGTTCCAAATCTGTTGGGACATATTGCGAATAACTAAGATATTCACGATAGTATCCATTGGTGGAGAATTTTACGCCTTGGCGGACTTCGTATTCCATACGCCAGCCGAGTTCGGCCGCAAGTTTACTTGTTTGTTCACCTGCGTATGTAAAGTCATATTCGTACACACCGGTCAGGTAAAGGCTTTTGATTATTGCGTTATCAAACAAGGAAATACCGGCATTTGTACGCAAAATATTCTGACGTGGTGCACCATCGTTTGCAACGAATTCTGTATCGTATGCGCCACGTACGGTTGGGCCAAGTTTTAAACCAGAAAAGTCCCAACAGGCATATGACAGGTTACTGGATAATAAAATGTCGTCTGCGTTTTCACTGACTGTTGGTGCTTCGTTATATGGTTTCAGTTCCGTTTCGCCGTATTCCATAAATAAACTGTTGTCCCACTGAAAACGGTTTTTGTTGTATTCAAGTGCGGTATCAAATACCCCCTTGATAAAATCTTGGTTATCGGCTTTCAGTGCGGATACCGGCGAGTCTTGGTATTGTTCAGGATGACGTACCTGAGTTTTTGACCATTCAAGGCCGATGCGGCGTATAGATAATACAAGTGTGCTGGCGTCATCCGCAGCATTTGCGGTCAATGGCGCGCACAGTGCAACTAAACTTACGACTAGTTTTTTCAAATCTTTCCCCTTTATTTACAAATATAAAATTTTTTTAGTCTGTTATTTCCATATGCGTAGCGCGCCATCCTGATTTGCGTATTGCCAGCCAGATTCGCGCAATGCAATTGTAAAGGTGTTGCGAACAGATTTTGGAATTTCAACGGTTGCCTGATTGCCAGTCATGTATTTTGTGGCCAATTCGACCTTTTCATCGCGGGCAATTTTTTGAAGTTCCATCCAGTTTGCGATTCCATCAGACATATTGATGATGACAATTACTGTTTCGTTGCTGTTTGTGTTCAACCAATTTTGAACATTGTTTTCTGTTAACCAGTTTTGTGCCGCATCAGAGTCCACCGTCATGGTTATGTTGGCGGAATAGGTTGTGTCGGATAGTTTTTCACCGTCAATACTGGACGATGTAATCAGGTTTGTTAATTCCGATGATTTTGCATTTTGCAGTACGGGCAGTAATTGATCCTCGATAGAATACTGACGAAGTGTGTCGCGTATGATTTGGCGACGTGCCTCGTCAAATGCCATATTTTTCGCATTTGTTGCGGTGTCGCTGGTTATATTTACCGAAGCGGTGCCCTGCAGGGTGGCCGCGAATAACTGTGGCGCGGATAACGCGCCAATAATTATACCAAATATAAGTGTTTTTGTTTTCATGATACCTTTTAGAACCTTGCGTTTATGCCAATACGGATGCCCAGAGACTTATAGAAAGATTCTATTTCACTGTCTGTTTTGATTTTCCATCCGTCCCGTTTTGCATTGGTCAAATCTATTGCTGTTTGGTCGGCAGAAATTTCAATATCTTTGAAAGTTCCGTCTTCTTGTGGGACGTCTTCGATTATTACACCATTTAGCATATATAATTCAACATCTTCTGCAGTTGATTCTGGGAACATTTTTTGCCATTTTGCAAAGATTGTGTCAAGTGTTTGTTGACCGTATGACGGATTAAGGAATGTGGTAGCGTCCGCATCCGACACAGTATAATAGTCATATGTGACACCAATGGACAATGATACAGAATCTGTAATTTTCGTTAGCCAGTTGGCACCCGCCCCAAAATGGAACGCCGAGCCAAGGCTGCCTTTGTCTTCGATTGATTTTGGATGTGCCCAGTCATAGCGATATGGTTGGTCGCCGATTGCGGTGTAACCTGGCATACCAAATTCCAAACGCGCATTGACGATATTGTCTACATTTATATCGTACAGCATATCCAATGCCAGATATGGACCAGACCATTCTACTTCGTACGAGTGGCTGACACCTGTTTGATTGAAATAGAATGTGTTTAATGCATCAGCATATCCCAAGCCAGTTGGAATTTCGAAACCAAGATTATCGATTAGGCCGTCTTGGTTAAAGTCGAAAACATAATCGCTGTAGTTCAGATTCGATATTGTTATAGATTTATCCGCTTCTTCGACCGCATTAAAGAATACCATCGCTGGGGCGCAATCTGTTTGGCCGTCCGCGGTTGTGACACATGAGTTATTAAAGTCAAATGTGCTCATTACCATGCCGCTGGTATTTTTGGATTCAAGTTCGTACTTGAAATACCGCCAACCAATCGATGGTGTAATCTTTACTTTGCCAATCTTGATGAAATCGGTCAGACCCAGTCCTGCGTTGAAGCCCATCATGCTGCCCCCGTCACTGGTGCTGGTTGACAGGGCGTATCCATATTGGGCACCAATATATTTTGTAGGATCGTTTGAATCGTAAAATCTGTCCGCGATGTAGCCGCCATGGCTGATGTCGTCGTCGGTCATAGTCGATTCGCCAGTTTGAATTCCGTACAGAAATCCAGCGTCAATTTGCATTTTGGTCTTGCCAGCATCAAATACATATTTGCCACCAACATCAAATGTTAACCAATCAATATTGTCATAGTGTAATTTTGAACCCGCTGTATTCATTTCAAATTGCCACATCGCAACCTGTTTGGAAATGCCCGCGTCCAGATGCAGGCCGTTACGGCTGGTGTCCGAAGCAATAGACTTTACGGATTGTTGTGTGCGCTGTTGTGTGGTGCGATATTGCTGATTTGTTGTGGTGTATCCAGCATTAGCATATTGCTTTTGTGTGTATTGCGAAAGACCCTGTGAACCAGAATAAGTGTTTGCACGAGGCACATTATATGTTTTTTGGGTATAGCGTGACTGCTGTGGTGATTGATATCCGCCAGTGTAATATGTGCCGGCTGCATTTGCCGCTGCTGGGACCAGCAGTAACATCGAACATTTAAACAAAATTTTATATAAATTTTTCATCAGAAAACCTTTCCTTACATAATTTATTAATAATTTTATCATAAAAAAGGTTGAAAAACAATTTACAAGTTGTAAAAATATACGCACGTGCGACTATGGCGGAACTGGTATACGCGCAGCACTAAGGATGCTGTGGGGCAACCCTTGGGGGTTCGATTCCCCCTAGTCGCACCAGTTTTTATTTTTATTCCTGTGCGCGTGGATGCGCGCTCGCATAGATATTTGAAATTTCAGACATATTAACCTTGGTATATAATTGAGTCGTGGACAGGGACGAGTGACCCAATAGTTCCTGCAGACTGCGCAGGTCCGCGCCACCGGCCAATAATGCCGTTGCAAATGTGTGACGCAGGGCGTGTGGTGTTACATAGTCTGGTAATTGCAGGTAATTGCGCAAATTTTCAATGACTTTTTCCGCCATGCGTGCGGACATAGGCAAACCGCGGACACTTCTGAACAATTCATCGTTTGCGGCGTTGCCAAATGGGCGCAGTTTCAGATATTTATCAATGGCTGTCCATACTGTAGGCAGTACCGGTACCAAGCGTTCCTTGTTGCCTTTACCGGTTATGCGTAAAATACTTGGGCGACCATTGATGTCGCGATTGCGTAGGGATAATGCTTCGGATATTCGCAGGCCACATCCGAATAATAATACGACCAGTGCCCAGTCGCGTGCGGCAATCCAGGGCTCGTTCGCGTCAATTTCGTGGATTGCGCCTTGCATATGTTCGACATCAACGGGCTCAATAGCTTTGGATAATTTCCTTGGGACTTTTGGTGATGAAATCAATCCAATTGCATCATTTTTTATATCGTATTTTTTTGCCAGAAATTTGTAGAAACCGCGTAGGGATGACAATGCGCGTGCGGTTGATTTGTGCGAAAGACCACGCCTTTGCCGGTCAGCCAGAAATGAACGAAAGCAAATCGTGTCCGCGCGTGACATATCATGGGGCAAGGGCGGGGCACCATTAAAGTTTTCATAGAACCGCAAAAAGTCAGAAATATCATTTTCATAGGCCGCAGCTGTGTGTGACGAATAATTCTTCGTTTGTAACAGGTATTCTATAAATTCAGCAACGGCCTGATTCATTTTTTTATTTTATTTCAAATATTGCGGATACGCTGACTGTGATTTCGGTATCTTTGCTGGCCAATGTGCCGGACGCATCAAAAGCATTGGATTCAACCATCGCAGTCTTGGCAAAGCGAAGTGGTGTTGGATATGTGTTGTTGGTTGTTGGTGTGCCATATGATACAGATAATAATTTGCCGGCGGTTTTGCCATCACCATATGCCAATGCGTTTGCGCGTGTGCGCGCGTTTTCAACCGCAATCCCAAGACATTTTTCAACCGCAGGTTGCATCGCTTGTTCGCTGGTGTACATGCGCAGGTTTTCTGTGAATACATTTGGTGTGCCGGCGAACTTGGTCAGTACGGATTCCAATGTTTCGATATTGTCTGCGGATACTTCCAATGCGATTGTTGTTTCAAATCCAAGGTTTACAGATTTTTGCAGGTCGCGGTTCCATTCAGTCTTTTCGTATGAATTAAACTGTGTTGTTTGTAGTTCTACCTGTGAATTTTTTAATTGTTCGGTGATTGTTGCCATTTGTGCGGATGCCATACGCATTGATTCAACCGTTGTTGGGGCCAATGTGGTCACGCGCAGGGTTATTGCAACTTTGTCCTTTGGGACATTGGTGATACATGAACCGTTTGTGGAAATAGTTTTTATTTCCTGTGGTTTGTTTATCAATCCAAATGCCAGTGAAAGAACCGCACCAACGGCAATAACGCTGGTTATCCAAAATAGTGTTTTTTTCATTTGTTCTCTCCTTTCCTTGATTTTGTGTGTTTAGCCCAGAACGGACTTTTTAACGCGTGACATTGTTTCGGCGGCAACGGTGGATGCCTGGGCGGCGCCGTGTGCCAAAACTGCTTCGATTTCTTCTGGATTTGCCATAAGGCGTTCGTATTCAGCGCGTGGTGCAGCCAGTACCGAGTTCATCTTTTCAAACAAGATGGTTTTTGCGGTTCCATATCCCATACCGCCTGCGCGGAACATTTCAGCAAATTCTGCGATTTCAGATTCAGAAGCAAAATGTTTGTACAGTTGGAATATGGTTGATTCTTCTGGATCTTTTGCTTCCTCTGGTGTTTTTGAATCCGTTATGATGCGCATAACTTTTTTCTTAAGTTCCTTTTCAGGCGCAAATAATGGGATGGTATTATCGTATGATTTGCTCATCTTGCGACCGTCAAGCCCAGGGATAAGGCCTGTGTCCTGACCAATTACTGGTTCTGGCATTTTGAACAGGTTGCCATAAATATGGTTAAAGTGACCCGCGATGTCGCGTGCAAACTCAACATGCTGTTTTTGGTCCGCGCCAACAGGAACAATGTCAGCGTTATATAACAAGATGTCCGCACTCATTAATATCGGATATGTGTATAGTCCCATGTTGACACCCGCGTCCGTATCAAGGCCTGCGGCGGTGTTTTTGTCCATGGCCGCCTTGTACGAGTGTGCGCGATTCATCAGGCCCTTTGGGGTGACATTCATTAAAAATGTGTTCAGCTGATAAATCTCGGCAATATCGGATTGGCGGAATAATACAGTGTTGTCCATATTGACGCCCAACGCCATCATCAATGCCGCCGCCTGATATGTATGTTCGCGGATTTCGGCCGGATTATATATAGTGTTCAGCGCGTGTAAGTCCGCAATAAACATAAATGTTTTATGATTTTGCGAATAGTTAATCAGTGGCTTAAGCGCGCCGATATAGTTGCCCAAATGTGGCATCCCAGTTGGTTTAATACCAGTTAAAACAATTTTATTAGACATAGTAAATTACCTTTTCTTGTGTTTGATGTTAATGATTTTTTATTAAAAATGAAAGCCTAAAATAAGGCGTGAAAAAATATCTAGGCGGCAACGCGCCAGCAACGATTTTCAGAAAAGATAAAATTCGTTTTATTCATGCTCTGTATTATACAAAAAGTTGACGAAAATGTCAACTTTTTTGTTTTTTACTTTTTGCGCTGGTACCGCGGAACTGGATGTCGCGCAGTTTTTTGTATTCACCATTTAATTTGCACAATTCTTTGTCTGTACCTTGTTCGATGATTTCACCGTCTTTGATTACACAGATAATATCTGCGTCCAAAATGGTTGACAGGCGGTGTGCGATAACAAAAGTTGTGCGTCCGCGCATCAGGTCGCCCAGTGCGGCTTGAATAAGTTTTTCACTTTGTGTGTCAAGGGCGGATGTCGCCTCGTCCAGCAGCAGAATAGGGACATCTTTTAGGATTGCACGCGCAATCGCGATTCGCTGTTTTTGCCCGCCGGACAGTAATGCGCCACCTTCGCCGACAATGGTTTCATAACCGTCTGGGAATTCGGTGATAAAGCAATCCGCATTTGCGATTTGTGCGGCCTGGACCACTTGTTCGTGCGTGGCGTTTGGACAGCCGTATTTGATGTTTTCTTCGATTGTGTCGTTAAACAGGAATACGGATTGTGAAACCTCGGCAATATTTTCGCGCAGGGATTGCAGAGTATAATTTTTAATGTCCTGACGATTTATTGTGACTTTGCCACTTTGTGGTTCGTAAAAGCGTTCCAACAGATTAAATAATGTTGTTTTTCCGCCACCAGAAGGGCCAACCAGCGCACATACTTTGCCGGCTGGAACGTTCAGGCTAAGATTTTTAATAACCGATTCGTTTTCGTTGTACGCAAATGATACATTGTGGAATCCAACCGACATTTTCTTTGAGGTCAGTTTTTTTGCACTCGGCTTGTTTGTGATTTCAGGCTTGCTGTCCAAGAAGTCAAACAAAACTTCGGCTGCCAACAGGCCATGCTGTAATGTGTCGCCAGTGCCGGTGATACTTTTGGCCGGTTTATATGCCGCAGTCAGTGCCAGCAAGAATGCTGTAAAGTCACCAGTTGTAATCGCGCCGCTGGCGATAAAGTGCCCCCCCATAATCATCGCAATACATAGGCCAATGGAAATCATAAATTCCATAAGTGGTGAACGAAGTGCATTTGTCTGGGTGCTTTTATAGGAATTTTCAATTGATTTTTTTAGCACACTTGAGAATTTCTTTGCTTCTTTATCTTCGTTGGCAAAGGCCTGAATAGTTTTAATGCCTTGTAATGTTTGGTTCAGTTGCTGGGTTACGCTGTTTGCAATACCAAATGATTGGCGTGACAATTTGCGGCGTTTGCGCATAATCAGGGTCATTGGGACAATAATCGCAGGTGTTAGAAACATCAAAACAACGCACATCTGGGGGGCATAGTAAACCATTAAACCCAATGTCATCGCCAGTGTTGCGATATTCTGGACCAGTCGTACAACATTATTTGTGACCAGGCTTAATACCGCGGTTGCCTGAACTGTAAAATAGTTAAGATTTTTGCCGATGCCATCGCCATAGAAACGCGATATGTTCATATGTGTCATATGGTGATAAATCTTTTTCTGCAGATTTTCGCTGGCCAATAATCCGCCTTTGGCCATAATAAGGGATTTGGCGTATGTAAAAGCCCCCTTGGCACCAAAAGCAATAATAACCTGAACGCCCAGCCAATAAATTGCGGCCATACTTTTATTGATAAAGGCCTTGTCCACAACCTGTTGAACCAGTGTGATGGTATAAGCCTCGGCCCCGGCGGCCAAAATTGTAAAGATGATACCGCCAACCAACCATTTCCAATATGGCGCGCCGATTTCGCGCCATACACGCCCATAAAGGGACCATTTGATTCGACCGTTGGATTTGTCGCCCTGAATCAGGGACTTGATTTTATTCTTTGTGTTTTTCATGTTGCTTATTATATAAGAGTGGGACGGGGCGTGTCAAAAACAAAAGATTATTTAAGAAAATTTCATTTTTAGTTTGACAATGGATTAAAAAATGTATAAAATGCGTTCGCTTTCATAAAAGAAAGTGGCAAAGTTTTGGGGTCATAGCTCAGTTGGTAGAGCACCTGCTTTGCAAGCAGGGGGTCGTCAGTTCGAGTCTGATTGGCTCCACCAAAATAAAAAGGGAGGGGGACGCAAGTCCCTTTCTTTTAAGTTAAACCAAAGATAAATGCGTTAAAGGGGGTGAATACATATGGTGAAAGTTCTGGTTCGCGATAACAACGTAGAACAGGCATTGCGCGTTGCAAAACGTAAATCGCAGAAAGAAGGTCTGTACCGCGAAATGAAAGAACGTCAGCGTTATGAAAAACCAACAACAAAACGCAAGCGTTTGAAAGAAGAAGCCGTTCGCAACGAAAAGAAACGTCAATCTAAACAGCGTATGGTTTTCGGATTCTAATAAAAACCCGCCAATCGGCGGGATTTTTATTATAAAAGAAATTTATGACATTGGGTCCTGGGGTTCTTACTTCGCCAAGACTTCGTACGACAGGCAAGTGGCAGGATGAGAAAAGCATTTGCTTTTGTTTATGTAAAAACAATTTTTATTTTGGAAAATTAAAACAATTTTTTTTCGTTGTTATATTTTATCAAGTTGATATAATTGCTTTGTCGATGGGTGTTCCATTGATGGGGTGTCGAAACCCGAACATAAGGCATCTGAGGTCGAAGGGATGCGCCATAATGGTGTGTCTTTCGTATACTGGATGAAAAAAACTCCTGACTTATTGGGTCAGGAGGGCTTGCGATATATATAAATAAGCAGCACAATTCCTTATGATTGTTTCGAACCTCCTGACCACTTGAATTAAATGTTCGGTGGTTTTTTTGATGTGATTTGAAAAGGGGGAAAGGGAAATGAAATCAAAATTGTTATCGTTTTTTGTTGTTGCAGTGTTGTTAAATAGTGGTCAGGCATGGGCTGGTGAATTGTATTCAGGCAGTTGCTATCAAACAAGCGCAGCGCCAAGTAAAGGCTATTATCTTGCAGGGCAGAATAGTATTGGTCCATCCACAAATTATCAAAAGTACTCGGGTGTCTCTGTGACGCTTACTGATCCGAATTGTGCCAGTGGGACTGCCTATGCTATTCAGCCAATTAATTTTGCTGCCCCAACCTCGAGCGCGTTATACGGGGCTTTGGGAATCGTGCATGTGTGCGACACATGTAATAGCGGGTATAAACTTGAGACATTTTCAGGACCTTTTATTTATGGGAATGGCACAGATTCGATTAGATGCCAATCTTTAACTAATTTGACGGTAAAACGATGCATAAAGGAATCAAGTGGTGGTTCGGGGGCGACAACAGGTTCATGTAATGCCAGCAATTGTGTCACTGATACATCATGGACAACGCACAGCGCGGGTTATGTAAAAAGAACAGTTCGTACGTGTTCAGCTGATAAAACAACCTGTAACGAACAAGTATATTATGCTTGTAATTATGGATATTGGGGTAAAAACGGTGGAAATTTAACCGCGGCATCGGGGTGTGTTGCCTGTCCGCCTTATATGATTAATGGAACAAGTTATGAGACAACAACTGACGCAATTGGTGTGGATAATGTGACTGGATGTTATGTTAAGGCACAGTCTGGTGTGACTACGTTTACGGATAGTATAGGAACTTTTAAATTCTTTGATTATGATCAGACACGCTGTTATTATGACCTTGGTAATTGTTCAAATTATGCGCCTGTGTGCACAACGACCAGCGGTACGGGGTATAAGGTGGTTTCTGGAACCAAGACGAATTCAACCGCGGATAATGCCGGTTATTGCTGGTGTAATGCCAATGGTAAGAGTTTCTTTGTGGCTAATATGGGTAACAAGAGTGCATGTAATAATTCGTGTCAAGGTGCATGTAATTCTGCATTCATTGGACATAATGCTACTAGTTGGCATCCAATTGTTTCGGTAGCTGATTTGGGTTGTTAAAAAAAATCCCCATTTTGGGGATTTTTTTATTCCAGTACTTGGTTTTGTAATGATATTAATTGGGCGCAGGCGGTACGGGCCATATCCATTAACTGGATTAATTGTTCCTGGTCAAATGGATGTTGTTCGCCGGTGGATTGAACTTCGATGAATTTTCCAGAACCGGATACCACGAAATTAGAATCCATTTCCGCTTCACAGTCTTCGGCATAATCTAAATCCAGAACCAAATCGCCACGCCACAGGCCCGCGGATATGGCCGCAACATTGTCCATAATTGGATTTTCGGTTATGCGGTCGTTGGCCAGCATCCACTTTACAGCCAATGCCATCGCGATAAAGCCGCCAGTTATGGCTGCGCATCGTGTGCCACCATCGCCCTGAAGTACATCACAGTCGATATTTATTGTATGGCGGCCCAGTTTTTCCATGTCGACCACACTGCGCAGTGCGCGACCAATCAGGCGCGAAATTTCAACCGCGCGATTGTCGTGGGTCATCGCATCGTGTGATTTGCGGGTGCTGTTGGCGCGTGGCAGCATTGAATATTCTGCGGTTACCCAGCCGCCACTTTTATTTTGCATGCGTTTCCAGACCGGCTGGTTAAAGTCAACCGATGCGGTGCAAAGTACCTGGGTGCCGCCCATTTTTATAAGGCAGGAACCCTCGGCCCATTTGTTGATGGCGGTTTCCAGTGATACTGGGCGCATTTGATTTGGTTTGCGTAATGATGGACGAAGCATTTTTTTATCCTTTTGTATGTTCTTGTTTTTATGCTACAAAAATCGGGGTCGATTTACAAATTGTTTTTAGGTTTGATTTTTTATATAATATTGTTATCCTAGGACCCTTGAAAAGGATTATTATGTCAGTCAAGACAAAACGTTTGTTCAAGAAGATTATTAGTTATTCGGGTATTTTCTTCTTTATTTTGGCGGTTGGGATGCTGTGGTGGCAGTTGCGTGATTATAGTCTGCGTGATATTGCACACGCGATTTTGGATATTCCACTGATAAACCTGTTTGCGGCCTGCTTGGCGTGTTTGTTGGGATATTTAGCATTGTCTTTGTATGACTTTTTGGCATTGAATTATGTTGGCGGACGTGTCACTTGGTGGAAGTGGATGCTGGCCGGTATGTTGGGGTTTGCAATTAGTAACAATGCGGGACATGCGGTTGTCAGTGGTGGGGCAATTCGATACAGACTTTATACCCGTTGGCGTATTCGCGGTGGCGATATATTAAAGATGTTAACCATATCGGGATTTACATACTTTTTGGGTGCATCCGCGATTGTGGTTATTGGATATTTTCTGATTCCGCGCGCGGTGTTTGAAAACTCGGTTGGGGTCAGTATGGGGCTTAACACTTTGTTTATATTCTGTGCTGCGGTGCTGTTGGCTTATTTCGCGATGACAGTGCTGTTTCGCAAGAAAAGTGTGAAAATAGGGCAGATTAAGTTCCAAATCCCATCCACCCAGTTGGCATTTTGTCAGACTGTTTTGGGTATTACGGACAGTGTTTTGGCCGGTTTAGTGCTGTATTTCTGTTTGACGCCGTTTGTTCATATCCCATTTGGGACATTTATTGGGCTGTTTGTTATTGCCCAGTCCACAGGTGTATTTAGTCAGGTCCCTGGTGGTATCGGGGTCTTTGAAAGCGTGTTCTTGTTGGCGTTGCCAGACAGCGTGGACAAAGCGAACATATTTGGTGCGTTATTGGCATACCGCATAATTTACTATGTTTTGCCACTGATTGGGGCGGGTAGTTTGTTCTTTATCTATGAACGTTGGCTGCGTTCTCGCATGAAAAAATGGTTGGCCGAGGCAAAAGAAAAAATCCCAGCCAAAATCAAAAGCATAAAAAACGAAATCAGAAATAAAAAATAAATACCTTGCCAACTGTATAATTGGCGTGTTAAACTATGGCCTGTGTATGAAAAACATAGGCTATTATAAGTGTTTATCTTATCGTTGCTTTTTATAATTCGAGTGGCACTGATGGTTATCGTGGTGCTTTCCCTTGGCATGGGCTTGGACGCCCCATGGGGACGGGTTATTGCGGTTTCGTACACCCCAAAAACAAAAGGATTATTAAATGTCAAAAAAAATATATGTGGATGCAGTCCACCCAGAAGAAACTCGTGTAGTTGTGGTTGATACCGCAACCAACCGCGTTTCCGATTTTGACGTAGAAACAACCACAAAACCCCAGATAAAGGGTAATATTTATCTGGCCAAGGTTATTCGCGTCGAGCCATCTTTGCAGGCGGCGTTCGTTGATTATGGTACCGGTAAAAACGGTTTTTTGCCATTTTCTGAAATTCATCCAGATTATTATCAGGTGACAGCAGAACAAAAGAAAAAACTGTTGGAATTGGCACATGCTAATATCGTTGATGATGACGATGATCCAAATGACGAAGAAGATGAAGTTGCGGAATATGATGATCATAGTGCAGGCGAAGATAACAATGAATTTGTTAAACGTGCACGTGAATTCAAAATCCAAGATGTTATCAAACCAAAGCAGATTTTGCTGATTCAGGGTGTAAAAGAAGAACGCGGCCAAAAGGGCGCTTCGATGACTACATATCTGTCGTTGGCGGGACGCTTTGCGGTTTTGATGCCTAATTCTCGTAAACGCAACAGTTATGGTATTTCCAAAAAGATTTCTGACAAGGCCGAACGCGCCCGTTTGCGTGAAATCTTGCATGCGTTAAAGATTCCAAAGGGTATGACAGTTGTATTGCGTACCGCGGCGATGGGTGCCAGTGCGGCCGATATCGCGGGTGATTACGATTATCTGGTAAACCTGTGGAACGAAATTCGCAAGACAACATTAGAATCTGTTGCGCCTGTGACAATTCATACCGAAGATTCTTTGTTGCGCCGCGTTGTTCGCGACTTCTTAAGCGATAAAGAAGATGTTTTGGTTATTCAGGGCGAAGAAGCATATGATGCGGCAAAACAGTATTTCCAGCAAATGTATGGTCGCGCGCCACGCAAACAGTTGGTCCAGTACAAGGATGCGGCTGTGCCTTTGATGGTCAAGGCCGGTGTTGAAAAACAGTTGGAAGGCCTGCATGGTCCATATGTGACTTTGCCATCCGGTGGTTCTTTGGTTATTAACCAGACCGAAGCGATGGTGACAATTGACGTGAATTCTTCACGTGCGATTAAGGAAAAAGATATCGAGCAGACCGCATTGAATACCAATCTGGAAGCGGCCGAAGAAATCGCGTTGCAGTTGCGCCTGCGTGATTTGGCGGGCATTGTCGCGGTTGACTTTATCGATATGGAAGAAGAAAAGAACAATCGCAAACTGGAAATGAAAATGCGCGAAGTTATGAAACGTGATCGCGCACGCACTCAGGTTGCCAAGATTAACAACTTTGGTGTGTTGATGTTGTCGCGTCAGCGTCTGCGCAGCAGTTTTATGGAATCGTCCTATGTGCCATGTCCACATTGTATGGGGGCGGGTGTGGTTCCTTCTATTCAGACTGCGGCGGTTATCTTGTTCCGTCATTTACAGGAAAAGTTGCTGGCCAAGGCTGCCCAGAAAATTATTATGACTGTGCCAACTGATGTAGCGGTTTATCTGCTGAATCACAAACGCGCAGAACTGGCGGCTATGGAAAACGAATTTGAAACAGAAATTGTTATCGTTGGTGATGACAGCCTGATGAATATCGATCAGTATTCTATTCAGCGTGTTGCGCCGGAACAGAATAAGACTGATGATTTGTTGGGGGCGCATGCACCTTCGACAGATGCCAAAAAGAAAAACGCTCAGCATTTGGATGCCAAGCGTACAACAGTGACTGCCCAGCGTCGTAAACGCAAAAAGCAGCCCAAGAAAAAGACTTTCTGGCAGAAGTTGGTAAGTTAAAAAAATCCCCCGTTTGGGGGATTTTTACTTTGTGTCGATTGTCGCAGGGATAATCGTCTGTTGCTTGGTTGTGTCCAGTGGATGATACTGGAACGGAACCGTCGCAAAGTCAATGTTTCCCATATTTATGCTGCGGATGGTGCGATTATACATTGTGTGATAATATATCATCCGATTGGTCAGGTCCGTCGCAACCGTCCACTGGGTCGCGGATGGCATGTTGTTTGGGGCCGCGCCAACCGCGAACTGGGCCCCCAATGGCACATCAAAGTTGTTCAGGATATGAAACGCCTGTTGCATTGTGTCGTATGCGTTGCTTTGTTCCAATGAATATGTTTTAAGGAATGCTGCACGCACAAATCGCGATGGTGGCGTAAAGTCCCCTGGTAACCCCAAGAACCCAGAGCCCGACCCAAATGCGCGCAGGGTAATTGGACCGAATTTTGTTGGCTGGACCCCGCCCGGATGCAGATTTACATAGTTATTAAGGTTGGTCAATTGCCATGGATAATTCGGCGAATTGGTCAGAACGCCAATCTCGTTTTCATAGAAGTTTGGAACGCCATCAACTATTTCAAGTACGACCTGGCGGCCGGATGGTTCCGTTATGCGCCAATGCACGGTTGATGCACTGGGGTCTATGTTTATGATGCGCACATCGTTTATTGCGGCTTTGACCTGGTCTATGCTGGAAAAGCGCGACAATATCCATGATACGACCTGGAAATCGGCCAGTGATATATCTTGGTCGGCTTCGTTATATGGTTTGTATTCGCCATAGTTCGGAAAATAGAACAGGGCGGCGGACAGGCCGGCTTCGTTTGTGCCGTCCACGACAAATTCTGGTTGCTGGACCGCCATGCCGACATAGCCATAAAGGGCACTGAATGTCAGTCCCCCAGATGTACCATCCGGCAACAGGGATGTTTGCGTATGGTCGCGTGGAACAATGGTGTATATGTTGTTCATTTCGGTGCCGGACCAATCTATGGTGCGCGCCACAACCACATCGTTGTTCTTGGATTTCAATGTGATGCCCGTACAGGCATTTGCCGTCTGAATCAGTGTCAGACAGCATGAAATTGTTAAGAAAAATATTGCTTTTTTCATTTTTGGTTCCCCCTTTGCTAAAATTATGCGCAAAACTCGGGGGCAATACCACAGGAAGCTTTTCTTGGGATTGTTTTACAATACGGGTGTCCAGAATTTAACGATGTCTTTGTACACGGATTTTTTGTTCAGTTCATCGATTAATTTATTTATCAGGGTGCGCTGGTGGCCGGACCAGGGCAGGTGGCTTAGTTCCATGTCGAAAAAGGCCCGGATATTTGGGGCGCCACCTTCACATGTAATATGATTTTGTTCAAAGTTCGCGCTGAACCAATCGCACACCATTTCAATAAGTACGATATCGGGGATATCAAATACATTTTGATAATATTCTATGTGGTGCGGTTGGGTTTTATGATGTTCGCGATTACATTTGCGAAATTCTTCGATTTGTGCGGCGTTTTCTTGGGCGGTTGGGTGATATACGGCATAGTTATGATATGCGTATCCAATTCGAATCGGGTCGTGATTTTTGTCGTTATCATGTTCCGGAAAATGATACCCCAACAATTCCGCGAAATAGTTCATACAGTTGATATGGCACTGGGTGCGTATTTTGTGAAATTCAATAATGTCTTCGATTGGTATAAGCATAATAATGAATTATATCATATCTGGGGTGTTTTTATAAATGCAAAAATAAAACCGCTATTTTAAGCGGTGGATTATTTTACTTTATAGTGGTCGCACAATGTTGCGATACGATGTGCCAATCGAATTGCATTTGTTTTTTCCTGGGTCAATTCCAGTGGTTTCAGAATATTTGTATAAATATTGCGTGCTGTGTATATTTTATTTCCTTTTTCGTCCAGAAACCAGTCTATTATCCGGTCGTCAATGCTTGGATAAATATGACATCCAAAATTACACATTTTGTGTTTTAATTCACAATGCAAATTACATCCATCACATTTTATGGCTTGGCTTAAATCAATATGGCCCGCTAAAATCGTATCGGTTTTTTTAGTGCCGCTGATGTTATAACCGTGTTCTTGTGTAAATGACATGTGGTTATCTTCTTTTTTGTTTCTGGTCGGCATAGGCAGACAAGATTTTATCTGCATCGCAGGATAGCGAGCTGGATAAAATGTATCCATATTCATCTATATCTTCTTTCAGTTTTATCCAACCGCGTGGATATTTTTCAAACTGTTTTGTTTTGGGGTTGTATGAAATAAATGTTCCGTACATATCACAATATGGGTCTGTGGGACCATAACTAAAATCATGAAGCATAGGCGCTTCTATGTATTCTTCATTCCTGTTATAATATGCAATGCCATATGCAGCAAATGCCATTTTGCGTCCTTGGAACATCGGATGTGCTTCAAACTTGTTATTCATGCGTCGCAATTCACGGTTGATGATAATATCTTCTGGTAAAGGGTTGTCAAAGGAATAGAAAAAGTGTTTCCCGCATAACTGGGACCATCTTACACCCAATATTTTTTCAACCATTTGTGGTGTTAAATCTTTGATGTCGTATTCCATAGTTATTGTTGTTTTTATGGTTGGTTCTTTTTGTGTCGGTTTTGCAGCTGTGGTTTTCACTGGTCGGCCAGACACAGGGCGACAGTAATCTAGTTCTCTTAATTTTTGAGGACGGTCATAATGTGTGTGTTTCTGTGATGGATAGTTATGTTTTTCATTTGGGTTTATTGTTGTGCCGGTATTGATTTGACGGTCTGAATTTATCACAGATAAAATTCTGTCTTTATAGGCAATGGGAGCCTCTATCATAAAACAATAACCATGTTTCGTGGCAAAGCGCATCCTGGAATCATATTGAATGTTGCTGGATGTTATATGGCGGAATAAATTTTTATCGCATGTTGTACAGAATTTGGTGTGTGCTTCACGTGTCATATAAACCACGAATTTTGAATCATCATGTTGTATTGGTTTATATTTGGATTTTTTATGCTTTTTTTGTGTGTGTGCTGGACGGGTGGAAATTGCTTTTTGTGTCGTTGGTGTTGATTCTTGTGAAGCTATACTTTGCAGGGCTTCTTTTTTAGTGAGATAAAGTTGAGGAATATAAAGTGGCTTTGTAATTGGGACCAGTTTTTCAGGAACACAGAAGTAGCCGTCATCTAAAAAATTACCCAGGCCATCGGTGGCATGGAACAAAAACTTATCGTCAAAACAATTTACATATTCGATATCGTAAAATCCCATTTGAAGGCCGATTTTGAACATGTCGCAATCAACCATATTACCGGGCTGAATATTCATAAACAGATTATTTTTTTGTTCCATTGTTTTATGCCTTTTTAACTTTGTTATCATGTTGAGTATAGCGCAAATGCGGGGATTTGCAAGGCTTGTGCGGGATTTTTTATTTTCCACTTGCATTAAAAATAAAAAAGTCCTATAATCCGCGGTGCTTGGGGCATAGTTTAATGGTAGAACTCCGGACTCTGACTCCGTCAGTGTTGGTTCGAATCCAGCTGCCCCAACCAAGATAGACAAGCCCGCCGATAAAGGCGGGTTTTATTTTGTTTTCTAATATTTTGACCAAGTTCGAAAGTTCGGTTTTGGAAAGCCGCAAAAAAATGTCATTTTCGAACTTTTTGTGGTATAATTACAGATAAAGATTATGGGGGATGAAATATGGATGATTGTGTGTTTTGTAAGATAATTCATGATAATAAGATATTAAAGGTCTATGAAGATAATTGGACAATAGCTTTTATGGATATTGCAAAGGATGTAGACGGACACATTCTAGTGGTTCCAAAAAAACACGTAAAAAATATTTTGGATTGCGATATAGATACATTGAATAAACTTATGTGTACTGTAAAAAAAATATCCAATCATTTAATTGATAACTGTGGTTATGACGGTGTAAATTTATTAAATGCTAGTGATGAAACTGCTGGGCAATCTGTACCTCATTTCCATTTCCATATTATTCCAAGAAAGCAAAACGATGGCATTGACGCTTGGCCTGAGTTCAAGGGGAGCAAACAAGATATAGAAACACTATGGAATAAAGTAAAAATACCATGTTGATGGTTTTGTTATATCACACAACAATGAATTATTAATAAATAAAATTTTAAATATAAATTCGTAAACATAATTTATCTTTTGCCTGTTCGATTTCCTGACCTAATGATAATAATTCCTGTAAATGGGTCCGCGAATTGCACAGACAGCACAACCAAGATAGACAAGCCCGCCGATAAAGGCGGGTTTTATTTTGTTTTCTAATATTTTGACCAAGTTCGAAAGTTGAATATAAAAAAGTGGTGAAAAATCACCACTTTCGAACTTTTTATGATATAATGAGACAAGAGAGGTTTTATATGTCAAAAGTTGTTGTTCACGATATAAATGGTAAAAATTTCAATGTAGATTCTAAATCATTAGTGCTTAACCCTGCCGTTTATGGGATTATTATCAAAAGAAACAAGATATTATTGTTGTCTGTTGGTGACAAATATGTTTTGCCTGGTGGTTCTATTGAAATCGGCGAAGATCACATTGAAGCATTAAAAAGAGAAATAAAGGAAGAGACAGGGTTAACTATCAAACCCGTAAAAATTTTGAATATATATACTTCGTTATACAAAAGTTTTAAAACAGGGACAAATTATCATTGTATTCAGTTGTTTTATATATGCAAAACTACAACTGCAGCACAAGCGAATGTTCGTTTCACAGCGGACGAAAAGAAGTATCTTAAACCAGCACACTGGGTTGAAATTTCTAAATTGAAATCTTTGAACTATATTGGCTCTGAACCAATATTTAAAGATATAATCAAAAACCTTATTTAGTAAATTCTAACACATCTTTCATTTTCTTAATCTCTAGCCCAATCTCAACCAATTCGGCTCGCAAATTGCACAGACAGCACAACCATAGTTTCCAAACTTGCCCTTCGGGGCAAGTTTTTATTTGATTTCTAAATTCCGTATCTTAAAAATATCGCCAATATCAGGGAAACAGTCGTCCTGGGCGATGTGAATTAGTTTAGGAATATATCCTTTTGTGTGTTATAATAAAAAATTATGCCCAGGAAAAATAATAAATCTTTATCGGTGCGGCGCGGACTTTGGGCGTTGCGTTTTGGTTGGTTCTTTCATAATTTTTTATTGATTGTGCCGGTGATTGTGTTGGTCTATACCCAGCGCGGAATTACGGTCGGGGATTTCTTTTTGATTCAGGGGCTGTTTCGCCTGGCGGCGTTTTTGTTTGAAATTCCGTCTGGGTATTTGTCCGACCGTTTCAGTCGCCGGTGCGTTATGATTATGGGTGCGTTGTTTACCAGTCTGGGGTTCGCAATCGTGGCGATGGCGTATGGGTTCTGGCCAATCGTTCTGGGCGAGGCCATGCTTGGGGTTGCAAGTGCGCTGTATTCGGGTACGCTGGAAGCGTATACATACGACCTGTTGAAACGCAATAAAAGCCAAGGGGATTTTATCAAGCAGTTCGGTGAAGTTATGACCTTTGGGTCGGTGGCATCGTTTATTGCAGTGATTTTGGGAGGCATTATGTACGCGTATATCGGCGGTGACAAATTGCTTTGGCTGGAATTCTTGGTTTCGGTTGGGTCAATAGTTGCGTTTGTGTTCCTGCCGGAATTGTTCGAGGTTAAGCGGACGGTTAAAAACAAGAACGCCGTTGCGGATGCAATCGGAATTACATATAAGACTTTGAAAAATCCAAAATTGCGCAATCTGATTTTGTTCCCTGCAATGTTCGGTGGGTTTACCATAGTGATGCTGTGGATTATGCAGCCTATTATGGAATTTGCCCAGGTGCCGGTGCAACTGTTCGGGGTGTACTTTGGGATAAATAATTTCGCGGCAATTGTGTTTTCAAAGTATGCGTATAAAATCTGTGAAAAGCTGGGCGAGATTAGGGTTTCCATAATCACAATTGTGACGATTGTATTGGGGTGTGTGATGGGACTGGTGGCGGTGCATACGGCGTATATGCCACTGGTTTATATGGCGTGTGCAGTGATGGCGATTGTGCCCGCAATTCGTATATTAAATAACCTGCAATATAATGCACTGATTCATCACAGCATCAAATCGCAGGAACGCGGAACGGTTATTTCCACGCGTGCGATGGTGGCGACGGTATGTGGGGCGATGATGCTGATTGGTGGAAAATTCTTGATGGATGGGTGGGGGATAACGGTGACACTGATTGGTGTATTGGCCATGACCGGCGTGTTGTGGTGGGCGTTGAAAAAGGTTGCATGCTTTATCCGAATGAAATAGTCGTTGAATTGTGGTATAATATGCCCGAATAGGAGTGTTTGTATGGCGCAATTGGTTGTACTTGAAGACTATCGTGTGATGGCGTTAAAGGACAGTGTAAAACTGACCGACAAATTGCGCGAACAGTTGGGCAAAACGCAAATGCAAGATGTCCCGACCGAGATGTGGGATATCCCAACCAGTCTGATTTTGAATATCGAAATTCCTGGGATTGCCGTGCATAATCGCCCGTTCAAGAATATGGCCGCGGATTATTGGCCGCAAACCACCTCGGACAAGGATTATGTGTTTGTTTATCCGCGCTATGTGATAAAAGATGATGCTGTGCCATATGCGATTCAGGCCACAGGCCTGCAAATATTGCGTGATTCCAAGGAACCTATATATGCTAAAAGGGTGCAGGGGGCCGATTATGGCTTTGAACTGGTTGACAAGGATGGAAATATAGTAGGCGGTAGATATGTGACATCCGGTGGGGCCAATGCACAGAAAATTGTCATGGTTGATGATGTTTTGGGTGTGGAACACCAAGACTATGAACAGGCCAGAATTGCCAATATAAAATATCAAAAGGGGGTCCCCCTGTCACAAATCCCAGAGCATTACTTATATTTGTCGCTTTTGGCACAAAGTTTTTATTCGGTACGCAGCACCAAGGAAAATACTTTCCTGCATGAATTAAAGCATTATAAGAATTGTTTATTGACCTGGCCGCGGGCACATTCGGATGAAGTGGCAAAGATTTCTGGGGTGGATTGTTATCTTCATCTGATAAACGATGAAATTTCTGCAAAAATTGCTGAGGCCATTGATGCTGTAAATCAATATGTGTGTGGGGCCCAGCCAAATAATTTGTTGGTTTTTGAAAATACGGTGTGGTTGCAATCGTGGCTGTATGAAATGCCAGAGGCGTTGCGCATGTCCGCGGTAATGAATGTTGGGGATGTTGCGCGTCGTACATATGATTGGTGGATAACCAAGATGTATGGTGTATACAGTACCGGTTTTGAAAAAAATCTTGAAATTGTTATACGCGGTAATGTGCCGGCACGAAAATTGTGCATGGAATCCGATGGCGTAGAGTACGAAAAATGGCGACATATGATGTTTTGTTACAGTGTGTATAATCCAGAAACTGGGCACTATGTGCATATGGATTTGTCGCAGTATTTGCCACACTATACCTTGACCGAGTCTGAGCGTAATATGGTTGAATCCGTGACGCGTGGGGTCATGGAATACAATAACCGCATAGTGCTTGGTTATGGACCGTGTGTTCAGGCGGGATTGTTGCGGCAGGCACTGGAATTACGCAGTGCGGCACTGGGGCAGTCCGAATATCAGAATCAGATTAATAATTTTCAGCACAGTGGGTTAAGTTTGTCGGCCGCGTTGGATGTGTGTGCCGGTATGACAATTGTTGACGAGACGGTCGAACGCCTTGGCGAGAAACCACAGGCGAAAAAACAAGATGTCGATCCGTATGCGCCATTTACGATAACCAATGATACGCCACCAGCATCCAACAAGGGCAGGTTTTTGTCCGCTGTTTCTGGGATGATAGATTCTGCGAAAAAATGGTTTGTAAAAAAATCAGATTTTGAGCATGAATAAAAAAAACCGCCATTTGGCGGTTTTTTATCGGTTTGTTAACTGTAATTCTATGCGGCGATTTTGTTGCAACGACTGTGCATCATTACCCAATGCGATTGGATGCAGATCGCCAAAGCCACTTGGAACCAGACGGCGTTTAGATACACCTGCGTTTGCTAATTCGTTTGCAACGGCTGTGGCCCGCAATAAGGATAATTCTGTGTTGTTTTTATAGCCTTTGGTGCCGGAAATTACTTGTTTTTTATCTGTGTGTCCGTCAACGCGGATAATCCAGTTAATGTTTGTTGGAATTTTGTTTTCCATATCTTTTATCACATTTGCAATCAAGCGCAGTTGCTTTTTACCCTCGGCCGAAAGTGTGTATGAACCGCTTGGGAATAAAATGTCGCTGTTGACGATAAAGCGGTCACCGTCTGTCTGGATGCTGGTGCGATCGCCAACGGCCAATTTTACGGCTTTGTAGAACTGTGATTGATATTGTGCCACATCGTTTAATTCGGCAACTTTATCGGCCAATGCTTTGTTCAGGCGATTTGACATCTGGACATAGTTTGCTTCTTGTTCGGCGGATTTTTCTTCGGCAGCAGCCAGTGCAGCCTGGACCTTGGCCAACTGGTCGGACAGTTCGTTGATTTTTTCTTGGTCCAGATTTGCGGCAACTAATTGTTCGCTAAGCGCGGCAACGCGTTCCTGCATATCTGCGCCTTGTGCCTCTAGTTCATTAACCTTTGACTCGTATGCTGTTATCAAGTCTTTGATGCTGTTGTCAGCATTGTTTAATTCTTGGGTTAATTCGTTATTGTTTTTTTCAAGGTTGATTAATTCATCGCGGGCCATCAGCAATAGTTCTTTGGCCTCTTTATCATCCATTGTCATTTGTTCGAGTTTAGCGGCCTGTTCGGCGTTTGCCTGTTTAAGGTCGGCAACTGTTTTTGCCCCAGAGTTTTTATTAAATACGCTGGTCGTTGTCCACAAGAATACAAATACGATTAGTAAGAATATCAGTATGATAACCAAATTAGAAAACAGGTCCACAAAGCCGGGCCATGCATTTGGTTTGTTGTGATATCTGTAATTTATCATTTTTCTCTCTCTTTCTTATAATTTATTTGGTTGGTTTTTCCAAATATTTACTTAATTGTTTTGTTGCCAGATTAATTTGTGGCAAAACTTGTTGTGGAATATCGGTTGCAGGATGTGTGTGTACCGCAAGGTAATCTTCTAGTTCACGAAAGATTGCGTTTTGCGCCAGTTGTACCTGAAGTCCCAGAAAGCCGACAACCAGACTGCCCGCCAAGCCAAGCAGAGAACTAGTAAATGCAGTTGCCATACCAGCCAATGGTCTGGATAATCCCTGTTGCATGGTGTACATAACACTTTCATCTTCAAAATTCAGGTTTCCAATCAATTCTGCGAAACCGCCAACGGTCAGAATCAATCCCCAGAATGTGCCAAGCAGGCCCAAGAATATAAGGGTGTTTGTTATATAGCGTACGGATTCCCTTGAATCCTCGAACCGGACCATAATCATGTCCAGAAATCCGTTCAATGTTGTAGCGGATATCTGTTTTGGACGCGAAGTCAGCATAATTGCCACAGGACGCAACAAACGTGGGGGCAGGGCAATACCATGACGGCGCGTTGTTGTATAATTATGTAACCATTTATATTCAGGTAATAACTTGAATATCTCAACAAAACATAGGCCAATTCCGAATATTGTCGTGCCAATAATTATACCGTTCAGCCAGATGTTTGATACAGCAATCAGCATAAAGTCAGGAAAAAAGTAAATCACACCCGCAATCAGCATTGCAGTAAACAGTGTCATACGGTTAAGATTGCGATGAAATTGGTTTGTCATATATGTTTTCCCGCCTCTCTTGATTGAATCATAGTAAATTTAATTACAGTTAGTCAATAGAGATTGTTGTAAAAAATATCCTAGACCAAATTATATTTTTTAGACTGATCTGTGCGGGCCATTTTATATAATTTGTTAAGAATTCCAGTGTTTCGTACGGCCTTGTATGCGATGGCATATGATGTGATTGGTTGTTGCGCATAATCCAACATATATGTATTTCGAAGATTGCGCAGTTCCACAAGATATGCATTTACAAAATCTGCAGACATTTTATGCTTAATAAGGTATTTGCATTGACGCATAATTACGCGATATTTTCGGTAAGCATCGCGTTTAAGTTGTCTTAGGTCGCTGTCACTAAGATGTACAACGGGTATTTCCCAAGTGTCTTTGAACAGAGAGTAGTGGCATCCGGCAACTGGGTTGATTTGATTTTTGCGATCGTGTTTGTCTTTTAATTTTATATCGACGCGGCGGCCGTAAAGTTCTATATGAAAGTTTCGGCGCCATGATGATACCAAGGAATTAAAAAGTTGCTCTTCATTTATTCCTGATATTTTTTTACGCAGTTTGGTCAGATCTGCAACTATACAAAGGTCGATGTCACTGTGTTTGTCCCAATAATAGTTGGTACAAGAACCGTGAATAAGAACATCATAAATATCAGCGTGCGTAATGGGTAGGCCGATAACGATGTTCAAGTACTTAATAAACTCGTATGCTATCATTTTTAACGATTGACAGGCTAGTTTGTCTAATTCGTTGTTTTGATTCCATAATTTTGGCATAAGATTTTTGTGGTACTTATAAATAAACATTTTATGCAGACTCCCACCATGGCGTAAATCCAGTCGCGTTGTTCAGACCCGTGCTGGCATAATAACATGATGTATCATAATTGAAAAAGCCGCGATCATTTTCAAGTTGGTTGTTGCTTGGGATATAGCAATCCTTGGCGGTATTGGTTGGATTTGTTTTGTTTACTATTGCATTGTTGTTGCCTGTGACGGATGAACATTTATAGCATTTAAAGTCATCTTTGTTTAAGAAGGAATCAGAGCTGCATGTGCGGGTGTAGGTCGCTATGGTTTCCCAGCCATTTATCGTACATTTTATTTGGCGACCGGTGGGGAATACGCAGTTTGTATTCGTAGCAGGGTCGCATTCAGTTATGTTAACTATCTCGTCCGGTTCAAAGAGTGTGGCCTTGGGGGTGGTTTCAAAATATGCTGTGTTGTTATATGGATAAATGTTCCGGTATCCGTCTTCTTCTTTAACTTCACAGGATATGGTCCAGCTTTGCAAAGCCGCGTTTGCGGGCATTTCGCACAGAAAATACGCAAATAAAAATACAGCTATTATTGATGTTTTTGACGGCATTGGCCCTTTCCTTGTATGGTCTGATTATAAGTCAAACATTTTATATGTGCAAGAATTTTTCGAAAAATTAAAAAATGCTTGATTTTTGTCGAAAATTGTACATAATTGTTGCTGTTCCTGCTGGTGACAATGGTGTTGCCGGCTGATTAAACCAAAGGAAATAAAATGGCTTACTATGAAAGCGTCTTGGTTTTCCGCCAGGACCTGACTGAGTCGCAAGTTAAAGAAAAAGCGGCTAAATTTACCGAAATCATCAAAGAATTGGGCGGTGATGTTAAGTCCACAGAATTCTGGGGCTTGAAGAACTTGGCCTATATCATTCGTAAAAACCGCAAGGCACATTATGTCATGCTGAATATCGAATTAGATGGTTCGCAAATTGCAGAATTGGAACGCCGTTCTCGCATTGACGAAGACGTTATCCGTTTCTTGAATGTTCGTGTTGATGAATTAGCAACAACACCTTCTATCATGATGAAGAAAAACGCAGAGGAGGCAGAATAATGGCAGTTCGTGCAGCAATTTATCGTAAAAAATCTAACCCTTTAAAGGGCAAGGTTATTGATTACAAGGATGTTAAGACTTTGTCACACTATATCACAGAACGTGGTAAAATCGTGCCAAGTCGTATCAGTGGTGTTTCCCAGAAAGATCAGCGCGCTTTGGCAACAGCTATTAAACGTGCACGTCATTTGGGCTTGATGCCATTTGTTCGTAACAATTTGGGCTAATTCTGTGGGTGCTTTGTTGCGTTTGTCGGTTATCATGTAGGTCAACTACACTTCAAACCGTCAAACGCTTCCAATCACCGCACATAATTGTCCCAAAACAAGGAATATAAATATTTGGGATTTATCCCTAACTTAAAAAAATAAGGACAGATAAAATGAAAGTTATTTTGACAGAAAAAATTACAAAACTGGGTAATATCGGCGATACAGTCGAAGTTAAAACTGGTTTTGCTCGTAACTTCTTGTTGCCAAATGGCAAAGCGATGCGTTTCACACGTGAAAATGTTGCTTTGTTCGAAGCCAAGAAAGCAGAACTGACAGCACGTCAGGAAGCCGCCAAGAAAGCTGCTGAAGCAAATGTAGATGCAGTTAAGAGCGCAAAACTGTACATGATTCGTCAGGCCGGTGATACAGGTCAATTGTATGGTTCTGTATCAACACGCGATATCGCACGTATGTTGAAAGAAGTTGCTAATGTTTCTGTTGAATCTGCACAGGTTATGTTGGGTGCCCCAATCAAATCTGTTGGTGCGTTTGATACAAAGATTGCTTTGCATCCAGATGTTATCGTTCCAGTTAAGGTATATGTTGCCCAGACTCAGGACGAAATCGAAGCATTGGTTGCAGGTAAGGTTTTGACTTTCGGTACTAAAAAAGTAGAAGAAGTTGAAGCGACAGAAGAAGTAGCAGTCGAAGCACCAGTTGCAGAAGAAACTGCAGAAGTTGTTGAAGAAAAAGCAGCAGATGCTGAATAATTCGATAACTGATGATTAAATAAAAAACGCGCAAATTGCGCGTTTTTTATTTTTCAATTACAACCATAGCCGCACAATAGTCGTCCTGGTCACTTAGTGACAAGAATGTGCGCGCTTCATCGCCCACCAATTCCTTTAATGCGGCCTTGGCACCGCCAACAATCAATAATTCTGGGCGGCCAGCATCGTTGTGAATTACAGAAACATCCGAAAATGAAATGTCTTCGCCAAAACCTGTGCCAAGTGCTTTAAGGAAAGCCTCGCGCGCGGCCCAGAAGTTTGCCAAATGTTTTTCTGCGTTTGCATTATCTGTGTCGGCGTATTCTAATTCATTTTTTGTGAAAATGCGTTGCTTTTTGAACGCAGACCAGTCCAAGAAACGGCCGCATTCGACTAAATCAATTCCAATCCCTATTATCACGGACAATCTCCCTAAGTTTGGATAAACTCGATATGCGCATACTAATAATATTTATGCGATTCGTGCAAGCATAAAATTCAGGTGGGGATTATTTTTCAAAAACTGCAAAGAATTCCCAGTGGTCACTGCCAACAAATTGGTCAACAGGAATCAATGTTTTCATTATATATCCGCCTTTTGTTAATATTTTTTTGTCACGCGCAAAGGTGTTTGGATTACAGGATACATATATAATTTTTTTTACATTGCTTTTTATTAATTCTTTACATTGTGACATTGCGCCTGCGCGCGGTGGGTCCATTACAACACAATCGTATTGATTCAGCATACCGACCGTTAATGGGTTCTTGAAAAGGTCGCGCTTCATGCCAGTTCCAACGATATCAAATCCATCCGCGTTCAGTGCAAATGTGAAGTTGCCCAAACCACAGAATAAATCGGCCACGCGTTTTGCGCCACTTGCGTGTTTCAGTACAAGTTGCCTTATGTTTTGTTCGCTTTCTTGTGTTGGTTGCAGGAAAGCGTTCGATGGATAGTCGATAATTTTGTCTTGAAATCTTATGGTTGGCTGTGCCGATTGTTTAATAACTTTGTCGTTCCAGGTAATGCGTAATACGGGCAGTTTTTCAGCGGCCTGTTTAAATTCGGGTGTAAAGTAGGGAACACTTGAAGTTATTGCGATATCGATTCCGTTTTCGCAATCAGTGACCAGACACGAGCCCGCGCCACCCCAAGGTAATGCCGCCAGAGCAGGCAGTGTATTATTGATAGCCGGTGTCATATTTGGGCAATTGTGTACGGGGATGATATTTTTTGTGCCCGATTCGAATAAACCGAAATCGCGACCCGCAAAACAAAAGTCGCCACGACGACGCAATCCAGCATTTGTCCATATGGCGGAATCTGTTGGTGTGTGGCCGCGCAATAATGATAATTTTTTTTCTTGATAATCAGGGGCGGTAAAATCAAATTTACAACCGCCACATTTACCAAAGAAAGGACATGTTTTCATATGTTATTAGCCCTAGAAACTTATGCGTGCACCTGCGCGAAACTGATGTGATGTTGGATTCAGGTCCGCAACAATATCTGTGTCAGGATTAAACATATAAAAATATCTGTATCCAAAATCAAGTGCGAAGTGTGAATTAAATTCAATCCCAATACCCGCCAATGCTGCAGCCACAGGTGTTATTTTTTTGTCCAGATGCACGCCATCATCGGCCGAGTTCCATGATAACCCACCGCCCAATCCAATATATGGAACAATCATTTGAGTGCGGAAAAGTCGATACATGCTGTCAATGCGAGCATCAAAGATAGCGTTAATAAATACTGTGTCGCCAGTAAATGACAATGCATTCCACTGTGCCTTGGTGTTCAGATAATTTGCTTCTAGTCTGAAAGTGTCATACACGCGGATGCCGGCCATAACTTCGAAACTGGATGTGTTTTTGCCGTTGATTGAAATGTCGTTTTTGTCTGTATAGTTCTGCCACATGGCAAAATTATATGCACCACCAATATAAAATCTGTGGTCGCGTGCCAAGGCTTCGTTATCATTGCCAGTTGGCAGTTCTGGTACGGGCAGTTTCATTAATTCTACGCGATATGGCAAACCCGCATTTGCGGCGATTGGTAAGATGCATAATGCTGTTAGTAATAATTTTGCTTTCATTTTTTTTATGTCCCTAATTAAAAGTTTACACGCAATGTGGCCATGATGTTGCTGATGTTATCAACCCCGCCCGAGCGTACGCCCCAGCCAAAGCCGTTGCCAATCATCATCTGGTACTGATACGCGATGTCAATGCCGATTAAGTCCGAAAACATAACATTAAATCCAAATGACGCGCGTGGTGCAGCGATGACCAGACCATCTGAACCTGATGTTCCTTCGAATTCATATGTGCCAAGTCCAACACCGATGCCCATATATGGAACAAATGTGCGGCGGCGTGTGACATCGCCAGTTTGTACATAGCGGCGTGCAAAATCAAAATAAAGTGTTCCACCAATTGTTTGATATGTTGCTTGATGATTATCTAAATCCGAGAATTTCAGGGTTATTTGTTGGAAGTCAATTTCTGTGCGTACATATGATGACAGGTTCCAGCCAAGTCCGATTTGTGTGGTATATCCGCCGGATGCTTCGTGTTCTTGGTCCATGTATTGTGCTTTGTCCGTTGCAAAGCCCAGATTTAATCCGCCGCCCATACGCATATACATAGTTGTTGGGACAAATACGCGCATGTCATCCGATGATATGGAGCCTGCAACCTCGTACACTTCCAGTCCCAGTTCGCCATCGGCGCGTGTCGGCGTTGTGTCGATTGTTTCGCGCGCGCTGATAAGGTCAAGGCCGGTTAAAACCTCGTCCTGAAAGCGGGTAGGGGTATAGTTTGCGTTTGCCTGACACATACATAGTGTCATGGATAAAATTCCAAAAAATGATATTTTCTTCATGTTGTTGTCCATTTAAGTTCTGTTAAATTTTATCATAAATTGAAACTTGATTCCAGTCCGTTTTATGCGTACCCTTATAGGTATGAGAAAAAAAATTACAGATAATAAAATTGCATTGATTGCCGGCGCGCTGGATTTGCCGTTCTTTACGCGTGATGCGCTTAAGCGTGCGGGTTGGGATGTGTTTGTTGTGGGACTTAAGAATTTTTATAATCCTAAATTGAATCCTGATTTAGTGGTACGGATTGGGGGTTCTGGGCGCGCGATACGCGAATTTAAGCGTCGTGGTATTCGTAAACTTACATTTGTTGGTGCGTTGGGACACCCAAATTTATCTGATATTCGTCCAGATTGGTGGACTTTTTGGACTTTGCTTAAAATTTTAAAAAATCAACGGGGGTATGATTCTATGGCAGTTGCATTGAATGGCGTTCTTGAAAAACAGGGCTTTGAAATTGTTGCCGCACAGGATTTGGCACCAGAATTAGCGTTCGAAAATGCTGGTGTGCAGACACGCGTAAAGCCAACTGCGGCAGATAAAAAGAATATAGAACGTGCTATCGAGGTATCGCATACGATTGGTGCGGCTGATATTGGGGCATCTGTTGTGGTTGATAAACAGGTTATTGCAGTTGAAGCCGCCGAAGGAACCGCAAAAATGTTAGAGCGAGTTGTTGCGATGCGCGCATCGAAACGCAGGGCCAGCGGTGTTTTTGCCAAAATGACAAAGCCAGGGCAGGATTTGCGTATCGATATTCCTGCGATTGGTGTTGACACAGTCAATGCGGTGGCGGATGCGAACCTTAAAGGTATTGTTGTTAATTCCAAGACTTGCTTTGTTGTTAACAAGCCGGCGGTTATTAAACAGGCGGACAAACGCGGAATCTTTATTTTGGCATTGGATGAATAAGAAAAGACCGCCGTTTGGCGGTTTTTTATTTGCCCCATGCGGGCCCGATTACATATTCTGCAACCAATGGTACGGACAGTTTTACTATGTGTTCCATGGCGTACTTAATTTTTTCGGCAAATTGTTGCGCGCAGTCTGTGTCGCATTCGAATACGATTTCATCATGTACCTGCATAATCATTTTGATTTTATCTTGGTTTGGTATTATCAGGTCACGATGGATTTCGATAATCGCACGTCGCATAAGGTCCGCTTCAAATCCTTGAATTGGGGCGTTAATCGCGGCACGCATCGCATATGCGCGCAGACGCGGATTTTTTGCTTCGGGTAATTCTATGCGGCGGCCCCAAGGTGTGTAAACACACGCGTTTTCCATCGCAAACTTTTTAGTGTTTTCAATATATTCTTTAATTTCGGGTAGGCCAGCCATATAGGAATTGATTATGGATTGTGCCTGTTGTCTGGATACGCCCAGCTGGCCGGACAGTCCAAATGAAGATATTCCATATATAATGGAAAAGTTCACCGTTTTTGCTGCGCGGCGCAGTTCTTTGGGAACGGGTGCATCCGCAGGGATATCAAATATTTTTCGAGCGGTTTGTTCGTGAATGTCCGTGCCGCTGTTAAATGTATCGCGGAATGTTGTGATGCCTGCAACATCTGCCAACAGACGCAATTGTATCTGGGAATAATCGACCGATATCAATGTGCGGTTTAGGGGCGCGACAAAACATTTTCTGATTTCTTCGCCCAGTTCTGTTTTAATGGGAATGTTTTGCAGGTTTGGATCGCGACTGGACAGGCGACCTGTGTTTGTACTTGTTTGTAAATATGTGGTATGAATACGGCTGTCATTGGCAATTTGGCGCGGCAACGCGTCCGCGTAAGTGCCTGCTAGTTTTGCGATAGAACGCCAGTTAAGTATCTTTTCGATTATTTCGTGATGGTCGATTAAATCGGTCAATGTGTCTGCATCTGTTGAACGCTTTTTATTTTCTGGCAGGTGCAGTTCATCGAATAAAACTACGCCCAGTTGCTTTGGGCTGGCGATGTTAAATTCGTGCCCCGCCAATTGCCAAATTTCTTGTTCCAGTTTATGAAGCTGGTCGTGGAATACTGTGGACAGTTGTAATAATTTTTGGCGATCGGCCATAACGCCTGTGCGTTCAATCTGTAACAGCACCGGCATCAGGGGCAGGTCGCATGTTTCGTACAGATTTCGTAGTGTTTCGTTGCTATCCAATTCTGGGCGCATTAAATCATAAAGTGCGCGCGATATACAGGCATCTTCGGCGGCGTATGTGCAGGCCGATTGGATTGATAATGTATCAAAATGCATATCTGTATCGCGGGTTTTTGGAGGAAACAGCGAAGCAAATTTGATGTTTTCGTGATTTAAATATTTAAGCGCCAATTCGTCAAGACCATGACCGTGCAGGCTGCCGTGTAATATGTATGACAGCAGCATTGTATCATCAAAAGGTCTGATTTTTGTGGTGTCCCAGCCTTCGTTTTCCATTATATGAAAATCATATTTAAGGTTGTGCCCGATTTTTATGATTTCTGGATTTGTCAGAATTGGCCATAATTTTTTATATGCGGTTTGAATGTCCAGTTGGTTGGGGGCGATTGTGTCGCCTCCAAAAAGGTCGGTTGCAGGGGCGCGATGACGAATTGGAATATATGCGCCATGCGTGGAATCCGTTGCCAATGATATGCCAACTATTTTATCTGATATTTGGTTAAGGCCGGTGGTTTCTGTGTCAATTGCCAGAATCTTGTCGATTTTTGATAGGAATTTATCCAGCGCATCGGCCGTTGTGATGGTTTCGCAATTGATTTCTAACTTTTTTGTTTCTGTGGGGGTGGGGCTGGATGTGCTTGGTACTTCGCATGCGTTGCCCGCGAATTCAAATATATTTTGGGGCAGGGCGACAGATTCTGGTACAGGAAATGTTTTTTCGATTTTAGCAAGCAATGAATTGCTTTCCAGTTTGTTGCGAACAAAATCCAGCGCACCGCGTGTGTTAAATACAAAAGGTGTGATGACCAGACCTGTTAAATCCACATCGTCTTTTAGTGTGACAAGTTGTTTGGATATATATGCCATTTCACGATTGTCACGCAGTAAATTACGTGTGCGTTCGTTTTTTATATCGTCCAGATTCGCGTAAAGATTGTCCAATGTGCCAAACTGGTTGATAAGTTCAGCGGCCTTTTTAGGACCAATGCCAGGGACCCCTGGGACATTATCTGACGAGTCGCCCATTAGTGATTGTACATCTATAACTTGATCGGGGCGTACACCGAATTTTTCTAGAACCTGGGGTTCGTGAATGTCGCGTTGCTTCATACCGTCATACAGATATGTGCAGTCGTTGACCAGTTGCATCAGGTCTTTGTCACTGGTTATGATGCGCGTTGTGTCCGTTCCGCTGCAGTTTTGTCGTGCCAGTGTCGCGATAACATCGTCTGCTTCGACATTTGGAACACACAGTACAGGCATTCCCATTGCGGCCAGCGCTTCGCGGACCAGTATGCCCTGGGATATCAGGTCGGCCGGTGTTTCGCTGCGGTTCATTTTGTATTGTGGGTATATGTCCTGACGAAATGTGATGCGAGACGAGTCAAATACGCAAACAAAGCAATCTGATTGTTTGGCCGCAGCCAATATAGGTAAAATCATATTAAGAAAACCATAAACGGCGCCAGTTGGGGTGCCGTCGCTGCGTGTCAGGCGGCTGTGCACACCATAATATGCACGAAATAACAAAGAATTCCCGTCAATTAGTGTCAGCATATGATTTTATCCCCGTTGGTTTAATTCGGGGGCACGTGGCCCCCGTGTTTTAGTCTTTAGAACACATAGCGTAATTTTACGCGACCTTCGTATTGTAAAAAGTCTGCATCTTCATCGATGACTTTATATATGTCTTGGGCATATACTACGCGGCCTTCGATGTCGAATTTGACCGGCAGTACCGGCAAATCCAGCGTTACGCCCAGCATACCCTGATAGGCAGTTGTGTCTTCGATATCGATTGTTGTAATTTCGTTTGGTTCGTATTTGCTGTCAAATGTCATACCAATACCAACACCGATATATGGCTTTACCACAGGGGTTGGCAATTTAAAGTATGCATTTACCATACCGAGATTCATTGTCAGTGCATCGCCATTGATATAGTTGTATTCACCTTCTAGTCTGAACAAAGGCAGATCGATACCCAGTACGCCGCCATAAGACTGGCTTGATTTAGAAATCTTGGCATCGTCAATAAAGATTGTATTGCCGCCAACACCGAATGTGCCACCAGCATAAATATCAAACAAGAGATTTGCATCAGCAGCACCCGCCATTAACATAACAGAAGCCGCAGTTAATATGCTTAATGATTTTATTTTCATATTTTTCTCCTTTATATGATATCATAGTAAAAAAAGAGTGATAGATATGCAAGAAAATAAACCTTTGTTAGTTGTTGGATTGGGCAATCCTGGAACGGAATATCGGACCACGCGTCATAATGTTGGATTTATGGCGGTGGATGCGCTGGCCGGTGATGGGGTGGTGTGGAAGTCTGAAAAAAATGCGCTGGTGGCACGTGGTGATATTGATGGCCACAAGGTGATTTTTGTAAAGCCACAGACATTTATGAATAACAGTGGTGTTGCGGTTCAGGCATTGATGACATTTTATAAGATACCGTTGGAAAATCTGGTTGTAATTCATGATGATATGGATTTGCCGGTTGCGGATTGCCGCACTAAAATTGGTGGTGGCAGTGCTGGACACAATGGTATTCGTTCCATCGATGCGCATGTCGGGCGTGATTATACGCGTATCAGAATTGGTATTGGACACCCACGTGATTTTGATTTGCCGATGAATCCGGCGGATTGGGTGCTGGGGCGATTTGGGCCCGTTCAATTGGATTTGATACGCGCCACAATTGGCAATATTAAATTATTTGATTAAGGGTTTTCCGATTCTTCTGTGTCAGATATTACCGTGGCATTACCCGATATGCATGGGTCGGAAAACGTTACCTGATAGTTGTTTATGATGTTTTCGTATGCGGTGTCTTCGGCGCCACACTTTTTGAATACAGGATTAGGGTTAGGTTCGTTTGTCACCCGATAGTAATATGTATCGTCCTTGTTGGTTCTGTAAAACAAATACATGTTTTCATGTGTTGTGGCCAGGTATTTGGTCTTTGAAGTTGCTGTGTCTTGCTGGACAAGCAACCAATCGCCATCGCATTCAATTGTGGTTCCGTTAGGGAAGGCTTCTGTATCAGTTTCACCTGTCGGTTGAACTGTGTCGCCGATACATATCATGAATTGTGTGGTGGTGGCAATTCCAGCCGCAGCATATGGTATTGCTGAGCCTGCTGGACCACATAATGGACCGTATTTATAATCTGTTAGTTGTGTGGGATAATTGCTCCACATAAACTGTCCCGAAGGTGTTATGCTTGTTACGCAGCAATTGCCGGATTGATCTTTGCTACCATCGCAGCAGTTAGTTATATTGCTTGATATGTTTATGTGGCCGGATTCGCAGTATTGACCCGCGGAATCAAAACCATTGGATGGTTTGCAAGAGCAAATGCTTTGTTGGTAGCAGTTGCCTTGTTGGTTGCAGTTGACTTGTTGGGTGCAGTAATTGATAAAACCAACGCCACATGTTGTATCGCGACAGCTGTCTGGCATATCGGCAGTGCCAGTATTTTTTGCAAACCATGCCAACAATGTATCTGTATCGCCAGTGTGCGGTATTTTTATCATGTTATGTTCGTCTGATGCCAGAACTGTTTGTGGCGCATTTTCGCAGTTGCCCCAAATGCGTTCGGCAAAGCGACAGATATAGCATTCTTCGGTGTTGTCACTGCTGCACTCACTTGCACATATGTTATATATGCAGTTTTTGCTTGGAATGTTTGTTAATTGGTCCCCGTTTTCTTTAAAGTTTATACAGTCTGTATTTTGCCCGTTGTGAATAATATCGATCCAGCTTTTGTTGCCACCGTAAAGTTTGTTGTAATCGAATGAAAAATATTCTTTGTCCCCAATGGTTGTTTTTGCCAGCGGATATTCTTCGCGAATATTGGCCAGTGATGTCGTGCCGGCATCGCGGATGCATTGAACAACCTCGTTCCAGCAGGCGGTGCGATTGATAATGGATTTGCGGTTAATGGATGTGTCAATGTTTTCGCAAAGACCAAAGTTACCAGAAATTGACTTGCAAGCCTGAATGATGCACGAACGTCCAACCTCGGTACAGGTTTGCAGGATTGTGTCATATGTTTTGTTTGTGGCGATGCCGGTCATACCTGTTGACCAGTCTGTGTCTGCGTCTGGTGCGCTTTCTAACAGGGCCGTACAGGCGTTGCGTACATCAGAACACATTTCATTTACTGTTTTATCCGCCAATACGCCAAAGGTGGACAGGGCGCGCGCATCAAAATCCTCGATGGATTCGGCGGTGTCTGCCAAACATTGTGTGGTCAGTGTTGTGCAGGATTGGCGCACTTCTTCCAATTTTTTATCCTGGGCCAGTTTGATTTGTGCCAGCGCATCATCAATAAAGTTTGCCCAAACTGTATCTGCAATATCCTGACATTTTTCCATCGCGGGTTCCAAGAATTTCTTTTTAGTGTTCAGGTATGATACGAATTTTTCGTTCCCTGGAACCTTGGACCATGCGGTTTCGTCACTTGGGCGTATAATTAATTTGCCCAAATCAACAAGGTTTACAGTTAAAAATGCTTCACCTGTTGACGGGTCGATATAACGGCCGGTTGTATCAAGGCACTTGGATAGGTTGTCGCCGCATACGGTTGTGTCGGTCAACATATCAATCATTTTTGATTTACAGGTTAGTATGTCGTCTGAATTGCGTTTCTGGTGGATGTCAAGGCGGGACATATCAAGCAGCGCGCTGCTTTCCAGAACCTGCTCACGTGCCTGATCTGTCTGGGTTTGATACGATTTTGCAACCGTATTACAATCCTGTTCAATTGCCATTTGGTATCCGCTTTCGGCAACGGCTAAATCTTCGGCCGAGCAAACCTCCATCGCCATTTCACGACATACGGGCAGGGCAGCGGAATAAAGGGCGGTGCCTGATTTAGTCGTGGTGGATGCGCCGGCCAGTGAGTCAATATTATCAAATGCTGCATCCATGTTCAGGGATAATGATATTGCACTAAGATCCTGATTAAAGTTGCTGTCGCTGAAACTGGTATTAAGTTTTTTTGCGATACTGTCCAACATTTTCTTGGATTCAGATTGGTCTTTGGTATCAAATGCTGTTTCGCCCTCGGTCGCGGTGTTGATGGCGGCCGCATCTTCTTTATCAAGATTTACAGTCAGCAAGCGTTGGTTAAATTCCAGCAGTTTATCTTCGACCTTGGCCAATTGTTTTTTTGTAGAATCAAATTCGTTAACGCGAACAGAGCAGGCACAACGTTTTAGTTGTGCATCCTTGTTAGCGCAGAATTCATCCATACAATCATAGTAAACAGTGCGACATTTGCTAAAGTCGCGGGACATAATTTGGTCGCGCAGGTTCGTGTCAGTTGTGTTTCGTGCGATATTTGCAGCACGCGAACGGGACGCTGTATTAGTCGCAGGTAAGCGGGTGGTGGCCGCTGTGCGGGCAACCGTTGGGGTGCGTGTCGCAGGCTTGGTGCTGCGTGGTTGAACAGTTGTTGCCGCAGGCTTTGCGGATGTGGCGCGGGGCATAACATTTGATGTGGTGCGTGCCGATACGGTCCGGTTTTCATTCAACGCAGTGCGGCCGGTATTTTTAACGGTTGTGTCACCGCGTGGGCCCGTTGTTGTGCCGCGTTCGCCCGAGTTTGTTGATTTGGATGTGCCGCTGGCGCGTGAATTGCTGGTCTTATTAGTGGTGTTTTTTCGTGCAGAAGATATATTTTGGGACGAGGTACGACGAACAGCGGCGCGCGCCGAGTCCGCACCATCATCAGCCACCGCCCCCTGAAACACAAGCGGTGCAAGCAATACAGCCAAAAGTAGTCTAATTCCCTTCATCCTTTGTATGTCAATGTTAGCAAATTTATAAATTTTTGGGCAAGCACAAAATGTCAGGAATTTATATAAAATATATTATATATAATTTTACTTGATTTTTTGTGATGATTTCGCTATTATCGGGGCACGCACCAAGTGCGAATAACACAGCCGCGCTGTAAAATTTCTGTCCGAATTGAAAGATTTGGTCTGGCACACGCGGTGAGGATAACAACAGAAAAAAGGATAAAATCATGGCATTGCCAACATTTACAATGAAACAGTTGATGGAAGCTGGTGTTCATTTTGGTCACCATACACGTCGCTGGAATCCTCTGATGACACCATATGTTTATGGCGTTAAGGATAAAATTCACATTATTAACTTGAACAAAACTGCACCTTTGTTGCATCGTTCTTTGGTTGCATTGGAAGCTATTGCAGCCGCTGGTGGTAAAGTGTTGTTTGTTGCAACAAAACATCAGGCAAAAGATATCGTTAAAGATGCTGCTGAACGTTGCGGTCAGTACTATGTTAATAATCGTTGGTTGGGTGGTATGTTGACAAACTGGACTACAGTTTCTCAGTCTATCCGTCGTTTGAAAAAGATGGAAGCAGATATCGCCAATGCTGACAAATTGGGCTTGACCAAGAAAGAAGTCGGCGTTATGACCAAAGAAGTTGAAAAATTGCGTGGCATTTTCGGTGGTATTATGGAAATGCACGGCACACCTCAGGCAATGGTGGTTATCGATGTTCCACGTGAAATGAACGCTGTTCGTGAAGCGAAAAACTTGGATATCCCAACAATCGCAATTTGCGATACAAACGCAAACCCAGAAATTGTTGACTATCCAGTCCCAGGTAATGACGACGCAGCACGCGCAACACAGTTGTACTGTGACTTGTTCGTAGATGCGATTTTGTCTGGTATCGAAAAACGCTTGGGTGGCGCAGCGGGCAAAAAAGTTGAATCTGATATGAAAGCAGATGCAGCAGATGAATTGGAAGAAGAAGTTAAAGCAAAAGAAGCTAAAATCAAATCCAAAACATCAGAAGCACGTGCAGAACGCCGTGGCAAATTGGCCGAAAAAGCAGATAAATAATATCTGATACACAAAATAAACACGCAGGGGGCAACCCCTGCGTACATCAAGAATTTATATGGGAGAAAACAATGGCAGAAATTACAGCAAAATTAATTCAAGAACTGCGCGAAAAAACCGCTGCGGGTATGATGGATTGTAAAAAAGCCCTGATGGAAAACGATGGCGATATTCAGGCTGCCGCTGATTGGTTACGCCAGAAAGGTATTGTTAAAGCAGCATCCAAGGCTGGTCGTGTTGCCGCATCTGGTTTGGTCACAGTTGTAAAATGTGACGGTATGGGCTGTGTTGTTGAATTGAATGCAGAAACAGACTTTGTTGCGAAAAATGACAAGTTCCAGAAATTGGTTGCCGATGTTGCAGACAAAGCGATGGAATTCAAGGGTGACTTTGAAGCAACTATGAATGCAGTAAAAGATGATATCGCAGCAACAATCGCGACAATCGGTGAAAATATGAATCTGCGCCGTATCGCAACTGTTAATGGTGATAAAATCTTTACATACATCCACAATGCTTTGGTCCCAGGTATGGGTCAGATTGGTGTTGCAGTTGCTATCAACGGAACAGATGAAAAAATCAATGAAATTGGTTCCAAGGTTGCAATGCACATCGCAGCTAATAAACCTGAATTTATGACAATTGCTGATGTTGATCCAGTTGCAGTTGAACGCGAAAAGAAAGTGTTCATTGAATCTGGCGCAACAGCGGGTAAACCTGAAAACATCGTTGAAAAGATGGTAGAAGGTCGTATTAAAAAATACTATGGTGAAAGCGTTCTGGAAGAACAGGCATTCGTCATGGACCCAAGCAAGACAGTAAAAGAAGTTATCGCAGAAGTTGGTGGTAAATTGGCTGGCTTTGCATGCTTCGTTTTGGGTGAAGGTATCGAAAAACGCGAAGACAATTTGGCTGATGAAGTTGCCAAAATGTTGGCCTAGGTTTTTTAGAAAAAATATAGAAAGTCCTGCCGTTTGGTGGGACTTTTTGTTTGACAAAAATCCTTTTTGCGATAAGATGTCGTGGCTATGGAATATATTGACATTGCGGTTAATGCTTTTGCAGATGAGGTGTCGGACATCCTGTGTGATTTTCGCAATTACGAGGTCGAGGCTGTATTTTATTTGACCGAGCATTGTAATCTGGCGTGCCCTGGTTGCTATATGCAGGCATCCCCAAATAAGTCCAAGGACGTATTGCCGACTATGGATATAGAATTTTATTTGTATGAGTTAAAAAAATTACCAAATTTTGTTAATACTGTCGTCTTTTCTGGGGGCGAGATTTTTACCACACCATTGGAGTATATAAAACGTAATGCCCAGCAGGTTTTGGACAATGGGTGTGCGTTGCAGCTTAAAACAAACGGTTCGTGGGCTAATAATCCAGCCCAGCGCAATCAAGTTTTGTCTATGTTGCGCCAATTGCGGCCATGGTATGGCAGGATGCAGTACGAGTATTCGATTAACGATGTTTTTAATAATGTGCCGAATTGGTTAAACAAGGCCTTGGGGCGTTTATATTGGAATAGGCTTGTCAGGGTGCCGGCATTGGATATGGCAATTTCGGTCGATAATATTTTACATCCGGAAAAGTCTGCTGATTGGTTCTGTGATATTGTGAATGCGGTGACCGAGGACAAGGAATTGGCACGCAAAATCAATCTTAAAAGTTTTAGTTTCTTTCAGGCAGGCAGCCATTTCCGCGATAAAGTGATTAATAACGAAAAATTAAAGATGACGCATTTTTCGGTGCACAGTCGTATCCCTGTATGTAAATATCGCGTTAATGGTCATCGCGTGGAATCTTATCTGGGGAATTATGTTAATGTTGCTAATATAGATATGTATGAAAAGTTAAGCAATATTGTATTGTGTCCAATCGGTAATGTGACCGGACGATTGGTTTACTGTTTTTACCCAGACGAAACGGTTGGATTGGATTGTCTGCATTTGGAATCGGTGGGGCGTGTACCATATATTGATGAAAATGGTGAATATAAAAGTATCAGCAGAATCACCAAGGATATACATGATAAACTGGTTGCGGATTATCGTGCTGAGTTGCTAAAGAGAACAAAGGTGAAATGATGGCAAAATATTCGGTGACACAAGAAGAATATAATATTCTGTTGCGCGAGTACAAGCGTTTGGGGCTGATGTTGGAAAATGTAGAGATTGTTAAGAAGCCAATCCCGCTTGAGCCGCATATGATTGATATGTTTGGTCAGTTGGATGCGGGTACAATGCAGCGCCTGTTTGGAAAAAATGCTGATAATATTTGGTACTATAATTTTGATGCTGGTAAGTGGTGTGCGAACGGGTTGCTGGAAAATGGTTTTTTTCATGCTCGCTATAACACAACAAATGTAAAAGTGTTTAAGCGTGTGATCGAAGAGGAAAATAAGAATATCGAGGTTGCGGCCTGTGTTGTAATGCCGGTCGAAGGCGATGGTTCTGCGATTGAAACAGGGGCTATTGTAGAAAAGCCAAGGTTCTGTTTTGGCGGATTGGGGGCGGTTGCAACACTGGTGTGTCGTGATAAGGCAACCAAGCAGTTTATGAAACCTTTTGATTGGATTTGGGTGGACTTGTATTCTTCGAAATACCAATGTATGCAGGCCGCGATGTCAAGATTTGCAGTCGAAGGGGCGCGTAATTATTATTTTCGTCAGGCACTGCTTGGAAAGCGCAGATAATAATTTGTATGTTTCCTTGCGTGTGGCGTAAAAGAGTGATATTATCTGTCTTGATATAAAGGAAATGGCGATGCAAAATGAGTTGTTAAAAGAATTAGAAGCGCGTGGTTTTATTAATCAGACTTCAAATATGGATGGCTTAAATGCGGCATTGAACGCCGGTAAAATCACAGCGTATTTGGGCTCTGACCCTACGGCGGACAGTTTACATGTTGGACACTTGGTGCCGGTTATGATGATGCGCTGGCTGCAGAAGTATGGTCATCGTCCGATTGCGTTGGTTGGTGGGGCAACAGGGCGCATTGGCGATCCGTCGGGTCGTGATTCTGGTCGTCCTATGATGACTGAAGAAGTTCTGGCAAAAAATGTTGCTGGATTAAAGAAGTCTTTTTCCAAGTTTTTGCGGTTTGGCGAAAATGATAATGATGCGCTGATGGTGGATAATTATGATTGGATGAAGCAGTACAGCCATTTGGATTTTTTGCGCGATTTTGGAACTGATTTTACTGTGCCAAGAATGTTGTCTATGGATTCTGTGAAACGCCGTTTGGATAATGGTATGACTTTCTTGGAATTTAATTACATGACATTTCAGGCAGTTGACTTTTTGACATTGTATCGTGAACATAATTGCGTTCTGCAGACTTGTGGTGCTGACCAATGGGGAAATGCGATTATGGGTATCGAACTGGTGCGTAAAAAACTGGGTAAAGAAGTTTTTGTTTTGTCGACTTCGTTGATTACAGATGCCAATGGTAATAAAATTGGTAAGTCTGCTGGTAATGCGGTTTGGGTAAATGAAGATAAAACTTCGCCATATGAATATTATCAGTATTTCCGTAATATATCGGATGATTTGGTTGAAAAGTTCCTGAAGATATTTACAGAAATTCCATTGGATGAGATTGCGCGTCTGTCTGCCTTGCGGGGCGCGGAATTAAATGAAGCCAAAAAAGTTTTGGCGTTTGCTGCAACCGAAATTGCACATGGACGTGAAGCTGCGGAAAAGGCTGCTGAAGCGGCGGCGGCGTTGTTCGGTGGCGGTGCAGATATGAGTAATGTTCCATCCAAGGAAATTGAAATGGTTGATGAAATGCCAATTTTGGATTTCTTGGTTATGACAGGTTTGTTCCCGTCTAAGTCCGAAGCGCGCCGTATGGTCGAGCAGGGCGGTGTTCAAATTGATGGTGTGAAAATCACAGATATCAAATATATTGTATCGCCGGCGGATGAATTGATGGTTCAAAAAGGGAAAAAGACTTTCTTGAAAGTTATCAAGAAATAAAAAACGGGGGAAACCCCGTTTTTTATTTGTTCATATACTCAACCAATGTTTGCAGATATTCGTGATATGCAGAATATACTGTTTCGTTTTCTGAATCAATAACGCCTGGGGCGGATTGCAGATAGTTGAAAGCAGCCTCGGCTGAATCAAAAATCAAGATGTCAGAATCCAAAGGGTTTTTGTTCATATGTTTTTTTGTTTCCGCATAGGATGCGCCGATTGTACCCTTTGGTGTGTCTGTTGGGTCAATCAAAATTGCGTTGATATGTAATGTTGTGGCATCCAATGTTTCTGCGACTAACTGTTTAATCTGGCGCATTGTTTTCAGCATAGCGGTGCTGGAAATCCCCTGGGCAGCAACCCATAATGTTTCGGCCGAATCATCATGTGCCAATGTGAAAACTGTTGAGTTTTTTCCGCTTTTTACAACGATTGGTGTTTCAATTGGTGTGAAATTTGCAGAACTAAAAATATATCCAAAACAATGAAAAATAGACAGATTGTGTATGAAATCTTGGTGTGTTGTATCTTGTTTAGCCATTGTATTTTCTCCCTTCTGAGAATTATTATATCATAAAAATCGATGCGTTGCAATTTGAATAAGTTTTGATATAATGTCGGCATGCGTTTATTTATTATAATCTTTGCTTTTTTTGTTTCGTTTTCGGATTGTGGCTATGCTGCATCTGAATTGTCAAAAATAAAAGCTGAAATTAAACAGACCGAGCAACAGAATAAAAAACTGGAGCAACAGGTTAAGACTTCTGAACGCGATGTGGCAAAAACCAAAAAGGATTTGGTCAAGGCCGCGGACAAGGTCAGCAGTCTGGAAGAACAGCGCAGTGCCATGGCGAAAAAGATTGCGGAATTGGATGCACAACGCGATAAAATATCACGGGATATGTATAATAATCGTGAACGGGTTGCCGATGCTGCGGCCAGTATTTTGTTTGTTGCATCAAACCCAAGTTTCGATACGGATAATATGCGTGAATATGTTTTGACATCTGCGGTTTTGTCTGGGGTGGCAAATGAACTGGATGTCGAGATAGAAAAGGCGGCTAAACAAATTGCAGAACTGGAAGAAATCAGAAGCAAGCGTGCAATCGAAAAGGAAAAATTGGATCGTACGGCCAAGAAATATGCGACCGAAAAGAAGCAGTTGGATAAATTGCTGAAAACACGTAGCGCACAAAATGAAAAACTTAAAAATCAGCATTCGGCATTAAAAAAGAAATTGCGTGACCTGTCGGCACGCGCAAAAAGTATTTCTGAATTGTCGGCCGGGGTTGGCAGTTCTGAGATGTCCGAGGATTCAAGATTTTCAAGACGAAAATTAAATTTGCCGGTACGCGGTCGTGTGGTCGTTAAGTTTGGGGAAAAGACGGCGCTGGGCCTGAAGTCTGATGGATGGCGTGTGCGTACGCGTGGCGAGTCGTTGGTTATGGCACCAGCAGATGGTGTGGTTAAGTTTGCGGACAGTTTCCGTGGCTTTGGCAAGGTGGTGATTATGTCACATAAAAATGGTTATAATACTGTTATGACAAATCTTGGGAATATCGATGTTATGTTGGAACAGGAAGTGCTGGCGGGCGAACCGATTGGGCGCATGAATCCAGACAAGCCTGAAATGTATTTGGAAGTGCGGCGTGGTAACAAGGCGGTTGACCCTGCGCGATTGTTCAAGGCTGAATAAAAAAACGCCCCAAGTGGGGCGAATTTTTTTAGATTGAGTGGTAATTTAATTTTTCTATGAATAAATCTTGTGTTCTGGACATGCATTTGTACATATAATTATAATATGATTTTTTGTCACCACGCATGCCAAGGCGCAGGGCGTTCATATAATCTTGGTTGTCTGAAATCGCATTAAATGCGATTGGACGATAGCCACGATTGATTAAGAACCAATTCATCAACATACGCGCTGTGCGTTTGTTAAAATCTGTGAAAGGCTGCAGCATGATAATGTCATAATGCACATCAAATGCGCGTTGCAGTATGCTGGCGTTGCCGCTGTTAAGGCGATATAAGATATCATCTAGCTTTTGGCGAACAACTTCTTGGCTTGCAGGTGCTTCGATAATTGTTTGTAGGTTGCATACGCTTTTTATGCGGATTTCCCCCGGTATAACATCTGTTTCTTGGGCCAGACTGCGATGAATATCAAATACTTCCCTGATGGTAAAGTTAGCGATATTTGTTCTTGATACAATCATATCCCATGTTTGTCCAATATTGTGAATGCTTTCGCTGCTTGTTTCATGACGAATATGCGCATCGTGACATTGGTTTAATACAAGTGTTTCTTTGATAAAGGCGCTTTTAATCCATGCGATATCATCAAGGTGTTTAGCCTTGCTGTGAAGTAATTGTGTAATAGTTTCGCGTTTTTCTTCTATTGCGCGTTTGATATCATATACTTGTTTTTTAGTCATGATACAACCTCTTGCTTTCTATAAATATAGCACAGAATACGGATTTGTCAATATTTTGATTCAAAAGAGTTTTTTGTGGAAATTTGGGGTTGAATGCTGGATTTTTTTGCTTTATGCTGTTGGTACTGAACGAAAGGAATTTATATATGTTTAAGAAGCTGCTGGTTTTATTGTTGGTGTTGATACCTATGGTTGCGGATGCCGCGCCAAAGAAAAATAAGAAAAAAGAAGAACCTGTGGTTCATTTGACTGACGAGCAGATATATCAGGAATTGAAAAAGTTGGCGCTTATCTTTGAAACAGCGCGTGCGAACTTTGTGGAAGAGGCTGATGAAAAAAAGATGTTAGAGGCCGCTATGAACGGTATGTTGGGCGCGTTGGACCCTCATTCTTCGTATCTGTCGTTGGACGATTTCAAGGAATTTAGCGAAAAGTCACATGGTGAATTTGGTGGTTTGGGTATTCAAATTACCAGTGATCGTGGGGCGGTGCGCGTAATTTCGCCAATCGATGATACACCTGCGGACAAGGCTGGTATCAAAGCAGGGGACTATATTACCCATATTGATGGTGAACAAGTGTTTGATTTAACTTTGAATCAGGCGGTTAAAAAGATGAAAGGTCGCCCAGGGACCAAGGTTAAGTTAACCATTGTTTCTGATGATGGCGAATCCAAGACTCTGACGTTGAAACGTGATATTATCAAGGTTAAGTCCGTTAAGTATGAAGAAAAGATGCTGGCAGATGCTGATAAGGAAGACGAAGAGACGCCAAAAGTTGGGTATGTTCGTATTTCGGATTTCGGTGCAACCACCGCCAAAGATTTGAAGGCTGCATTGAAGGACTTGGAAAAGAAGGATGTGGTTGGGTATGTGTTGGATGTACGTAATAATCCAGGGGGCTATTTAACCGCAGCGATAGAGGTTTCGGATGCGTTTCTTGATTCCGGAGAGATTGTTTCAACGCGCGGCAAAGAGAAGACGGATATTGAACGCAGTTTTGCGACCAAAGGTGATTTGGTCAATGGTAAACCAGTGGTTGTTTTGATAAATCATGGTTCGGCATCTGCGTCTGAAATTGTGGCCGGTGCGTTACAGGATAATGGACGTGCATTGGTTATGGGGTCGCAGTCATTTGGCAAGGGCAGCGTTCAACAGCAAAAGCCACTTGGCGATGGTACGGCAATCCATATAACAATTGCGCGTTATTATACGCCATCTGGACGGTCTATCCAGAACGAAGGTATTACACCAGATGTTGAGGTTCTGCATAGTAAAGTGGAAGTGATAGAGAAAAAAGAAAGTATGTATTCCGAGGCTTCTTTTAAAAATTCTTTGAAAAATGACAAGTCGTCTAAAAAGAAGGATGATAAAAAATCGGATGATGACGAAGATGAAAAAGAAGATTTGACCGATGAAGAAAAGGATGCTTTGGATTATCAATTACAACGTGCGATGGATATGGTGATTGCTATGGGCAAGATGCAGGCGCGCCAATCTGATAAAGTTGTGACGGACAATGAGGAAGAAAAGTCCGAAAAGAAGAAATAAAAAACTGGGGAAATCCCCAGTTTTTTATTCCTTCAGCAAATCCGAAAGTCTCATCATAAGAATTTGCAGTTCTTTGTCCTTGGGATACGGATCACTTTTTTGTGTTTGGAAGGGGTTATTTTCAAGTTCTGGCATTTGTGCTGCTTTCATTATTTCTTCCAGCAGTGTGGCCCATTTGGAATCTTTTGCCCCGAGGTTTTTTACTTCGATTATCATACCGTTGCGTGCAACCTTGTATAATGTTTCGATTACATCCTGCATACGCTCGTCAATAAATTCATCCGGACAGTTTACATGAAATGTTAACTTTGGTTTATTTGAATTTGGTGCAGGTTCCCAATCAAGTGGAACAAGATCATCTTTGTCGTCAAGGGTTGTTTTATATGCTTGCATTATTGCCGCATTTACTCTGAGGCGAAAAGCAGCGATTTTGTGATTGCTTTTTCCTTTGAACGAATCCAACAAATAAACATCTGAACCTTTTGTGAAAAGATCTTTTCTTTTTAATGGGTCTTTGACTGGGATGACAACTGATGGCCCCAGTTCAAGTTCAAAGTCTTCCATAAAATTCGGTTTGTTTGCCATTTTCCTTTCCTTTTTTATGTTTTATCATTGTACAGTGTAGCACAAAATGTGATATTTGACAACAAAAAATATTTCGATAAATCTTGCCTTAATTTGAAAATAGGAGTATCATTTAGCCAGACAAAAAAGTTTAAGGAAGTGCAAATGTCGAAATTAATTGTTGATGGAAACTGGGCAGCGGCTGATGTTGCGTACAGATGTGTTGATTTTGCGGCGATTTATCCAATTACGCCAAGTAGTACAATGGGTGAATTAGCGGATGAATGGTCGTTCCAGCATAAAAAGAATATTTGGGGCGCAATCCCACAAATTATAGAAATGCAGTCCGAAGCCGGTGCGGCGGGTGCTATGCATGGTGCGTTGCAGATGGGAAGTTTGGCAACCACATTTACCGCATCACAGGGATTGCTGTTGATGATTCCTAATATGTATAAAATTGCGGGTGAACAAACGCCATTTGTTATGCATGTGGCGGCGCGTGCGTTGGCGACCCATGCGTTGTCTATTTTTGGCGATCACAGTGACGTTATGTCTGTGCGTTCGACTGGTTTTGCGATGCTGTCTTCGCATAATGTGCAGCAGGCCCACGATATGGCGGCAATTGCTCATGCAGCCACATTGCGTACACGTGTGCCGTTCTTGCACTTCTTTGATGGGTTCCGTACCAGTCATGAAGAATCGCGTTTGACCCGTATTGATGATGCGGTGCTAAAGGAAATGTTGCCTGATTCATTGGTGCTGGAAAACAGGGCGCGTGGTATGACACCTGATAATCCAACAATTCGTGGTACTGCACAAAATCCCGATGTCTATTTCCAAGGACGCGAGGCGGCAAATCCTTTATACGATAATGCGCCGGCTGTTGTTCAGGAAATGATGGATAAATTCGCTGAATTGACAGGTCGTAAGTATAATCTGGTTGATTATGTTGGTGGTAAAAATGCCGAACATGTAATTGTTGCTATGGGCAGCGCATGTGAAACAATCGAAGAAACCTTGCCACATTTGCCAGCGGGATTGGGGCTGTTAAAAGTACACTTGTATCGTCCTTTCCCAGTTGCCGCGTTCCGTAACGCATTGCCGCGGTCGGTTAAGTCGATTGCTGTTCTGGACAGAACCAAAGAACCAGGCAGTATTGGCGAGCCGTTGTTCCAAGATGTTCGTTCCGTTGTTGGGGATGATATCGCGGTGTTTGGCGGTCGATATGGTTTGGGTTCCAAGGAATTTAAACCAAGAGATGTCAAGGCAATTTATGAAAATATGATGCTGGGAACATTAAAGCATAACTTTACAGTTGGTATTGATGATGATTTGACCAACTTGTCCTTGAAAACAGACCCAGCATTTGCGGTTGAAGATCCTAATTTCAAGACCGCGATTTTGTATGGTATCGGCAGTGATGGTACAGTTGGTGCGGTTAAAAATATTGTAAAAATTGTTGGGGAAAATTCTGATTTGTATCCACAATCCTATGCGGTGTACGATTCCAAGAAGTCGGGCGGACTGACCGCATCGCACATCAGATTTTCTGATGCGCCGATTAAAAGTCAGTATTTGGTTGAAGTTGCTGATTTTATTAGTGTTTCAAACTTTATGATTGCCCAGCGATTTGATGTGTTCCGCGGATTGCGTGCGGGTGGTACTGTTATGATTAATACATCAATGGCACCTGATGTTGCGTTTGCGAATTTGCCACGCGATACCCAGGAACATTTGATAAGAATTCGCGCAAATGTTTATTTCTTGGATGCGAATCGTGCGGCAGCAGAATTGGGACTTGGGAATCGTATCAACACATTTATTATGTTGAACTTCTTTAATTTGACCCAGGTTATTGATCCAGCGGTTGCAGCGGAAAGCGCCAAGGTTGCGATTGAAAAAACATACAAGAAAAAGGGTATGGAAGTTGTTCAGGCCAACTGGCGTGCGGTTGATACTGCAGCACAATATTTAAAGCAGTATAAGTTGCCATCGTCTGTATCAAGTTTTGCGCCTGATTTTGTGCCTGCGATGACATTGGATACACCGGCGGAAATCGCGGGAACTTTGGGTGAAATGGCGGCACAACGTGGTGATGCGTTGCCTGTATCACGTTTCCGTGTTGATGGCGAATTTGGTGGCGGTCAGTATCCGGTTGGTACATCCAAGTATGAAAAGCGCGCTATATCGGACAAGGTTGCGACAGTTGATATTGAAAAATGTATCCAGTGTGGCAAGTGTTCTATGTTGTGTCCACATGCGGCAATTCGTATCAAGGCATTGACAGAAGAGCAGGCGGAAGAACTGCGTGCCAAGGGTGTGACAGTTGTTCCTATGAAGACGCCAGAGTTGGGGCCAAATATGTATTTCACAATCAATATTTCACCAGCAGATTGTACAGGGTGTAATGTTTGTGTAAAGAATTGTCCTGTGGGTGCATTGGCGATGAAGCCGGCAAGTGAAGTAATGGCAGATAATCAAGCCGCATTTAATGCTGCTGAAAAAATGCCTGATATTCCACGCGAAAAGTTGAATTTGAACATTCCAAAGCATGTGGAACTGTTGCCTCATTACTTTGAATTCCCAGGGGCATGTGCAGGTTGTGGCGAAACCCCATATGTAAAGTTGCTGTCGCACTTGTTTGGGGACCGCATGGTTGTTGCGAATGCAACAGGTTGTTCTTCTATTTATGGTGCGAATTTGCCAACAACACCATGGACCAAGGATGCGGCGGGACGTGGCCCAGCGTGGTCTAATTCCTTGTTCGAAGACAATGCTGAATATGGATTGGGGATGCGCTTGGCATTAAACCAAAAGCGTGATAATTTAAAGGCTTTGTTGTTTGAATTGGGTGTTGAAAATGTCGAAGGTTTGTTTGATGAAACGGATGCAGTAAAGCAGCGTCAAATCGAGGCAGACTTGCGCAAGCAGTTGGCGCAGATTGATGGCCCGCGTGCCAGATTGGCGGAAAGTTTGGTCGGCGAAATCGTGGGCAAGTCCGTATGGATTATCGGTGGTGACGGCTGGGCGTATGATATTGGGTATGGTGGTGTTGACCATATTTTACACAGTGGTGAAAATGTGAATATCTTGGTGCTTGATACCGAAGGATACTCTAATACCGGTGGTCAGCAGTCAAAATCTACACCATTTGGTGCCAGTATGAAGTTTGCGATTGGTGGTAAAGAACATGCGAAAAAAGATTTGGGTATGATTGCGATGATGAGTGGTGCATATGTTGCCCAGATTTCGTTGGGTGCAAATCAGGCCCAGGCAATTCGCGCGTTCCGCGAAGCGGAAAGCTTTAACGGCCCATCAATTATATTAGCGTATGCACCATGTATTGCACATGGATTTGCGCTGCAAAATGGGGTTGAGCATCAGATGCAAATGGTTCAGACAGGTTCTTGGCCACTGTATAGATTTGATCCGCGTTTGATTGCAGATGGGCATAATCCTTTGACCATGGATTCAAGTGTTGATAATCCGTTGCCATTGGAAGAGTTTTTGAAAACTGAATCTAGATTTGCGGCAGCACGTGCGGCAAATCCACAGTTTAATAAACTGGTTGATATGGCCAAGGCTAATAATAAGTATAAAAGCGAATTGAAAAAGCATATCGCGCATTTTGCGATGCTTAATCAGCCTGAAGTAAAAGAAAACGGGGAAGGATAAATAAAAAAAACCGGCATTTGCCGGTTTTTTTATTTCTGGTTTTGTTGTTCTAAGATTTTAAGAAACGCTTTATGGGCTTCGTTGTATTGACCGATACCGCTTAAATACAAAGAGGTCTTGATTAAATCTTGACGGTCCAATACGGAACGCGCATAGGAACGATTTACCTGTGCAGTGCGTTTTTTCAAGTTGTTGTACATATCGCCAAATGCCTGTTCCGCGGAGAAATAGTGAATTTTTGGTTTTACCGTAAATACACCGTTTTGAGTGTTGCCCATCCAGTACATGGGAACACCGTTTACCTTGTGTGTGCCTGTTGCGGTTAATTTTGCGTAATCCTGTGTGCGTTCTATTTCATAGAAACAGATGTTGCCACCAACAGAAACAGCCAGTTCAGACAGGTCCTTGATGGCTACGCATGGTTGGCCCATTGTTTTTATTACTGTAATTTGTTTGTCGTTATCTGTTGTAAATTCATCGATACGCGCAACCTGTAATTCTACGCCGAATTCGTGTGCCATTTCGATACGTTTTGTAAATTTTGCCATTATATATTTCCTTTTTTTCAAAGTAGGGACACCCATAGTATGTGATATAAGATAAAAGTCAAATCAAAAAAATACTTTTTTTGTTGATTTTTTGGCGGATTTATAGTACTTTTATGGACCATGAAGAGAATTGTTTTGTTTTTATTGGTGGTGTTATCCGCCTGTACTTTCCAGACCAAACATCGTGGTTATGTTTTCCCTGTGGATGTTGAGACCAAGGTCGCGAATGTTAAAACAACTGAACAGTTAATTGATATTGTTGGCGTGCCCCAGGTCAAGACTGTGTATGGCGATAATGTCTGGATTTATTATGGTGCGGATGAAAATTATCGTGGACCACTGGCACCGACATTTACAAATGAAACCGTTTTGCTGGCGTGGGTGCGTGGCAATCGTGTGGTTCGGACCGCTGTTTTACATGACGCGGATTTGCCGGACGTTGTTGTGGCTGATGGCGAAACGGAAATTCCAGCAGCGATTGAGCTAAATGCACTGGAAGAATTGTTTAATAATATAGGCAGATTTAGTCCGGCAGGATTGGGACAATAAAAACACCCCATGGCGGGGTGTTTTTTTGCTTGTGCTGGTTATGTGTTTTTTTCTATCATATTAATATTAATAGGGAAGGACGTGGGAAAAATAACCAGATTTTTGCGGTTTTTAACGGTTTTTGCGATGCTGCCTTTGGGCATGGATGCGTTTGCTGTGGGTTATGTGTGTGAATCGGTACGCGTTTATACATCCTGTATGGAAGGTTACTATTTATCTGATTGTGGTGGGACTGAAACGGATTGGGATGGTCGAACATTGGGCGAAGCGGAATTTGTGGCAGGTAACTACTGTGCATCATGTCCAGAAGGATATGACTGTGAAGGTGGTATGAAGTGTCCTTATAATCCAAATTCTGTTGTTGAGGGTGGATTTGTTTGCGAAGAAGCATATTTCACATGTGAGGCAGGATATTATTTGTCCGATTGTGGTTCGAATAGTGCGAATTGGTCGGGCCAGGAACTGACACAAACGGATGTGACAGCGGGTAATTCGTGTGCCATTTGTCCTGTGGGGTATGACTGTGCGGGTGGTATGAAATGTCCGCTTAGAGTAACAATAAAATGTGAGGCGGGTCAGTATTTGCCTGCAAATTCGGAAGAATGTAAGATATGTTCGATGGGGTCTTATTGTCCTGGTGGTGATTTGGCGCCTGGTGATAAGGACGCGGGAATTGTTCCTTGTGGTGATGGGACATATGCAGATGAAGAGGGATTGGCGGCATGTAAAAGTTGTGAACCTTTCCATGGCGCATCAATAAAGTCTGATGGGGAACGTGACAGTCGTTTGAATTGTTATGTGCCAGCGGACGAACAAGTGACTGATGAAACAGGCAGTTTCACGTATGTGATGGATTGTTTTTATGAATAAAAATCATAAGAGTAAACCATCAGGAAGTTTTTTTGCTTGCCTTGCTTGTGGAAAAATTTCTAGAATTTATTTGTAAGGAATAAAAAGGAGAAAAAAGTGTCAAAAAGTTCACGTTTTTATGTGGCTTCTTTGGCGGTATTGCTGTCATATAACGCATATGGTGCGGGGTATGTTTGCGATTCGCTGATGCAGTATAATAGCTGTAAGGAAGGCTTGTATATGGTGTATGGTCAGACAAACAAATATGACCCTGTGCCATCTACTACTAATGATTGTAGACAATGTCCAACGAATGCGGCATACTGCGCAGGTGGTGTAGAAGCGCCTTTGTATGCGGTTACATTGGATCCAAATGGCGGTACTGCGGGCGCTATGAATACATTTTATGTTGCGCAGAGTAAGGCCGATACAAACACCGTGACATACTGTATGGCGGATGCGGAATCTTTGGATACATGTGCAACAAATACTTCGAATCAGTTGCCACAGGCTGCGATGCCAACTTATGACAGATATCATAGTTTTGTGGGTTTCTTTACCGAGGCAGAAGGTGGCACAATGTTGTCGAATAGTTCGCTTTTGCTGGGTTATCCCCTATCGGGTGGTTTGACAGGTACAGCGCCTGCGACATTGTATGCTCAGTGGGAGCAGATTCTTTGTTATCCTGGTGAATATATGACGGATGATGGGTGTAAGACTTGTCCGGTTACGGCTATGGCTGGCCCAGCATACTGTGAAGGTGATCTGTACAACCCACTGTACACAGTTACCTTAAAGCCAGCAGGTGGTACGGTTCAGGCCGATCATTTCTGGATTGGTCAAAGCAACAGTGATCAAACATATTACTGCGATGCAAGTGATGATACCAAAAAGTCCGAGTGCGTGACGAATGCTGGAGGTTCGGTTGCGTTGACGTTCCCATTGGACAGCAAGTATATCCCAACGCGTGATAAACATGCGTTCCTTGGTTGGTCATTGACACCACAAATGGATGGCCAGACTGCTAATTATGTAATTGATGCGAATGGTGCTTTGATTGGTACGATTCCATCAGACACCAGTCCACTCTTGTATGCATGGTGGGAAACAACATCTTGCGAACCAGGTCAGTATCTGGATGAAAGCAAGACATGTCAGTCATGTCCAGAAAACTATAAGGACAGCTCGGGTGCGGGTACAAACGGCATTGGCGAATGTTACCTGATTACAAAGCCAGGTTATATGGTTGGCTTCGAGGGTCAGGGCGAAATGGATTGCCAAGGCGGATTCTGGTGCCCAGGTAGTGTCACAGTTTACTATGACAAGACAGGTGGTATGAATCAGTGTCCAGGTAATTATCGTTCCGGTGGTAATAACTTGTCCGCAGAAGCAGAGTGTGCTTGGAACGTTCCAGGTGGATCTTATGTCAAGAACGCTAAGGACGTTGCGGCAACTGCTTGTGAGTCCGGTGAATGGAAGGCGGCACATACAGTTAAGTATGGCGAAACCTCCGCGCCACAGACTTGTGCGGGCTTGGATGGCCAGAAGGGTGAATCTGCAGAGCCACGTGACGCAGTAACAACCTGCTTCATCCCAGCGGAACAGTCGCTGACAAATACCAAGGGTGACTACGTCTTTACAGAAGATTGTAAGTGGACGGAATAATCCTGAGGTTAGCACTAAAAAGACACCCCGTTCCCGGGGTGTTTTTTTTTGAAGTTCTGCTTTTTTCTCTTGCGTCGATTGTGGAAATTTTTCTAGAATTTGTCTGTAAGGAATAAAAGGAGAAGAAATTGTCAAAATATTCACGTTTTTATGTAGGGACTCTGGCGGTATTGCTGTCATACAATGCATATGGTGCAGGGTTCGTCTGCGATTCGATTAAGCAGTATGATAGCTGTGATACAGGATACTATTTGTATGGCACAAATGGACTGGGTTCAGTTAATCCTGGAAATGAGTGTAAGACGTGTCCTGATTTACAGGCATTCTGTCCTGGTGGCGTCAATGGTCCATTGTATCAGACAAAGTTTGGTGTGCAAAACAACGAAGGTGTTGTATTGCGTGACACTCTTATGATTGGTGAAAAATCAGATGGCAGTTTGTATTGGTGTGATGCTACATTGGACGATCACATTGCAATAGAAGACTGTGTTGAAGCCGGTGGGAATAGTTTTGAAAGTGGAATCGCATCGGACTTTATACCGACGCGTCCGCAGTATGCGTTTAGAGGTTGGGCGAATAGTGATGATCTGAGTACTTTGCTTTTTGACAGTCGTGGTAAGATTGCTAATCAGGAAGAGGTGTCTAGTAGATTGGGTACTATGCAACTGGTTGCAATTTGGGAAAGAACATCATGTAATGCCAATGAATATCTTGAGAATGCGGCATGTAAGCCTTGCCCAACAGAATTCCCGAACAGCGATGGATCGGGCGGCATCAATACATGTTATGTAGATGTTCAGCCAGGTAAGTATGTATATGGCTTTGCACAGTCCGGCAAGGGTCAGGAAGACTGCCCAGCTGGTCATTACTGTGAAGGTGGTATGAGAGCGTACTATAATGATCAAGAGATTGGTGCGACACAGTGTCCAGAGAACTATAGAAATGGTGGCGCTGGATATACTTCAATCACTCAGTGTGTTGCAACAGTTCAGGGTGGTTATCGTATCGAAACAGAGAACAGTGCACCAGCTGTCTGTGCAAGTGGCACATGGAGCCTTGAACACTCGGTCACATATGGTCAGACATCCACATGTGAATCCTGTGGTACATTGGATGGTGTTGCAGCCTCGTCTAAGGAACCACGTAATTCCAAGACAAGTTGCTATATCGCTCCAAATCAGGGAACTAAGGACGATAGAGGTAACTATACCTTTACACAAGACTGCGTATGGACAGAATAATCTTGTTCGTATTGGTCAAAAAAACACCCCGATTGCGGGGTGTTTTTTTGTGAATTTTTGCTTTTTTGGCTTGCGTCAATTTGGCTAATTTTATACCATTAGATATAAAGGGATAAGGAAAGATATTCATATGTTTAGATTTCTGCGTTTTTTAGCAGTTTTTGTAGCGTTATTTGTTAGTGCAAATGCGTTAGCTGTTGGTTTTGTTTGCGAATCGGAACGTACTTATACATCGTGTGTAAGCGGGTATTATTTGTCCGATTGTGGCAGTTATTCCGATGGCCGCACATTGACCGAATCGGATTTGTCGGCTGGAAATTCGTGCGTTCTATGCCCAGATGGTTATGACTGTGAAGGTGGTATGAAGTGTCCCTATGATCCGAATGCGGATGAAGATGATGGTTTTGTCTGTGATGAAGCGTATTTCTCGTGTGAGTCTGGTTATTATCTGTCTGACTGTGGTGATACAGAGTATGCTTGGGATGGGCGCACTTTGACCAAAGATGAAGTTACATTTGGCAACTCTTGTGAAGCCTGTCCAGAAGGTTATGATTGTGAAGGTGGTATGACATGTCCAGCAGGTAGTAATAAGCCGATAACCAGCTGTCCAGCCGATCAGTTTTTATCTGATTGTAATAATCTTTCTTCTTGGACAGGCCAGACACTGGATAGTAGTAATTTAAGTGCAAATAATAGTTGTGTGTCTTGTCCCGATGAATATTCTTGTTCTGGTGGTTTGAGTTGTCCTGCTAGAATAACTGGTGAGTCTGGATTTACTTGTGATTATAAAATATTTACGGGGTGTGGAGAAGGGCGTTTCTTGTCCGATTGTGGTGCTTCATCTAATTGGATTGGGCAGACATTGGAAAGAGATGAACTTGAAGCTGGTAATAGTTGTCTTGCTTGTCCAGATGGTTATGACTGTGAAGGTGGGACGACATGTCCGATTAATATGAATCTGGAGTATTTGTTTGAGGTTATAACTACGTCTGGAACGACAAGCTTTAAGTTTAATATCAACGCATCTGGTAATTACTGGGTTGATTGGGGTGATGGCAAGGTTGAAATGAGGAAGTCTGTAGAGTCAACAACCTTTGACCATACGTATGCTAGCGCTGGTGCTTATACAATTAAGATTGGTGGTGTGTCTGGATCCTATCCATATGCGGAAGATGATACGCCAGCGATGACATTTTACAACAAGACCAATGTTGCGGCTTTGGATGGTAGCCTTGGTAAATTGTTCCCTGTATTAAAGGATTCTGGGGTAAATCCATACTTTGGGTATATGTTCTCGGGCGCGACTAATTTGAAGCAAATTCCATCGACTCTGTTTTTGGGAATTGGTGATACAGATCGTCCAGCTATGTTTGAAGGTATGTTTGCGAATTCTGGTTTGACTTCGATTCCTGTCGGTCTGTTCAACAGTATAACTCAACCTGCGGATGGATTGTTTAGTGATATGTTCTTGGGAATTAAAGCGTTAACCAGTTTGCCAGAAGGTTTGTTTGCTCATATTGATGCGGCCGCGGGCGAAGCAGAATATATGTTCAGCTATACATTTAGTGGTACTGGGCTGACAAGTTTGCCGGATTCGCTGTTTGGTGAGTTGGAAGCATCTGATGGATTGTTCTCTAATACCTTTTCGAATACACCATTGGAGCAGATTCCTGCGGATTTGTTTAGCGGTGTAACAGGTGTGGCGCCTGCTATGTATCAGGCTACGTTTGATACTGCTGATGTAAGATCTATACCTGTTGGCTTGTTTGATGGCTTGTATGGTCAGGATAGTATACCGGATACAATGTTTGAGGGCACGTTTAGTGCGTGTACATCTTTGTCTGGTCCTGCGGCGCGATTCTCGGATAATTTGGGTGGCAAGTTCCTGCACGAGGTTTGGCCGATGTTGGAAGCCGATATGGGTACATATGCCGATACAAATATTGATAATTTGAAGTATATCCCAACATCTTGGGGTGGTGGTGGCCTTGTAAAGTGTGCGGCTGGTACATATTTGCCAGAAAATGCATATGTTTGCGAAACCTGTCCAGCTGGCTCATATTGCCCAGGTGTTGATGAGTTGTTTATTGATTCTGTTGAGCAGGGACGGGTATCTTGTCCTGCGGGTTATACAAGCAATGCAACTGGTAATACCAGTGGTGTAGATTGCTTTGGTGGGTACAAGTTCACAATCGAGACTCTGCCTATGACTGGTGCGTTTGAATTGTCTCTGGTATCTGTTAAGGGTAATTATTGGATTGATTGGGGTGATGATACACCGGTGGAATATATACCAGTAACCGATTTTGCCAACAAAACCGTTCCACACACATATGAAGGTTCTGCTGAGGCGCGCACGATTAAGATTGGCGGTTTGACAACGGAGTATAATCAAGATATGGCGGCATGGAGTTCTGGTGTATTCAAAATCAATGGGAATCAGTATGTGTCGAAGGTTTCGGGCAGTTTGGGTGCCATATTCCCAACAATGTCAGACGGAACACAGCCTGGATTCTTTAATTTGTTTATGAGCTGTCCAAATCTGACTGAAATTCCATCGACATTGTTTGATGGTGTCCATGGTCAGCCACGTGTCCAGATGTTCTTTAATTCCTTTGCTGGAACAGGTTTGACATCAATCCCAGAAGGCTTGTTTGCTGGATTGGATGGCGCGCCAACCGAAATGTTGTTTGCAAATACTTTTGCGGGCACCAAAACTACATCGATACCGGATGGACTGTTTGATGGGCTGGACACATCGGCACCAGGTGCAGAAAATATGTTTGCGCAGACATTTTATAATTGCACGTCTTTGACTGGTCCTGCGGCGAAAATGTCCGCGGCCAATGGTGGTCAGTATCTGCATAAAATCTGGCCGATGAGTGGTGCGACTATGCAGACTTATACCGGCACAAATATTGATGGGCTGCGTGCTATCCCAGTGTCTTGGGGTGGCGAGGGTGTCTTGGATTGTGTCGCTGGTACATATCAGTCTGCGGACGAAACAGAGTGTTTGACATGTGCTTTGGGTGCTTTCTGTGTTGGTGGATTAGCACCACAGGAAACATGCGCTGATGGTACTTATGCTGACGAAACTGGCTTGGCAGAATGTAAAGCGTGTGATAAGTTGTATGGAGTTGGCGCTTCGTCGTCCTTGCCTCGTACTTCAATAAATAATTGCTATATTCCAAAGGATGTGGGGTTAAGTGATGGTAAGGGTAATTTCTCATTTATAGAGAATTGCCAGTATCAGTAAAAAAAATTGCGTTTGTAAAGTGCAGTCAAAAAGTGTAAAATAAGGTAAAGCGAGAAAAATATGGTAAAAAAGATTTTGTTTTCGATTCTGGTTTTATTTTGTGCTGTGCCAATGGCAATGGCTGACTTTTCTTGTGGGGCAGGATATGTTCTGGCTAAACATAAGGATATAGACGGTATTCCTGCGATGGAATGTCAGAAGTTGTGGTGTCGTGACTTGGAAACGGGCAAGGTTATGGGCAAGGGAAATACCGCAAATACTGGTTATCAGGCAACAAGCGCGCCGGTTCAGGTTTGTGATGCCAAGGATAATTGTATAGAATGTTGGGGGCAGCGCAGATGGTGTGCTGGTAATGTGCGTGGGGATTGGAATCCTGAATATGGTGCATATACACGCGGTGGTGACAGTGTGACATATAAATCTTATCAAAAGGGTGGCTGTTTTGCGTGGCGTTTGCAAAAGGCGGACTGCCCAGATGGTCAGGCGGCCGTTTTGCAGGGTGATGAATGGGTTTGTGTGGTGTCGTCGGGCGGTTCCAGTGCACAACGCGCACCGGCTATTCGTAGAACTGGCGCGATTCGAGCCACAAAATAGTGCTTTTAAGGTCCGAGGTTTCGGACCTTTTATTTTTTTTGTCCATTTATTTGTTTTTTTGACTTTTTTGTGATATACTGTTCTGGACAGAGAGAATGACAACCGGATAAAGGTAGTCTTATGCCAAGTAAGAAATTAGATTTTAAAGCAGGACAGTATGTCGTTTACCCAACACAAGGTGTGGGTAAGTTGTTGCGTATAGAAGAGCAAACAATCGCAGGTCAAAAAATTAAATTGATGGTTATTGATTTCGAAAGAAATCATATGACTTTGCGTGTGCCATTGGAACGGGCCGAGATTTCAGGATTGCGTCCTTTGACCAGTGCCAAGAAAATGGACGAAGCAATTGCGTCAGCCAAGGGCAAGGCGGGTGCCAAGCGTATGATTTGGGCGCGTCGTGCCGCGCAGTATGAAGAAAATATTAACTCGGGCGATCCTATGAAGTTGGCCGAGGTTGTGCGTGATTTACAGCGCCGTACCGCCGCTGATACGATGACATTTTCTGCACGCCAGTTGTATTTGCGTGCGTTAGAGCGTATGGCCCAAGAGTTTGCAGTTTTACATAAAATTGATTTGGATTCTGCATCTGAAAAAATTGAAGATATTTTGGGGATTCCAAAAGAAATCGATTTGAATGCTGCGGATGTGGACGAAGAAGAGATAGAGGAAGAAGATTCCTAGAATAAAAAATCCTGCCGATGGCAGGTTTTTTATTTTTTTGTTGCCCAAAATAATGCCCAAAGCCAAGCCAGACCAGACCAACCAAAAAGCCAGCTGCCTAGACGCACAGCGTGCATTGCGGGTTTGCCTTTGCCGTTTTGGCGTGCAACCCATGCGGGGGCTAAAACAATCGCGATGATAATAGTTATGCCGGCGGCATATTTTATAATCTGTGAAATAATATTTGCATCTATCATCTTAATAAATTAAGGGGGCTTTTTTATGCCCCCCATTTCCATTCCGTTTGGATTATATACCATATTTTGCGGACTTGTCCAGTTCTTCTTCAATACGAATTAACTGGTTGTATTTTGCCATACGGTCTGTGCGAGACATTGAGCCTGTCTTGATTTGGCCGGCATTTGTTGCAACTGCTAAATCCGCGATAGTTGTGTCTTCGGTTTCGCCACTGCGGTGTGAAATGATAACGCCATAGTTAGCATGCTGGGCCATTTTGATTGCGCGCAGTGTTTCAGTCAGAGAACCTATTTGGTTTACTTTAATCAAGATTGCGTTTGCAACACCTGCCGCGATACCGCGTTCCAAACGCTTTGGATTTGTTACGAATAAATCGTCACCAACCAATTGGCATTTATTGCCGATTTTGTCAGTTAATTTTTTCCAGCCATCCCAATCTTCTTCGGCCAGCGCATCTTCGATGGAAATAATCGGGTAATCAGAAATCAGTTTTTCATAGAATTCAATCATTTCATCGGATGACAATTGTTTGCCTTCGAATTTATATGTGCCGTCTGAATAAAACTCGGACGAGGCCACATCCAAACCAATTGAAATTTGTTCGCCTGGGATATAGCCAGCGGCTTTGATTGCGGCGATAATTGTGTCCAATGCTTCGGCGCAGGAGTGGAAGTTTGGGGCAAAACCACCTTCGTCGCCAACGTTTGTAGAATTGCCGCCGCGTTTCAGAATTGTTTTCAGGTTATGGAAAACTTCTGAGCCCATACGAATTGCTTCGACTTCTGATTTTGCGCCGTTTGGAATAATCATAAATTCCTGGGCATCAAGGCCGTTGTCTGCGTGTGCGCCACCGTTGATAATGTTCATCATAGGACGTGGCAAGACACTTGGTGTTGGGTTGCCATAAATATCTGCGATGTATTTATATAAAGGTATGTGTTTTGCTGCTGCGGCTGCGTGGGCCAGTGCCATTGATACTGCCAAAATAGCATTTGCGCCTAATTTGTCTTTGTTTGGTGTGCCGTCCAAAGCCAGCATTTTTTCATCGATTTCAGTTTGTTTTGTGGCATCCATGCCAATCAAAGCAGGGGCAATAATTTCGTTTACATTTTGTACCGCTTTTAATACGCCTTTGCCCATATATGCGTTGCCACCGTCACGCAACTCCAGTGCCTCGAAAGTACCTGTGGATGCGCCACTTGGAACCGCAGCACGACCAAATGCGCCGCCAGATAATTCAATGTCGCATTCGATTGTAGGGTTGCCGCGGCTATCCATAATTTGACGCGCATGTACTTTTTTGATTTCAAACATACTTTTTCTCCTTTTCTAGTGAATTTCGTCTTGCCTTGATAAAACGAATTGTGCCATAATATAATCACAAATAGGATTGGAAGAAAATAAAAAAATGATGAAAAAGTTAATTTCCTTGATTTGCTGCTTGTTGCCAATGGGTGCGGTGGCTGGTGTTTCGTATATTTCGCCAAGTGAAACTGGTGGTGCGGTTTCGACTGAACAGGCTGATTGGCCTGCGGGTTCGAACAATACCGTTGTGGTACAGGAGGCCAGTGGAATTAATGCGCCTGGCGGTTTGTCGTTTCGTGAAATGTATGCGGGGCAGGCGACTGACAGTGGCAGTGCGTTGGCTACAGAAGGCGTATTGTATGTGAACCAGTTGTCTGGCGAGGGACCTTTTACGGTTTCTTCTGGTGGTGCTGTATCGCTGAACGCATTGTTGAGTGTTTTAAATAATAATGAGCTTGCTTTTATTGGTGCTGATAATGGTGCGTATGATTTTACCGTTGGAAATATGGATGTTGCACAGTCGGGGGCGGTTAATGTGGCGGCAGGTTCTTCTTTGACAGTGAAAAATGCTGATGATTTTGCTGTCTATGGGACTGTTACAAATTCAGGAAATGTCGAGGTTGTTGCGAATTCCGTTGTTGCCGGTAAATTAGAAGCCGCAGATGGCGATATGGGACTTAGCGCGGCAAATGGTGTGTTTGTTGCTGGTGTTGGTACTGACGCTGATGCAAGTGTTACGATTTCGGCAAGTGGCGAAAGTCAGCAAAATATATCTGGTACTGATATTGAGGGCGGAATCATTTCATATGGTACCGTTCAGAATAATGGTACGGGCAGCGTAAATCTTAATTCGGCATCTGGTATATATGTTCTTGATGGTGATGCGGATGATGATACAGGGAACCTTGAAAACAATAATGTAGATGGTACTTTGACTGTGGCGGGTGCTGATGGTACTGGGGCTGCGGGCGCTTTGATTGTTGATGGAACTATTAACAATTCTGGAAATATGAACGTGAGTGCCGATTCGTTGTTGGTCAAAGGCGGTGATAGTGCGACCGGTTCTATTCAAAATACTGGTGATTTAGTTGTCGCTGTGACAAATGAAGCCAATGTTGGTTATGGTGTTAATTTGTCTGGTATGTCTGCTGATAAAAAGTTTGATTTTACTGCAGGTAGTTTGGCGTTTGGTCAGGATGCGAGCGCAGATATGATTCAGGGGATGTTTTCAAATGACTTGAATTCATATAATTTGTCTGTTGGCGGTGCGCTGGATTTAAGTCAATCAGATGTTGATATTGTTAACAACTCGGGAAATATGTCTGTAGGTGCTGGTAATGTCAGTGTTAATAATGTTTCAAATGCGGGACAAGAATTGAAGGTTGTTGCATCTGGTGAGGCTGGCGGTAATGTTGAAGTTGAAGGACAAGTTGTAGGTTCGGCTGGTTCTGTGACTAATGTTACGGCAGAAAATGAGTTGAGTGTGGCTGATGCGGTTTCCAATCAAGGAACGATGACATTAAGCGGTACTACAGTTAAATTAACTTCTGTTTCTAATAGTGGTGCGGATTCTGATTTGACTGTTTCTTCTTCAACTGAAGGTGGGGCTGTTCTGGTTAGTGGTGAAGTTACAAATGCCGATGGTAATATGTTGGTTCAGGCCGAAGATATTACATTTGGCGCGATGGTGACAAATAATAGTGGTACTATGACAGTAAAGGGTTCGGATAGTGATAATGGTGCTGTTGCATTCGAGTCTATTGATGTTGCGGGGGGGACAGTTAATATTGATGCACTTGGTGGTGCGGTTTCGTTTGGTGGTAATGCGCCATCGCCGGTAGCAGAAGGGGCACAGGCTGATTCTCAGGTTGCGATTAATGTTTCTGGTGGTGTGTTGAATTTTGGAACAAATGTTCGTGATGTTCAGTCCGCAGAAAATGTAAATATTGATGGCGGATTGTATGCTCGTGAAAATCTGATGACAGAAGCGGGCAGTGTGAATGTTCAATCAACGATGGCTGGTGGTGCGTCTGCATTTACTTTGGATGCTGGGTCGAATGATGTTGTTTTGGGCAAGGTTGTTGCTGATGGCTCGATTTCCGGCGGTGATATTATAATTGATGATGCAACGGTAAAGCGCGGGGTGACTATCTCCGCGGATGGTTTGCATGCGATGGGGGATGTGACTGTTGCGAATTCTGGCAGTATGTTGTCTTTGACAGCGAATTCGCTGGATATTGATGGATTGTTGACTGTTGGTGAAGGCAATTCGTTAAATCTTACTGCAGCGCAGGTTTATACCGGTTCGGTTGAATCGCATGGTAAAATTATGGCAGCAACATCCTTGATTACTGCTGACAATGGCAATGTGTTGTTTGATGGTAATTTATATATGGGTGTGACCGATAGTTATGCTGCTGCTGGTTTGTTTGCAAATGGTAATACTTTAACCATAACAACTACTGGGACTGATGGTTATGATATCAGTTTTGGTGGTGCACAGATTGCCAATGGTAATACTTTGACAGTCAGCGCAAGCGGTGATGTTTCATTTGGTACAGAAATGAATAATGCTGGTGTTGTGACAATGAACGCTGATAATGCTTCGTTTGCGGCTGTCACGAATTCAGGAACAACTACAGTGATTGTGACCGAAGATATTACAGCAACTGGCACAATTGATAATGACAAGAATTTGATTATGACAGCGGCTGATTTTAATTTGGCCAATGTTGATAATAGCGATACTTTGAATATCAATTCATTGGCAGGAACTGTGACGATGGCGGATGTGGATAACACAAGTTCTATGGTTGTTGCTGGTGCCAAGGCGATTGTAGCTGGCGATATTGAAAATAATGCTGGTGTTATGAATCTTAATGCCACAGAAAGCATCAACGGACAAAGTTTGGCGATTTCTGGTACTGGTGCTAAGGCGACATTGAATACGGCAAAGGCTGAGTTTGCAAATGCTGTTAGTGTTGCTGGCGATATGGTCCAGGGCGCAACAAGTGGCGCGTTGAATAATTTGGCAGCAACCTTTAAGGCCGGCTCGTTGGATATCACAAATGGTGGCGATTTGAAGTTTGTTGCGGGTGGTGCAGAATATAATATTGCCCAGAATGTTAATGTTGCTGGTGATATTATTATGAGCGGTGACGCATTGACGGTTGTTAATGCCGGTGGTATTCTGACAGCAGCAGGCCTTGAAAATAATAATGTTTTGACCATTGATGCAACTGGCGGCATGAGTTTGGGCAGTGTTGTTAATAATTTTGGTACTTTGACACTGGATTCAAATGATAATTGGACTGCTTTGTCGGATTTAACTGTTAATGCGGGCGCGGTGGCTTTGTATGGGGCTGGTATCCGTGGCGCAGAGGCAATCGATACAGATTTTGCATTGACACAAGGTACATCTGGTGTGCTGGCAAATGGTGTTAATGTTCGTGCCGAGGACTTTGTTATAGAGACTAATAACTTGGTTGTAGGTGAAGTTAATCAGAAATCTGGTTCAATGATAGTCAAGGCCACGAATGTTGATGTCGGTGGCAGTATTATGGCCCAGGATTTGACATTTGCGGTACCAAATCAGACCAATTGGATGAGTGTAAATGTCGGTGGTGATGTTTCTGGTGGAGTTGGATTCTTGGGTGTTGGCACAATGGGTGTTGGTGGTAACTATATCTTTGATTCTGGCAGTCAATTAAGCGCTGTTGTTTTACCATACGCAGAGGGTGATGGAACGGGTGTTAACAACTATTGGTCAACAATCAGCCTTAACGAAGATGATACTTTGGGACAGATTACCAATGCCGAAGGCGGTAGTGCCTTGATTAGTATAGAGGGCACATTCAAGGGTGGTTCGGATTATACTGGTGCATCCGTTGTAAATGGTGCCGCTTTGGGTGAATCCCAGATTGGTATTACATTAAAGGATGCGGTAAATCAGGGTACTGCAATTTGGTTGTTACATGCCAATGGCGGGGTTGAAAACTTTAGCGATTTGGAATTGTTGCGTAATTTGGATGTGCGCTATTGCAACGCAGATGGTTCTATTTGCTATGATTATTTGACTTCTTTGGATGATAAGAATTCTTCAGATGAGGATTTGCCAGCATATGTTTCTGTGCGTGATAATGATTTGGATGGGACTACGGACAGTTTGTATGTTGTGTTTGATCCAAGATTTGGCGGCCCAGTATTGGTTGAAAATATGAAGTTGCAGCCAATTGTTGCGCGTCAGCCAGATTCTACGGATGGCGAATATGTTTCCGCAGGTGCTTTGGATGCTTTGATTGCGGGGCAGTTGCAGGACAAGAAGTTCTATAACAAAACACCAATCGAAGTGATTCCATTGGCGTTTGAGGGTTCGGTAATGTCAAATGCAGCAAACGAACTGTATAATCGTATGGAATATTATGTTGAAACAGCGGATGGTGCACCTTTGGCGAACTTTAGCCATTTGTTCCAAGTGTATGAGGCTGAACAGGTCGCTGGTGTAATGTCCTTGAATGAACATACCGCGTTCCGTTCGTTTGAAGATCGTATGATGGATGAGTTTATCTGGCATCGCAATCGTAATCTGCGCAAGGCATGGTTGGATGTGGACTATGGTATGTCGTATCAGAATATAAGCACCGGTACACATGCTGATGGTCATCGCTTTAGTGTTTCGGGTGGTTTTGACTGGCAGGATTCAGATACTGTTATTCTGGGATTGACAGGGCGTGTATCACGTACGTCATCCAAGGCTTCTGATTCTGTAGATTTGAGTTATAGCACAAATGTTTTGGCGGGCCACAGCAGTGTTGAAGTGACCGATACGAATGTTGGATTGGGTGGTTATATGATGAAGACATTGGGTGATAAGACACGTCTTTATGGAAATGCGTTCTTGGATCTGCATATGTTTGATATCAATCGTGAACAGAACTTTGTGACCCCAATCGATGGTTCTGGGTCTGCGTTCAGTTTGATTTCCGAATGGGGATTGATGCATGATATCTTGAATCAGTATGTTGTTGGTAATATCTATGCGCGTGCTGGTTATAACTTTGGTTTTGATATAACCGAAGAAGTGACAGGTGGCGATTATATGCAACTTGAATCTGATGGCTATTTCGTTTTGACACCAGGTTATACTTTGATGGCGCAGAAGCGTATCTATCCATCAGCATGGTTCCAGATTCGTCCATATATGGCTTTGGGCGTTGAATATGATGTTATTGGTGGTCCAGACAAGGCAAGATATAAATTCGATGCCGCCAAGCATTATACAAACTATGATGTAGCTATTGATCCATTGTGGGCAAATATCGGTGGTGGTGTGGAATTCTTGTCAGCACATGGATTCCAGTTGGGTGTTGATTACCGTTATCAATACAACTCGGATATTCAGTTGCACAATATCAAGGTTTCTGGTTCATACAGATTCTGATAATAGCCCCGCCGAAATGGCGGGGCTTTGTTTGGGGTAAATTTTTCCTAGACAAATTGTATTCTTCATATGATATAATTTTTTTAGAAAACGAAAATAAAGGAGATGCAAATGAAAAAGATTTCTTTGGTCGCATTGATGGGCGTGTTGTCTGTTGGCGCAGCATTGGCTGAGTTTCAGGCCCCAGCACCGATGGTTGCAACACATACAAATACCAAAGGCGGATTTGTCAGTGGTGATGAAGTTATCGTGACAGTAAAACAAGTTAATGAAATGCGTGATGATGTGCCGGTTGTTGTCAAGGGACATATTGTTCAGCGTATGGGTGATGAAAAATATTTGTTTGAAGATTCTACTGGTTCTATTACTGTTGAAATCGATGATGAAGACTGGCGCGGTCAGACGATTACATCAACAGATACTGTAAAATTGACAGGTGAAGTTGATCGTGGTATTTTCAAAACAGAAATCGAAGTAGATTATGTTGAAAAAATCTAGAATTTAATCGCCCGTTTGGGCGATTTTTTTAAGAATAGATACCAATACATATTGCGCGGTATATTGATAAAATAGATATGGTAAAAATAGGAGAGAGATATGCCAAGCAAACAAACTATTAAAAACGCAAATGCGGCTTATACCAAGCGCATTTATGATAAAAGCATACCATTGCTAATTTTTGAATCCATCGTATTGATTTTTGTCGCTGCATTTATGCTGATAAAGCCTATGGTGGCATTGGGGGCGATTACAGTGGTTTTTGGACTGACATTGGTCTTTATCGGACTCTATAGAACGGTGGTAGGTTTTATAATATCTGGTATGCGTGGAGGGGGATGGTTGGATTTGTCCTTTGGTGTATTGGATGTCTTGGTCGGTATTTTGTTTTTGGTCTATCCAGTGGCAACTGCGGTTGGATTGGCCTATATATTTATCATATGGTTTTTTCTTAAGGCATTACAGGCGGTTATTTTTTCGATTAATATGTGGCGTGCCAGAATAGGGCATTATGTGATTAATTTTATTGTGTCGGCGTTTTTATTGTTTTTGGCCGTAATGCTGCTGTTTTATCCGGCGGTTGGTGCGCTGTCGCTGGTGTATTATATGGCTGTAATGTTGCTGTTTTTTGCGGTGGCGGATCTGTATATGTACCTTGAATTTCGGCGTTTGCGTGGCTTTGACGCGGACTAGGGTGGATAAAAAAGTAACACGGGCTTGAAATTTAGATATTTTTAATATAAAATACATGGCGTTGCGCCCTTAGCTCAGCTGGATAGAGCATCAGATTTCTAATCTGCAGGTCACAGGTTCGAATCCTGTAGGGCGTGCCAAGAATTCAACCGTCGCGAATGCGGCGGTTTAATTTTTGTTGTCACGACCTTGGATGAGAACCTGTAGGTTCGAGCCGAAGGCGAAAGGGGCCCATAAAGCGTAAGCGTGTATGGGAATTTACAATCCTGTAGGGCGTGCCAGGAATTCAACCGTCGCGAATGCGGCGGTTTAATTTTTGTTGTGGCGGAGCCTAATAGGAAAAAATACTTTATATGTTGGCTTTTTAGGAATTTATATGTTATGTTGATAGCGCAAACGATTATAAAAGGTCGATTATGAAACTTGATTTAAATTGGAAATTTAATAAAAAAGTTCTGTGGGTTTGGTTGGTATTCCTTATTGTCTTATTGTTGGAATGTGCAATGAAGTGGACCTATGGCCAGTTTAAGCGAATAAATCTTGATGAAGTTGCTTTGGTGATACAGGTTGGTACGGGTGGCGTTGATGATAAAATGCTGTGGGGTTTTATTAAACGTGTGATATTCCGTGCGGGTGGCTGGTCTGTTGCGTTGACAGCAATATACCAGATTTTTTATAACTATAAATTTGTAAGATGTACTTTGTTTGCAATTGTATTTGGGATATTGGGAATGCGTTTCGCAACAACAAATGTTCAGTTGGGCAGTTTCTTTAATCGTACAACATCTGATTTTTATGAACGCGAGTATGTGAATCCGGAAAGCGTGAATATATCGTTCCCAAAGAAACGCAATGTGTTGATGATTGCATTGGAAAGTATTGAAAAATCGTACGGCGATACCAAGATGTTTGGCAAAAAGGGACTGACACCACATATTTCCAAATTACAAAAAAATCATGTGTCATTTGAACAATATGAAGAGTTGTCAGGGCTGACACATACTATTGCTGCTATTACTGGTATGACAACAGGACTGCCTATGTTTTACACCAGTTATAAAAATATAGAAAAAATGGTGGGGGCACATGGTATTGGTAGAATATTCAAGAAAAATGGATATCAAACTTATTCTTTCTTTCCTGCCAGTGGTAAATTTTCGTTAAAGGAAAACTTCCTTAGACGAATGGGCTTCGATACGATTTATGATGGTGAAAAGTTATTATCCATGTTGGATTATGAATTGGATGTCAAGCCATTTGATGGAATCGATGATGGAACACTCTTTCGTATGACTAAGCCGATGATAAAGGATATTATCAATGACAAAAAACCTTACTTTATCTTGATGGAAACGATTAATGTTCATTCCGAAGGTTATTTTACACAGGCCTGTCGTGATTTAGGTTTTAAGCAGGAAACATTAGAGGATATTATTAAATGTGAAGACAAAATTATTGCGGATTTTGTTAAATGGTTCCGTGCTCAGGATCCAAGTGCTGTTGTGATTTTGATTAATGATCATACTGCGCATTTGGCTATTGGCAGTTTGGAACAATTGGAAGGTCTTAAATCGCGTCCATTGGCAAATGCCTTTATTAATACAAATGTTTTTTACGGGACAAATGTAAAGCGACCTGTGGCGGCGTTTGACTTTTTTCCAACGATTATAGAGGCTGCGGGCGGAAAAATTGCCGGCTGTCGTTTGGGATTGGGGACTTCGTTGACTGCGTGGTGTAAAGGTGTCAAAACTTTGCGCGAGAAGTATGGTGATAAAGAGTTAGAGCGTTTGATGGAACAGAAAAACGATTTGTATTATAAACTTGCAACAGGAAAGGGTAAGTAATGAGGGTATTAAAAAGGCTTTATAAGGCGACATTGTATTCAATGGCTGGTTTGCGTACAGTCTTTCGCGATGAGGTTGCGTTTAAACAGGAATTATTGTTGCTTGCCTTGGGGTTTGGGGTGCTGCCGTTTTTAAATGTAGAAGCACTGACAAAAGTATTATTGGGTTTTTCATTGGTGTCAATATTGATTGCGGAATTGATAAATACTGCAATTGAAAATGTCGTGGATAGAATTGGAACGGAATATCACGAGTTATCTAAAAAGGCCAAGGATATTGGCAGTGCGTTGGTGTTTTTAACCATAGTTTGTGTCGCGATATTTTGGTGCCTTTTAATTTTGTATGTGTAAAATAAAAATCCCCAAACTGGGGATTTTTATTTTACTTTTTGTTTTGACATTGTTGCTTTTATTTTTGCCTTTTGATGCTGGTATGATGTGTTGCGCAGATGAATCAATGATGGAAAGGTTAACAATGTTTCTCCATTTGTCATAGGTACAAATTGATTTGTACGAACCATGGTGCCTGTTTTTTCAAATTCTGCTGCGAAATCTGGTTCTACAAACAAGAATACGCAATCTGTGCCCCAGGACCAGCAATAGATGCCATTTTCATATGTTAAAACTGGTATGTTTAATTCTGTTGATAATTTTGCTGCATTTATTACATCTTCGTGGGTTATGTGTTTGGCGGTACGGTTGCCCATTGCGTCAAAGCCAGATATATATGGCGTTCCAGCCTTGAAAGGGATGTATTGGAAAACCTGTGGATTTAATTTTGCTACTTTTAAAAATGCTTCTTCTTTTTTCATAACTTCTCCTTAAAGCATATATTTTGTAGCCCATTTTGTACCGCTTTGTCAAGACTAGAAAAAGGTTCCTAGGGCAGAATAGATGTGAAAGTGATATTATTGTGTTTAAAGGAAAAAAGGAGATGAAATGAAGAAGTTTTGGTTGTTTGTCTTGGCAATGGTAATTGCTTTTGTGCCGGGGATATTTGGGGTGTTCTTTACACCGGAAAATAGCGGGGATTTGTGGTATAATGCGTTGAATAAGTCTGTGCTGACTCCAGTGGGCTGGGTCTTTGGTGTGGCGTGGACTATATTGTATGCGCTGTTGGGTATAGCGCTTTATTTGGTTATGCGTGCAGGTAAGGCGCGTCAATCCAAAGCTACTGCATATTTTTTATTTACATCTCAGATGTTTCTTAATTTGCTGTGGTCCTATTTGTTCTTTGGTGTACAACAGGTTGCAGCCGCGTTATTAGTTTTGGTGTTGCTGATAGGAATATCTGTATGGATGGCCAAAAGTTTCCGTGCGTTTAGCAAGGGGGCATCTTATATGGTGTGGCCATATATTATCTGGATGTGTTTTGCGTTATATTTAAATGGGACGATTTTGGTTTTGAATTAAATCTTTAATATTTTAGCCTTGGGGTCGCCAACATTAAGGTATTTTAGGCCAAGTTCTTCGATATAATCGGGACTTTGCGTTTGTAAAAGCTTAATATGTCGTTCAAGACTGTTAAGCTTTTTCTGTTCTTCGGCCAGATGTGACTGTTCGTTTTCAAGTCGCCAAATGTTTACAATGAATCTTTGAATATTTACATCGCCGAAAAACATGCGGATAAACATAAATGCCGCAAACAGTGCAAACAAAATACCAAGTTTGCCATTGGCGCCGCCAGACCAAGCGCGCCCGATAAAGCCAAAGAAATTTTTGATTTTTTCCCTCATCGATGGCATTATATCATAAATGTTTAGTCAGAATCAAATTTTTGCTGCACCCCTTGCTGGGATTACAGATAAACCTTTTAGGCGACTGATTCGTCAGTTTTCGCCACATGCACCAATGGTGACTGAAATGATTTCTTGTCATTCTTTGGTAGGGGCGCATAAAAATTGTTTACGGAATTTTGATAACTATGCTGATGAAGGTAATATTGGTGCCCAGATATTTGGTGCGGATGTCAGATTAATGGCCGAAGCCGCTAAAATCCTTGAAAATCAAGGCGCACAGTGGATTGATATTAATATGGGATGTCCTGTGCCAAAGGTTGCAACAAGGGCAGGTGCTGGTGCGCATTTGATGCGCGATCACAAGTTGGCGGGACAGATTATGTCCGCGGTTGTTGGGGCTGTAAAGATACCTGTTTCTATTAAGACAAGACTTGGCTGGGATGAACAACACAAGGATTGGCAGAACTTGATTCATATTGCGGCGGATAATGGTGTCCGATTCGCTGCGTTGCATGGTCGCACGCGTGCGCAGTTGTATGTGGGACCTGCGGTATTGCCAGATGTACATGATGCACCAATTCCAATTATTGCCAATGGCGATATAAAAACAGCGGATGATTTGCTGCGTGTGGAACGGTTGGGTTTTTCTGGTGCTATGATTGGTCGCGGGTTGCTGGGGCGACCATGGGCATTGGCAGAAGCGCTGGGTGATGTGACACAGAAAAACATAGGCGAAATCGTGTTGCAACATTTAGAGTATGCTTTGGAATATTATGGTGAAAAAACAGCGATCCCAATGTTTCGAAAACATGCGGCGTGGTACAGTGCGGGAATGCCTAATTCTGCGGAGTTCAGAATCAAAGTTAATCAGATAACAGATGCAGATGTCTTAAAGGTTGCAATTCGCGAATTTTGGGGTATCATTTAGGACAAATTATATAACAGGGGACGGTAAAATATGACAGAAAATATTGAAAATAGTGAAGTTGTTGTTGAAACACCTGTGGAATTGACTGCGGGCGAGATGTTGCGTGCCGCGCGTACAACAGGTCGTCGTAAACGCGAAATTCCAACAATTTCAAAACAACTGTGTATTCGCGAAGAATTTTTAACGGCATTGGAAGAAGGCAATTATTCTGTTATCCCAGAACCGGTTTATATCCTTGGGTTTGCGCGTAATTATGCGATGGAATTGGGGCTGAATCCTGATGAAATCGTTGCAAAGATTAAAAAGGAAATGGGTTTGGTTTCTGATTGTGCAGCTGATGACGATGAAGATGTTACTGCATGCGCGATGCCAAGCATCAAAGAAGAACACTGGGCCAAGATTTGGTTTGTAAAGGCGTATCAGTTTGTTTATCAGAATTGGATTTGGTTCTTGGGCGGATTGTTGGTTCTGATTTTTGCGATTGTTATGATTGTAAGTTTTTCTGGGGCAGGCGAATCTGATGCTAAAACAGAAGATGTAGTTGTTGTCGAAGAAACAATCAAAGAACCAGAATATAAAATCGCAGTTCGTGAACGTTTCGGAACAAATAATCGTGAAAAAGCAGATGTTATATTACAGGCAGTACAGGAATCTTGGGTGAAAATAGAAGATGCACGTGGCAATACTGTATTTAGTCGTGTATTGGTCCCAGGTGATGTTTATTATGTGCCTGCGGGTGATAAGTACAAGGCTACATTTGGTAATGCGGGTGGTATCGATATTTGGGTTAATGGTGTTTTGGCTCCAGATGCTGGGCCGGACCACACCAGAAAAACTGGTATATCCATGTCGCCGGATAGTTTGATGGCCAATAAGTAAAATGAAAATTACGAGGGGCGAAAGGAATCTTCGCCCCTTGTCTTGAAAAAGCAAATATTTAATCTATATTTTATCTTGCTATGACAGGTGTAATAAAAATTCGCGGTGCGCGCGAAAATAATCTTAAAAATATCGATTTGGATCTGCCAAAAAATAAATTGGTGGTCTTTACTGGCGTGTCCGGATCGGGTAAGTCGTCATTGGCATTTAATACAATTTACGCCGAAGGCCAGCGCAGATATGTGGAATCATTGTCCAGTTATGCGCGTCAGTTTTTGGATATGCAAAAAAAACCAGATGTTGACTTTATAGAAGGACTTTCGCCTGCAATTTCAATCGAACAAAAAACAACATCAAAAAATCCGCGTTCAACTGTTGGTACTGTGACGGAAATTTATGATTATTTAAGATTGTTGTGGGCACGTATTGGGGTGCCGCATTCGCCTGTGACAGGATTGCCGATTAAATCACAAACGATTGCGGAAATGGTCGATTGGACTATGAAAATTCCAAGTGGAACCAAGATATTTATTATGGCCCCACTTGTGCGCGAGCGTAAGGGTGAATATCGCAAGGAATTGGCGTTCTTGATAAAACAGGGGTATCAGCGCGCGATTATTGATGGGGAATTGGTCGATTTGTTCGCAGTTGGTACACTGGACAAGAATAAAAAACACAATATCTTTGTTATTGTGGATCGTTTGCAGATGCCAGCGGAGGGTAGTGATGATGAAGAATTTCGTTCGCGCCTTTATTCATCGTTCGAAGGCTCGTTGCGATTGGTGCCTGGGGCCGTGTTGGTGCGCAGACTGGATACAAATGAAGATACATTATATTCACAAAGCTATGCCTGTCCGGTCAGTGGGTTTACTGTGCCAAAGATAGAGCCAAGATTGTTTTCTTTTAATGCTCCAATGGGCGCGTGCCAAAATTGTGATGGTTTAGGTGTGCAGTTAAATATGTCACCTGATTTGGTGGTGCCAGATCCTTCTAAATCTATATTGGGTGGTGCGATTGCACCTTGGTCACGTGGTGGGATGTTAAGCCAGTTTGAACATCTGTTGGATGCATTACATAAAAAATTCAAGATTCCTTTGTCCAAGCCTTGGCATACATTGACCCAGGAACAAAAAGATTTGATTTTGTATGGCAGTGGTGATGAAACTATTAAAATTAACTGGAATGGTTTTGTGTATGAAAAACCATACGAAGGCGTTATCCCAAATATCGAGCGTCGCTGGCGCGAATCGGAATCAGAAGCGATGCGTGCGGAATTGGCGAAATATCAATCTGAAAAGCCTTGCCCCGTTTGTCACGGCAAGCGTTTGAATATTCATGCGCTGTGTGTTCGTATCAATGGTGCGGATATTATGGATGTGTGTGATATGGCTGTTGATGACAGTTTAAAATGGTTCAAAGATTTGCCGAATCATTTGTCACAGAAAGAAAACGATATCGCGCGAATTGTTCTGCGTGAAATTACAGACAGATTATACTTTTTACAAAATGTTGGATTGGGGTATTTGACCCTTTCGCGTATGGCGGGAACTTTGTCCGGTGGTGAAGCACAACGAATCAGACTTGCATCACAAATTGGCAGTGGGTTGTCTGGTGTTTTATATGTTTTGGACGAGCCTTCGATTGGTTTGCATCAGTGTGATAATGATAAATTGCTGGATACTTTGAAGATGTTGCGCGATAAAGACAATACTGTGATTGTTGTCGAACATGATGAAGATGCGATGCGTGCCGCGGACTATTTAGTTGATATTGGTCGTGGTGCGGGTGTTAACGGTGGTAATGTTGTAGCACATGGAACTCCAGCGCAGGTTATCAAGAACAAGGATTCTATTACTGGTCAATATTTATCAGGGAAAAGAAAAATCGAAGTTCCTAAAAAACGGCGCGCGGGTAATGGCAAAGTAATCAGCGTTATGGGCGCACATGGTAATAATCTAAAGAACATAAATGTTGATTTCCCGTTGGGTAAGTTTGTTGCCTTGACTGGTGTTTCGGGGTCTGGCAAATCAACTTTGTTGTTGAATACGCTTTATCCTGCCTTGATGCGTGCACTTTATAATTCCAAGATGGAAACTGCGCCGCACGATATCATTCGTGGCATGGAAAATGTGGACAAGGTTGTCGATATAGACCAGTCGCCAATTGGGCGCACGCCACGCAGTAATCCTGCGACATATACTGGTGTGTTTGGCGATATTCGAGATTTCTTTGCAGGCCTGCCCGAGGCGAAGGCGCGTGGATACACTTCTGGGCGTTTTTCGTTTAATGTCAAAGGCGGTCGATGCGAAGCCTGTCAGGGCGATGGTCAGATTAAGATTGAAATGAATTTCTTGGCTGATGTTTATGTTCAATGTGACTGTTGTCATGGAACACGATATAACGAAGAAACATTGGCGGTTAAGTATAAGGGTAAATCAATCGCTGATGTGTTGGATATGACCGTTGATGAAGCGTACAGATTCTTTATCAATGTGCCAAAAATTGCGCGCAAGTTGGAATTGTTAAAGCGTGTTGGATTGGATTATATCAAATTGGGGCAAAGTTCACTTGATTTATCCGGTGGTGAGGCCCAGCGTATAAAGTTGTCCAAGGAATTGGCGGCACGCAGTACAGGACAAACGATTTATATTTTGGACGAGCCAACAACAGGGTTGCATTTCGAAGATATAAAAATGCTGCTGTCTGTATTACATGAATTGGTCGAGCAGGGCAATACTGTAATCGTTATCGAACACAATCTGGAAGTAATTAAAACAGCGGATTGGATTATTGATTTGGGACCAACCGGTGGTGCGGGCGGTGGTCAGTTAATCGCGTATGGTACCCCAGAGGACATCGTAAAAGTTCCAGAATCCAAGACAGGAAAATATTTACAAAAGTATCTGGACAAATAGGCTTAATGACAATAAAATCATAGAAAAGGAGTGAAAAAATGTTTGGTTTCGGTAAAAAGAAAGAAAAAAAAGTAGTTGATAATTCTGTTCAAAATGATGCGGCAGCGGTTGAAAAAGAATTGGAAGCAAAAATGCCTAGCGGTATGAAGGAAACTGCCCAGCGTATGATGTCTGGTCAATTTGATATGAACGATATGTTGGCCCAGTTAAAGCAGATTAAAAAGATGAGCAATTTTAGCGGACTGTTGAAAATGGTGCCTGGGATGAGTGGTGCTGTGTCTGCGATGAAGGAAAAGATTAAAGACGGCAGCGTTGATGCCCAGATTAAAATCTTGGAAGCGATGACTGTTGCGGAACGCGCAGAACCAGAAAAAGTTTTCGCAAATGCCAAGGCGCGTATCGCTGAAACAGCGGGTTGCACTGTGCGCGAAGTTGAACATATTATTAAGCAGTATACCAAGATGAAACAGCAGATGGCTATGATTCAGCGTATGGGTGGAATGGAAGCGATTATGGCAAAAATGCAACAGCAGCCAGGACCAAAACCTCAGGGAGTTAAATAATAATGTTGCTTGATAAGGTTGTGATGGGTGTTGCTAAAAGGTTTCAAAGAACGCCTGTGCATGTTGTGCCTCCTGTGGTGGTTTATCGTGAATATCGTGATGCAGGGCGAACATTGGTTGGTGTTCGTGTGACAGTACGGTATGTCGAATGTGGTATAGTTGAACATTGGTTTACGTCTGATGAAGATAATTTGTGTATTGTGTCTGCAGACAAGGCACATGAAAACGCAATCGCCTTTTATCAAAAGGTGGCAAGCAGATTGTATAGGCAAAGATAAAGGATAATATCATGAAGATAGATTGGAAACATTTGTTTAATTGGGAAATTTCCAAAGTTTATCGTCCGGTTAAGGCGGTGCAATCTGGTGTGCATGGCTATATGGTTGCCGTAGAGTACAAGTTTCATGGTAAGGAAGAGCTTTTCTTTTCGGTAGAAGATGAGCGTATGTACACAACATATGTTAATCCTGAAACAGCAGCACATGAATGCTATGAGGCTTATGTGAAGCATCAAGAAAGACAAATGGGGCGTAATGTTGCGCGGGTGCGTTAATTTGATATGAAAATAACGAATAAAAAAATTGCATCAAGAAAATCATCGGTCGCGTGGCTGCAGCGTCAGGCGAATGATCCTTATGTGGCGCGTGCGCATAAAGATGGATATCGTGCGCGTGCGGCATATAAATTGATTGAAATGGATGAAAAGTTTCATTTCCTGCGCAATGGTCAGGTCGTGGTTGATTTAGGGGCTGCACCTGGGTCTTGGTCGCAATATATCGCGCGTACATATCCAAAATCCAAAATTTTTGCTATGGATTTGTTGGAAATATCACCAATTGTAGGCGTGGAAACATATCAAGGGGACTTTACCAGTGACGAAGCGTTGCGCTGGCTAGAGGATAAACTGGGCTTGCCTGCGGAAGAATATGGCGCAGGGACGGCTGATGTGGTTGTTTCTGATATGGCGCCAAATACGGTTGGACATAAAAAGACAGATCATATTCGTCAAATGGTTTTGTTGGAATATGCGCTGGATTTTGCGTTGCGTGCGCTAAAGGTCGGCGGAACATTTGTTGTAAAATCTTTTACGGGTGGGTCAACTGGCGAATTAGTTAAACAGATTAAAGAAAATTTTGAAACAGTGCATCATATTAAGCCACCTTCGTCACGCAAGGATAGCGTGGAAATGTTTATCGTTGCACTTGGATTCAAGGGTATAAAATAAAACGGCATTATTGTCGTTTTATTTTTTTATAAATTTATGATATAATACACAGGTCAGATAATAAGGAGAGATCTTATGGCAAAACAAAAAATGGTGCCGTTTCATGTGGCAGTTAAAAACTTTTTTACGCGTTATTTTGAATTTTCCGGAACCACCACGCGCAGTGAGTATTGGTTTGCGATACTGTTTTTGTGGCTGATGGGGATGGTATTGGCGTTGATAGGGGTTGGTCTGTTGGATAATATATGGTCGTTGGCTATATTTATTCCACAGTTGGCGATGGGTGCTCGTCGTTTCCATGACGCTGGATATTCAACCAAAAGATTCTTTGGTTTGGTGGGTACGATTTTTGTCTTATATATTTTTATGGCCGCTTTGACATTGTTGGGCGAGGCAGGGTATGAGATGGCCTGGGGCTGGGCGGAAATACCTGCTATGCTTTCTGTTTTTGCTGTTTTGGGATTGACAATTTATACAATCTATATCATGTGCAAACCAACAAAAGTAATATCAAAGACAAAAAGAGCCAAAAAGAAATAAAAGAATTCCCGCGTTTGCGGGATTTTTTTTATTGTTGTTGTATGTTATTTTAATTTTTCGGCGGCGGTGCGGGCCAATGTATCAACGCGTTCGTTCATTTCTTCGCCGGCGTGTCCTTTGACCCAATGCCAATGAATTTTTTTAGTAGATGCCAATTCGTCCAACTGCATCCACAAGTCCTGATTTTTAACAGGTTTCTTGTCCGCGGTGCGCCAATTATTTTTTTTCCAATTTTTTACCCAGGATTGCATTCCGTTTTTTACATACTGGCTGTCGGTGTGAATTTCCAACTCGTCATGACGGCTGGCCGCCGTCAGGGCCCGGATAACCGCCATTAATTCCATGCGATTGTTTGTTGTGTTTTGTTCGCCACCGCTGCGTTCTGCGATGTTTTTCCCATCAGTTGCAACAAATCCCCAGCCCCCTGGGCCAGGATTTCCAAGACAACTGCCATCAGTCCAAATTTTTAACATTTTTTATTCACCTGTTTTGTGGTATAATACCATAAAATGAAGTTCGATGCCAAACAATTAAAAGATATGTCAAATGCCGTCCGCGCTTGGGCGGTGCATGCTGTGCGTATGGCGCGCAGTGGGCATGTTGGCATTGTTTTGGGGGCGGCCGATGTTGTGACAACGGTTTTTGCAAATTTTATGCGATTTGGCCGTGACCGATTCGTTATGTCTGCGGGGCATGGCAGTGCGCTGTTGTATTCTGTCCTAAAAATGTGCGGATATGATGTCGGTGATTTAAATGCTTTTCGTAAAATTGGTGGGCCGGCAGGGCATCCTGAATATGGTACGCCCGGCGTTGATGCGACAACTGGTCCTTTGGGGCAGGGTGTTGGTAATGCCGTTGGGTTGGCGTTGGCGGAAAAAATTAACAAGACCGATGCGCGCGTTTATTGTCTTTGTTCTGATGGCGATTTGATGGAGGGTGTGGCCCAGGAATCAATCGCGTTTGCAGGACGATATGGGTTAAATAATCTGGTGTTGCTGTGGGATGATAATGGTATATCTATTGATGGTGCGGCGATGACGGATGTTGATGTGGCTGCGCGTATGGCGGCGGCGGGATTCCATGTGCTGCGTGTGGCGGGTGATGACTTTGCCAAGATAAATCGTGCGTTGACGGCAGCGCAAAAGTCCAGCAGCGCGCCTGTGTTTATTCAATGTTGTACCCAGATTGGACGCGGGTCCAGTTTGGCAGGCAAAAGCAAGGCGCATGGTAACGCATTAAGCGATTCGGAAATGATGCAGTTGGTTGAAAAATATCTGTGTCCGCGTGGTGAAAGTTTATGGGCCAAGGTTGCTGCCGATAAGAAAGATGTATTTCGTGCGGCGGCGATTGAGAATATTCCAAATGTTTCGTTGCCACCGGTGGGGGAATATGTTTCTACGCGTGAATTGTCGGGAATGTATTTAAATGGTCTGTTGAAAACTGGGTTGCGATTGATTGGCGGCAGTGCGGATTTGGGTGGCAGTACCAATGTTAGGGTTGAAAACTCGCGCGAGATTACAGCCGATGATTTTACCGGTAATTATATAAACTATGGCGTTCGTGAACATGCGATGGGTGCGATAATGAACGGCCTTTCCATTGCTGGATTACATCCGTATGGTTCGACTTTCTTGGTGTTTAGTGACTATATGCGTCCAAGTATTCGTTTGGCTGCTTTGTCGGGGTTGTCGGTCATATATGTGTTTACGCATGACAGTATTGCGGTTGGCGAAGATGGTCCAACGCATCAACCGATTGAGCAGTTGCCATCGTTGCGACTGATTCCTGGTTTAAATGTATTTCGACCATGTAATGGGCTAGAGGTTGCATATGCGTGGCGGCGTGCATTGGCAGATATATCACATCCGTCCGCGATTATTTTGTCGCGTCAGGCATTTAAGCAGATTCCTACACCGCTGGATGTGGAAATAGGGCGCGGTGCGTATATTATTCATCCTGCGCGCGCACGACGCGTTCGTGCGACTATTTTGGCCACAGGCAGTGAAGTGCCGCTGGCGGTTGAAGTTGCAGCGCGTTTAGGTGATGCGGTTCAGGTTGTGTCTGTGCCGTCTGTGGCTGATTTTCGCGCACAGGATTCAGAATATAAAAATAAAATGTTGGCGGGATTTGTGGTCGCGATTGAGGCGGCAGCATCCGCGCCTTGGTTTGAATTTGCAGATGCCGTTGTTGGTATCGATAACTTCGGTGTTTCGGGGCCTGGGGCCGAAGTGTATGCGCGTATGGGATTTGATGCCGATATAATCGCGCGTGATATAAAGGCCAAGATGTGATTTATGGCGGAATATGTTTTTGTTTTGTCGGATGATTCCCAAGTTCCTGTTGTGATTAACAGTCGTCGTGGTTTGCGTAATATAACAATTCGGCCAAAGTTTGCGCCGGTGCGGGAAATTCATATATCTAAACCTTGGCTGGTGTCGGACAGGGCGGCAATTAAGTTTCTGGAATCAAAACAGCGATGGGTTGAGTCTGTGTTTGCAAAATGTCCTGAAAAGCAGGCTATTTATCCGAATATGGAATTGGAATTTTTGGGGCGGCGGGTGTTGCTGGTACATGATTCAACGCGTCATTCGAATAAATTTCAAATTTTGGATGATGGGACGGCCCAACTGATTGTTGGGGGCGATATTTCTATGTTCCCGCGGCGCGTTCGTGACTTTATCAAAGCTGAATTTTTGCGCGAATTAAAGAATATGATTCATAGCGCGCCACGCGAATTTTGGCCAGCACGAATTGCTGTGCGCGATACGACGAGTCGTTGGGGCAGTTGTTCCAGTACAGGAACAATGTCTTTTTCTTGGCGGTTGGCTTTTGCGCCAACAGATGTGATGCGATATGTCGTAATGCATGAATTAGCACATAAAAAACATATGGATCATTCGCCAGAATTTTGGGCCGAAGTTCGTGGCTTGTATGGATTTGGCGTGGAACGCGCAAAACGCTGGCTGGCGCAAAATGGTGCAGGGCTGCATGCGTTATTTTAAGGCGGAATATGTGCCTGTGGCGAATTAATCTAATTTTTTGTATCATATATATTGTCGTGGGGCGTATCAGAACGATAAAAACACAGATGTTATAAGTAAGTTTAATCTTTTCTTTCGTCATTTGTGTGTTTTGTGCGTCCCCGACACTTGTTTTTACTTGAAAAATGAAAAAAATGCCCTAGAATTATAGGGAAATGATAGAAAATAAGTTCATTTTTGTTGTTTTTCATCACGCCCACGCGGGCGAATATTAGCATATTGACTTTTTATATGATATAATTGGCATTAATAGTGTCACAGGTTTCCATACAAAAACAATAGGAATAAATAAAATGGATTTGAAACCAACAAAACCCTTGTCGGGATTTATAGAATTATTACCAGCCGAGCAGCGTTGCTTTGATTTTTGTGCTGCGCGTATGCTGGATGTGTTGAAAAACTCTGGTTTTAACCAGTTGGATTTGCCGGCCATTGAACGAGCCGAAGTTTTAACGGACAAAGATAACTGGGATGAAATTGAAACCCAGATGTTCTTGTTCCAAAAAGGCGATACAAAAATGGGTTTGCGTTATGATGGGACTGTTGGATTGTCGCGCTATGTTGCGGGGCATCTTAATAATTTGACGTTTCCGTTCCGCGCAAGTCAGTTTTCTAAGCGTTATCGTGGTGAACGCGCGCAGCGTGGTCGCTATCGCGAATTTTATCAGATGGATATGGATATAATGGGTGTTAATTCATTGTCCACGAATTATGATGCTGAAATTATTTCTGTGATTCAGCGTACATTGAATTCTGTGTCCGAATTTATTGGTGAAAACGAAGTGCGTGTAGGTTCTCGTCCATTCTGGGATGCATTGTTTGACTATCTGGAAATGACAGACGGCCAGAAAAAAGATGTGTTCGTTTTAATCGATAAAAAAGATAAAATGGGCGATGAAGACTTTGCCGAGGGGCTGCGTGATACATTAAATGATGCCGAAAAAGAAAGTCAAATCAAATCAGTATTTACAAATGGTTATTCTGGGTTCTTGAACAAGTCTGACAAGTTGGATGCAGCGGTCGCGGAACTGAATAATTTTATGAATACGCTGGAATTGTTTGGTGTAAAAAATGCGACAATAGATTTATCTATTACACGTGGTTTGGCATATTATACGGGCTTGGTGTTTGAATTTAAGTTGTTAAGTCATCCGGAACTGGGTACCGCGGCCGGTGGTGGTCGTTATGCGGACTTGGCGGGTAAATTTAGCAAGACTAAAATTATTGGTGTTGGTGCCGCGATTGGTTTTTCGCGTATATTTGTTGCGCTGATGGAAGCAGGCGCGATTGATTTGACACAATTTGAGTCGCCGGTAGAAGTTTCTGTACTGTGTATGGGGGCGGATAATTTGGCGTATGCTGTATCTGTTTTGAATGCTCTGCGTGATGAAGATATTGCCGCAGTTGCGTATTTGGATGCGGATAAAAAGTTTAAAAATCAAATTGAATATTCTGATAAAATCAAGGCTAAATACAGTATAATAATTGGTGAAGATGAAGCAAAAAATCAAGCTGTTGCATTGAAAGATATGACTTCGGGACAGCAACAAACATTGACTTTGTCGGATGCTGTAAAATTGTTAAAGGTTGCGTAATATGATTATAGAACAAAAGTTAAAAGATATTCAGGCGCGTGCAGCAGCTATCGAGGCGCAGATGAATTCGGGCGAGGTTGCTGGTGATGATTTGGCTAAATTGTCCAAGGAATATTCTCGCCTTAATGAAATACTGCCGCTGATTAACGAATATTTTCAAACTACGGCTGGTATCGCGGATGCAGAAGCGATGCAGGCTGATCCTGAATGGCGCGATTTAGCGACAGAGCAGTTGATTGAATTGAATCATGCGCTGCCTGATATTGAAAAAAAGTTGCAAATTGCGTTGTTGCCACGTGATGATGCGGATGACAATAGTGTGATTATGGAAATTCGTGCTGGCGTTGGTGGTGAAGAATCTGCGCTTTTTGCGGGCGATTTGTATAATCAGTACAAATCTTATGCGTTGCGTCAGGGCTGGAAGGTTGAAGTTATTGAAGAAAACGCAACTTCGTTGCGCGGGTACAAGGAAATTGTATTCAAAATTGATGGCGCGGGCGCGTATGGTCGTATGAAATTTGAATCAGGTATTCATCGCGTTCAGCGTGTGCCAGAAACAGAGGCGGGCGGTCGTATTCATACCAGTGCAGCATCTGTGGCTGTTATGCCTGAAGCAAAAGAAATTGATGTTGTTATCGAAGATAAAGATATCCGAATTGATGTGTTTCGTGCGTCTGGTGCAGGCGGTCAGCACGTTAATAAAACAGATAGCGCTATTCGTATTACGCATTTCCCAACAGGGATTGTTGTCACATGTCAAAATGAACGCAGTCAGTTCCAGAACAAAGCTGCGGCGATGGCGGTGTTGCGTTCTAAACTGTATGAAAAGCAACGCAACGAACAGGTTGGGGCAAGTAATGATGCGCGTAAAAGCATGGTTGGCTCGGGCGATCGCAGTGAAAAGATTCGTACATATAATTTTCCAGAACAACGTGTCACAGATCATCGTATTAAGTTGACATTGTACAAATTAGATGATATCCTATCTGGTGGAGCAGGGTTAGATGAAATGATTGATGCGCTGATTGCTGCTGACCAGTTGGAACAACTGGCAAATATGGAATAAAAAAGTTTCTTTCTTGTCTAAAAATCCCGCGATTGCGGGATTTTTAATTTTTGTTTTCAAAGTTTTAGAATATGTATTTCAAATTAAGTCCGCCGACCCAGCCGGTGTGTCCGCCATCGCGACGGCCAACATTGGCTGTGATATTGAATCTGTCGATTGTTTTTTCAAGTGCCAGACCGTATTCTGTAAAGTGATCGGATTCCAATGTGCTTAATTCTGTTCCGTTAACTTTGGTTTCGCCGCCGTTGTCGAAAATCATAACGTATTTTGCGTGCATTGCGCCAAACCATCCGTTGCCAATGTGTTTGATAAAGCGGATTGCTGGACTGATTTCAAACATATGGAAATCCTTGTTTTTGATAACATCGCCTGATGAGGTTGTGTAGTTATCGGACTTAATCCATGTATAGCCCGCATAAATAGATGGGCGGAATATGAAACTGTCGTCCATTGGGATAGTGTAAGCAGCGCTAAAGCCGCCACCTGCCCAGATGTTGGTAAAATCATCGGTTAGTGCGGTCTTGTCAGATGCGATTGCATCGATATTGTTGCTTAATACGCCGCTGTTTAATGCGAAAGATATAGCGGCGCGACCCGCGGTCAGTTTCTTGTATGCGCCGAAATATCCGCCGTCTTCGTTGATTGTCAGGTTTTGTTGTGTTTGGTCGCCGCCGATATATCCGGTGAAAAGACCCCATTCGCTCATGCCGTATTCTGTTTGTAGTTTGTCACCGGCCAATCCGATCATTGCTAGTTCCAAATCGGATTCCAGAACATGGATGTCTTGGAATTTTGTGTCGTTACCAAAATGTTGCCATGCGAACCATGCGTGTCCAAGTGTTGGCGCGTTGTCGCCACCGTTGCGGCCAATCGATCCGTCATCGTTGTATTCGCCATACATCGGTGCGGTGCCGTACATAGGTGCGCGGCCATATATGGATGCCGGATCAACTTTTTGTTGTGTTTTTTTTGCAGCGTGTTGTTTGAAAATTTCTTCTGGTCGAAGTACTGATGCGGCCATGCGGTCGCTTGCGCCCATTGCGGTGCTGATAATAGAGTGTTGCATTACGGCAATATTGTTTGCAGTGATTGCGTTTGCGTAATGGTATGGTGTGGCAGCCCAAGCATCAGGCAGGGCGGCACCCAAAATAATCAGAGATGATGTTATTATTAGGTTTTGTTTCATGTTTATTCTCTCTTATATAGTATATGTGAATTATAGCATATTTTGGATTTATAACAAACAACAAAAATGCGTCTGGGAATTTTTTATTGTTTGTTGCTGATTTTTTGGTATGATATCTAGCATTATGAATAACGAGTTTGAAGGATTGATTGATAAGCCAATCGTTATGGTTGGGTTAATGGGTGCGGGTAAAACCAGTGTGGGGCGTGCGTTGGCGCGCAAACTTGGTATCCCGTTTGTTGATTCTGATAAAGAAATCGAAGCAGCTGCGGGTTGTAGTGTGGTTGATATATTTTCCTTGTACGGCGAGGCTGAATTTCGGCGCGTAGAACAGCGTGTAATTGCGCGTTTGTTGGATACGCCACCTGCGCTAAAGGTGATTTCGACGGGCGAGGGTGCTTTTATCACGCCTGCAGTGCGCGAGATGGCTCTTAAACGCGCGTTGACTATATGGTTGCGTGCGGATTTGGATTTGCTGGTCAAGCGTACTGGTGCACGCGATACGCGTCCGCAGCTGTTGAATGCGGATAGTCGCAAAATTTTAGGGCAGTTAATTGACGAAAGATACAAGACTTATGCGTTGGCTGATATAACGGTTCAGACGTGTGATGAAAGTCTTAGAAAAACGCTGGGCAAGGTTGTTAAAGCCGTCCAGGAACATGCGAAACAAAAAACAAAAAACAAAGGAGAAAACAATGGCAAAAACTAATTTATTAAAGGAATTTGGGAACTTTATTCAGCGTGGTAATGCTATCGATATGGCGGTCGGTATCATTGTTGGTAGTGTGATGACCGGGGTGGTTAATTCTTTGGTAAAAGATGTTATGATGCCGCCGATTGGATTGCTGGTTGGTGGGGTTGATTTCTCGCAATGGTTCTTTGTTTTGGGCGGTGGTGAACCGGGCGCGACATATGAAACAATTGCACAGGCACAGGCTGCTGGGGCAACTACTTTGAATATGGGGTTGTTCTTGAATTCTATTGTAAGTTTCTTGATAACAATGTTTGCTATATTCTTGTTTGTGCGCACAGTAAATAAGATGCGCGATAAAAAGCCTGCGAACACTCATTCGTGTCCATATTGTAAGTCGAACATCAATAATGCGGCTACAAAATGTCCGTTTTGTTGCTCGAAAGTAGAGCCAGTAGAAACTGTAGCGGTTCAGGAAAGTGATTTGAAAAAGAGCCTTAAGGGTATTAAGAAAATGGCGTCCGGGGTTGCAAATGAAGGTTTGTCTAAAATCAAAAAAATAACAAAGCGTTAATTATTGAATTTAACAAATTACATTATGTGTTGGGTTGGTGTCACACCAGCCCAATTTTTTTTGTTCCTGGGTTGTGTTTAATGGCGGGTTATGTATAGTTTTTTTGGCTAAAATTGGCAAAAATACGGTAAAAGGGCAAAAAAATAGCAAAAAAATGGCGGATTTCTGCGGGTTGCGGCGGTTTTTTTTGCGGGGTGGGGTGGTGTTTGTGGGGTTTTAAGTGTCGTTATGGGCAAAATGTTGAAAAGTGGGTTCGGCTGATGGAGAGTTTGTTTGTGGATTGGGTGCATGTTGTATGGTTGTGGAATAAACGGTGGCGAAAAAAATGCGGGTGTGGGGTGTGTTGGTGCTGAATAATTTTATTTGTGAAAAATATTGTCTGGTGTGCGTGAAAGAAAAGTCCAAGAAAAAGCGCGGGGCGCAGCGTTTTTAGGCGATTGCAGAAAGGCGCATAATGTATATTATGTATAGTTTGATATTGCTTCGCGCATCAAACGTATACATAATATGGATATTTCTTTTGATATTGTTTCGCGCATCAAACGTATGCATAATATGGATATTTCTTAGGTTTTGTGTTCTGGGCTCGTTGTTTGATATTGCTTTGCGTATTTAAATGCTTGTGTGTTGATTGTGCACATGTTGTCTTATGGTGTTGTGCTGTTGTATGTGTGGCCTTTTTTGTGGTGGCTGGTTTTTGTGCTCACTGTTTTTTCTGGCTGAAAATCTTTGTTTGTTTATTTTTATGGATAATTTGTTTGTTGTGTTCTATGGGTGGTGCGTGTAGTTGATATTTTGTGTTAAAAGTTGTTTTTATCATTTTGATTATAGTTTTATAAATTGTGTTATGTTGTTGTGTGGTTTTGTTGGCAAAAATGGGCTTTCTTGTTGTGTAAAATGGTAAAAAATTGGGTTTTGTGCCCTATTCTGACCGGTAAAATTATAAAAAATGGCGGATTTCTGCGGGTTTGCGGGTAAAAAATGCACAATGGGGCGGTTTTTGGTGGTATTTTTGCCCCGGGGTGGGTGATAATATATAAAAATTAAAAAAGTTCTTTAATTTATATGAATAATAATTTGTTATTACAAATAATTATGTTTGTTAACATTTTTATAAAATATGTGCTTCTTTATAAAAAAAACGCCCAAGTGGGCGGTGTAATTTTTATTTTGAGTTCATTTTATGATTTGCGCATTCTAGTGATATTTGTTGGGCACGCATGAATGCTTCTTCGGCCGTTTTTGATGGTTGAACATGGACTATCATACTTGTCTCCAATTCATATATGTTTTTATTATGTTATGGTCAATGGTTGGCATATAGTATGCTGTATAGATTCCAGATGAATATGGATTTTGGATCTGAGCCGACTATTCTTTATTTTTGTTTTTGGATTTTGCGAATTTGTTTGCGATGCCACATGGCCTGTTGTTTGGCGCTGTGTGATATGCGCAGGCACATTGTGCCAAGCAAAACCTCAACTATAGCAATTGGGGCCAAATTCATAGTTGAATCACTGTCCTTTTGAAAAAAACAGGCAACGATTGTTGCAACGCCAGCGCAAGTGGTCAGCAAACCAATAGCCTTGGTTGCTACCGCTGTTTTGGAGTTGGATTCTTTCTGTTCAGTGTGAAACTTGATTTTGTTGCTTTTATTCATCGTATGGCGCCCTATTATTTCGCGTTCTGGCTGTGGTTACAACAGAATGTTGAAATATGCTTCGCCAATTCTTGCGCTTCTTGAGCTGTTTTGCACAAAGGTGTTGTGTGCTTTTTGCCATTGTTGTCATAATAAGCGGCGATAATGGTATTTCCCAATGCTGGGATGTAATATGGTTGTTCGATATCAATCGAGTATTCGTTTGTGATGGGCGCAGAGTTAAAAGTGCAACGTCTTTTGCAGCCTGTACATATTTCTAATGTCATTTTTTTAAATCCTTGTTCTTTGTTTAAAGTGGGTACCCAGTATAGCCAAAAAATAAAACTTGGCAAGTCTTTTCTTAATTGCTAGGATGAAGGTCATGAGATTAGATTTGGCTCTTATTCAGCGGGGATTGTATCCAACGCGTGCACGCGCGGTGGCGGCTATTCGTACGGGACTGGTGATGATTAATGGGGCACCGGCCAAGAAACCCAGTCAGGATATTGTGGAATCGGATGTGATTGTGGCGGGCGATTTGCCCTATTCTGTTGGTCGTGGCAGTTTGAAACTGGCGCATGCGTTGGAGTGTTTTAATATCAATCCGGATGGTATGTTTTGCTTGGATATCGGTGCTAGTACTGGTGGTTTTACAGATGTGCTGTTAAAGCGTGGAGCACAGCGCGTGTATGCGGTGGATGTTGGGACTAATCAACTGGCGGATGAATTGCGCGAAAATCCACGTGTGATTTCTATGGAACAGACTGATATTCGTGATGTTGTGCCCAGCGAAAACGTTGATTTGGTTGTGATTGATGTTTCTTTTATTTCGCTGACGAATATTGTGGCGGCCCTGCCCCAATGGAATCCAAAATATATTGTCGCGCTGATTAAGCCCCAGTTCGAGGTTCCGCGTGAAATTGCCGCTAAATCGAACGGTGTGATACGCGCGCAACAATGGCATGATTTTTCCAAAGAAAAAGTTGTAACAAGTTTTTCTGATTCTGGTTTTCGATTGTGTGGAATCACGGATTCGCCAATTCACGGTGGCAGCGGTAATACCGAGTTCTTGGCGTGTTTTGAAAAAAATGATTAAAGCCCTTGAATTTATTAGGGTTTGCGTATAAAATTTACCTGGTTTACAGAAAAAAATAGGATGAAGATATGGCTGATGATATCAAAAAGATTCATGACCGTGAATCAAAGTGGCAGAAAAAATGGATGGACACACGTGCATTTGTGCCGAAAAATGATGGTTCCAAACCAAAATATTATAACTTGATTGAATTTCCGTTCCCAAGTGGTTCTGGTTTGCATGTTGGTCATATGTTGCCTTATACCGGTATGGATGTAATGGCGCGCTTTCGTCGCAAGCGTGGATATGATGTATTGTTCCCTATTGGATATGATTCCATGGGTATTTCATCCGAAAATTATGCGACCAAGATTGGTAAGCACCCAAGTGAATCTGTGGCTGAGTTGATTAAGATTTTTGAACGCGATATTTCGATAATGGGACTTTCTTTTGACCCAGAATCCAAGGTCGCAACATCGGATCCTGAATTTATCAAGTGGACCCAGTGGATGTTTATTCAGTTCTTTAAGGCGGGTTTGGCGTATAAGTCTGAATTGCCGATGAACTGGTGCCCTGCGTGTAAAACTAATCTGACCAATGAAGAATTGGAAGATGGTTGCTGTGAACGCTGCCATGGGCCGGTTGAAAAGAAAATGAAGTTGCAGTGGAATCTGGCGATTACCAAGTACGCAGACCGTCTGATTGATGATTTGGTACATGTTGATTATCCAGAACGCGTAAAAACAGAACAGATTAACTGGATTGGGCGTTCGTATGGTGCGGATGTGGACTTTATGGTCGGTGATGACAAGATGACCGTTTATACTACACGCGTTGATACTATATTTGGTGTGACTTTCTGTGTTATTGCACCAGAACATGCGTTGGTTAAAAAATGGATTGATGAAGGCAAGATTAAAAATGTGGCCGAAGTTAATGAATATATAGCCGCTGCACGTGCGAAATCTGAATTTGAACGCACCGATGTAACCAAAGATAAAACAGGTGTCCGTTTGGATGGCGTGATGGCCAAGAATCCGTTTAACGGTCGCGAAATTCCAATCTTTATTTCGGACTATGTATTGGCGGATTATGGATTTGGTGCGATTATGGCGGTGCCGGCACATGATGGTCGTGACTGGGATTTTGCCAAGAAATTCGGGTTGGAAATTATTCCAGTGTTGGCCGGTGGTGAACCTGATAAGGTATGGGAAGGTGATGGCGCGCATATCAATTCATCTTTCTTGGATGGTATGGGCAAAGAAGAAGCCATCGCGGCCGCTATTAAGTATGGTACAGAACATGGGTTTGCGCGTGGTACCAAAAAGTACAAGTTAAAGGATTGGGGTTTTTCGCGCCAGATGTACTGGGGTGAACCTATTCCATTGGTATATTGTGAAAAATGTGGCTGGGTGCCGGTTCCTGAATCCGAACTGCCATTAATGCAGCCATATATGTCCGACTATAAACCAACTGATGATGGCGAAGGCCCATTGGCGCGTGCGACCGAATGGGTGAATACGACCTGCCCGCATTGCGGTGGCGCGGCACGGCGCGAAACGGATACTATGCCACAGTGGGCGGGGTCTTCGTGGTACTTTATGCGGTATCTGGATTCCAAGAACAATGATGCGTTCGCATCGCGTGCCCAGTTGGATAAATGGATGCCGGTCGATCATTATAACGGCGGTATGGAACATACCACACGCCATTTGCTGTATTCAAGATTCTGGTACAAGGCTTTGGCGGATTTGGGATTTGTTCCGGGCATTGAGCCGTATAAAAAACGCACCAGCAATGGTCTGATTATGGCGGCGGATGGTTCCAAGATGTCCAAATCGCGTGGAAACACGGTGCCCAGTTCGGATGTTGTCGCGCGCAGTGGCGCAGATGCATGCAGATTGACTATTTTGTATCTGGGGCCATGGGAACAAAGCGCAAACTGGTCCGAGGATACATTGCGTGGGGTTGAGCGCTTTTTGAAACGCGTTGAAAATCTGTTCGATAACCTGACGGACGAGGTTCCAACCGCGGCACAGGAACGTCTGATGCATAAATTAATTGCAGATGTGACCGAACGTATTGAAAATATGAAATTTAATACGGCAATTTCCGCGATGATGGAATATATCAATGCGTTTTCGGGCAAAATGCCACGCGCGGCATATGCGGTCTTGATGCAGGTGCTGAATCCGTTCGCGCCACATTTGACCGAAGAAATGTGGGAAAAGATGGGTAATGACGAAATGCTGGTTCTGTCCCAGTGGCCGACATTTGATGCATCGAAATTGGTCGAAACGGAAATGACCATGGTTGTATCCATCAATGGTAAACGCGCGGCCGAATTTGTTGTGCCGGCGGATGCCGATGAAGCAACGGTTGTGTCCGCGGCCAAGGCCACCGCAGGGGCGAAACTGGATGGGGCAACGATAATCAAGACAATTGTGGTGCCCAAGAAGTTGGTAAACTTTGTAGTAAAGAAGTAAAAAAATCCCCCAAACAGGGGATTTTTATTTTTGTTTCATAAGCATTTCTGCTTGTTTATTAGCAGTTAAATTTTGATGAATCTTGAATACGTTTACACAAAGAAAGTTGTCATTGTCAAAAGATATTACTATTTGGTCACCTTCGCGTGGTGTCGGAGTTTTGCTATTGTCTAATTGTGAAGTTCTAAATTGGACGGTTTGGCCATCTTTTGTTATACAGTTTAATTCGTAATATGTACCATTTTTACTTGTGTATGGTGTGACACGAAAAACCTTTACTGTATCAATGCCTGGGATTATACTTTTTACTGTTTCGTATTCTTTTTTCTCGACCGTTTTAGAGATAAAACGAGCTGTACCCATCATCATCATGCCGAGAATTGTAATTTTGACAAATATTTTGGTGTTAAACGCGAATTTGTCTGCAAAATCGTTTATGTCCATTGGTTTCCCCTGTTTTACGAAATTTTTTCAATTCGGCGGATGCGGCGTTCGATATTATCAAATGGGCTTTCCAAAAATGTTTGGGCAGTCAAAAATGCAACTTCGATATCAATATCGTCCGCGGCCAGCGCAAGTACATTGATGTCATCGTGGAATCGGTCGTCACGCGCCTGATTTGGGGTGCTGCAACGAGAAGCGCGTAGGTGACGATAACGGTTCGCGGCAATCATAATGCCCGCGCCTGTGCCGCAAATCAGTATGCCACGTGAATTTGTGTCGTCTGCCATGGCTTCGGCCATTGTTGCGGCAACATCTGGAAAATCAGCAGGTGTATTAGGATCGTCAACGCCCAGATTTACAACCATATAACCAGCCGCAGCCAACATTTCAATCAGGTATAGTTTAAGCCCTACCCCGCGATGGTCGGCGGCAATAAAAACTTTGGATACTGTTTTGTTCATTTTTTCTTTTCCTTTCTTTTTTCAAGTTTACATTCCAGGCCTGTATTGCTGGTAATGTTCAATGTGTGATATGACAATGTGCCGGTCATCTGGGCCGCGCTGAAGATGTTTGCCACGTTAACAGTAGCTGGACCATCCAGTGCGCCGTGTAAGAACAAAGTGTTGGCGTTAAGTTCGCCAATAACATGGCCGCCACGACCGATAACTACCGTTTCTGCGGTCACATTGCCGCGGATTTCGCCATGTATTTGAACGGTGTGGTCGGTCTTGATATTTCCGACCAATTCACAGCCCGCGCCAATTACGGTTGGGGATTGTTTTTCACTAGAGTTTGTAAATGCCAACATTTTTAGTCTTCCTTTACGAATTTAGTTGGGTCAAAGGGCGAGCCTTTGTACCGGATTTCATAATGCAGGTGTGGGCCCGTTGAACGGCCGGATGAACCCGCCAATCCAATAACGGTTCCTGGACGAACCCAATCCCCGCGGGATACATTTATATGTGACAGGTGTGCATAAAGCGTTGTAAAGCCTAATCCGTGATCGATTTCAACCGTTGTGCCGTATCCGACGCGTTCGCCCGCCGATACCACGCGCCCAGGTGCAACAGCCATAAGTTCTGTGCCAATTTTACCTGCGAAATCAATGCCGCGATGCTTCTTGGGCTTGCCAGTAAATGGGTCGTTGCGTGTGCCATAGTTTGATGTGATACGCGATTTTACAGGCTTGCCCAGTGGCAAAATCTCGTTCAGGCGTTTAAGACCGTTCCAGCGTTCCAGACCGTCAGCCAGTTTCTGATATTTTTCATCTAATTCTTTGTCCAGTTCAATAGGCGAAAATGCAGAGCCGACTAATGGGTTCGAATACTTGTTCGCGTTTTTAAGCAGAGTCTTTTCGCTTAAACCCAATGTGACAATTGTGCTGTTTATTTTCTTGATTGCGCTGTGCAGGTCGGTTGTGTTGTCCTTGGTTAACTTGGAAACCATGTCAACGATTTGGTTGTCTGCATCGGCAATAGTAAGCATGGATTCAACCATTTGGGCATTGCGCTTTTTAAGTTCTTCGTTTTCTGCGCGGGTTAATTCATATTCCGCAGACAGTTCCGACAGTTTTGTGTATTCTGGGGTAAATTCTTCATCGCTGAACATTTCGGACAAGCGGGTGCGTAAAAAGTCCAATTCGCCCCATGTCTTGATGCGGCTGTTCATCAGTTTTTCTTTTTCGGTGTCAGATAACTTCTTAGAATTTAAGATTTTGTCGTCAATAACATTAAGGTCACGAGCCAGATTATTATATTTGGTCAGGTATGTGGCCAGTTCACTCATATGACGAGTGTGTGTGGCACGAGCCTCTTCCAGTTGCTGGGTGCGCTTTGTAATAATGGGCGATGATATACGAATACATAGGTTGACCATGTTGCCCAAAGAATCAATCCGATTTTGCCACAGAACTTGGTAAATCGCCAAAAACTGCTTTGACCATATGTGTAAACATTGCCGCGCGGAGTGTCCATTACGGTAAACTCACGCGGTGGGAATATGCGCACAATTACGCGCCATACGGCACGAAATGGCGATGTTATAAACGCCCATAGTGATGTAAAATATCGTGTTATAAAATTTATCATATCTAGGATATTTTAGACAAAGCATTTCTAATAGTCAAGCCGTCACGCAAAACCGGGTCAAAGTTCATCGGCAGTGACTGATGAATTTTAGATATACCGCGTGTGCCCAAGCGACCGCTTAACAGAACGCGTTCCGCGGTTTGTTTTGCGCCAAATAATGGCAATATGTTAATATCCCCCAGGCGCGCTTGGTGCATCGCATGTATGGCGGTTGATACTGTGGCGGCATCTGTAATCATACAGAAAGTTCCCATTGGGCGAACGCGGGCGATGCATTTCTTTATCCAAATTTCAAGGTCTGCGTTATGATGGGCATTGTGTTTGGCTGGTGTGCCATTAAAGTATGGTGGGTTGGTAATAACCAAGTCAAATGTGCATGCGCTGCGCCATGTGTATATATCAGCATTTATAAGTTCCAAAGGTATATCGTTCAGTTCAGCATTTTTGTTTGCCATATCTAACATTGACTGGTTTGTATCGATTGCTGTGATTTGTGCGGATGGGTTATGGTGGTGCAGGCACATAGATACGCCACCACTGCCGACACCGACATCAAGTACTGTGGTTGCGTCATCTGGGGCAAACGCAGCCAGCCACACCGCATCGGATGTTGGGTTGTATATGCCACGGTGCATTTTAACGCGACCGCCACACAGGGTAAAAATTTCTTGTTTTGTGCTCATTGACATTTATAATACCCTATAGAAAACAAAAGGCAAGTTTATGTTAGAAGATGTGTTTATTGTGCAAAGTGCAATTAGTGCGTTTAATAATGCGGCATTATATGCCCCTGCGTTTTTGTGGTGGGGTGTGTTGGCACTGCCTTTGTTCGCACTTGTTTATTGGTGCAGTGATGTGATAGTTGCGCGTATGGGCTGGAATAATCCAAGTAAGTTGTTGGGGCGCATTTCATTGTGGACTGTTGGGTTGAGTTTTGCGTGGGTAATAATGTTTTCTGGTAATTATTCGGTTTTGCGTGATGGTTTGTCGGCCCTGCCCTTGGTTATGGCTGGGATTGTGTTTTTAATGTCGCTGTTTTTGGGATCGTATATGCGTGAATTTAATGTCCAGCGTAACAGAACCTATTATGGCTTGATGGCGTTGGTGGTTTTGGGCGTTGGGTTGTCCGATATGCATAATTGGTGGGGACCTGTGTTACAGATAGGTGCGCTGGTGCTGGGCTGGTTGCTGGGGCGCGCGGCCAAGAACAAGATGCGTCCGATGGCTGGGACTGTGTTGATATTGTCTATGGTTGTGATTGCGATATTGATGCAGCCTGAATTCTTTAGGTTTGGACAGTTGGGTAATTTGACAGTGTTTCATTTGCTGGCGTTGTTGGTGTTTGGTGCGGCGGCGGTTGCGACAATGGTGTTGAACAATGTTGTGGCGCGTGGTCGTATTCATCAAAGCGCATATGTGAAATTAAAGTGGCTGGCCCGCTGTTTGTCTGTGTTGGGGTGTGCTTTGTTTTTGTTGACCGAAGCGTTGCCGATATTTATTGGTGAAATGGCTATGTTGGCACTTATGTTCGCAATGTCTGTATGGCACTCAAAAGGCTTGGCTGCGGGGCTTGTGAATAAAATGTATGCCGTTGTGCTGATGTCGTTTGGCCTGATAACTGTGATGCCGGTAATAACTGCGCTGGGGATAGTTTATTGGGTCCAAAATCCTTGTGAGGCGTGGCGCAGAGATATCAAGGTTTTGTTATAATTGGTTATATTTATTTAATACCATTTAGTATCGTTATAATGTATTATTTCTAGCGTTAATTAATAAAAAAAGCGAGAAATATTATGGCGATACATCCAACAGCAATTATTCATGAAGGCGCTCAACTGGGGGCGGATTGTAAAATTGGTCCATATTGTGTTATTGGACCGAATGTTATTCTGGGCGATAGGGTCGAGTTGGTTTCACATGTTGTAATTGATGGTAAAACTTCGATTGGTGATGATTCTATTGTTTATCCTTTTGCTGTTTTGGGTGTAATGAGTCAGGATTTGAAATGGCAGGACGAAGCGACTATGACTGGTTTGCGTATCGGTAAGCGTTGCAGAATTCGTGAATATGCTACAATTCATTCGGGGACACCTGCGTCCGATGGTACGGTTATTGGTGATGACTGTCAGATTATGGTTAATGCGCATGTTGGCCACGACTGCAAGGTTGGAAACAGTGTTGTTATGTCCAATCTTGTTCAGGTTGCAGGTCATGTTGAAATAGAAGATTTTGCGATTTTGTCTGGTGGTACTATGGTATTACAGTTTGCCAGAATTGGTCGTAATGCGTTTATCGGTGGTATGTCTGGTGTTGGTAATGATGTGCTGCCATATGCAATATATGATGGAAATCGCGCGGTGTACAGAACTATTAACCGCGTTGGCTTGATGCGTCATGGGTTTACAAATGAAGATATGCACGCAATTCATTCGGTATATTCTGCTGTGTTCCGCGGGACAGAAGGGACTGTGACCGAACGCTTGGCCAAGGTTCGCAAAGAAGTCAAAAATAATAAGTATGCGATGGATGCAATAGACTTTATCGAAAATCGTTCAAAGCGCGGAATTGGTACATCTAAAAATGCAGAATAAAAATCAGAAAGTATTCATTATTGCGGGTGAAGTGTCTGGTGATGTGCTGGGCGCGCGCATTATGTCGCAAATGCCTGATGCTGAATTTGTTGGCATTGGTGGTGAAAATATGCGTGTTGCTGGTCTGAAGTCCATTTTTCCTATGTCTGATTTGTCGGTTATGGGTGCGGTCGAGGTTTTGGCCCATGCGCGTACTTTGATGGCGCGTATTCGTCAGGCGGTTGATGCGATTCTGGACAGCCGACCAGATGTTGTTTTGACTATCGATTCCCCTGGGTTTGCTAAAAGTGTTATCAAACAAATTCGTAAAAGCGAAGCTGGACGCGAATTGATTGAAAATGGGTTGCGCTTTCATCATGTGGTTGCACCACAGGTTTGGGCGTGGCGTTCAAAGCGTGCCAGGAAATATGCGCGTATGTTTGATAAATTATATGCGTTCTTTGATTTTGAAGTGCCCTATTTTACAAAATATGGGTTGGATACAGTCGCGGTTGGTCATCCTGTGGCGGAAGGCTTGTTGGGTAAGTTTAAGGTGGCTAAAAAATCGTCTGATAAAATTATAACTTTGGTTCCAGGCAGTCGTATGTCCGAAGTAAAACGCCTGTTGCCACTGATGCGTGCGGTTGTAGAAATGCTGGTGCGTAATGGGTATTCGGGGTACAAGTTTGTTATACCGACCGTTGAAACAACCAAGGAATATGTTGCAACGCAAACTGCACGTTGGGCGGTAAAGCCAGAACTGGTGCCGGCGGCCAAGCGATATGATTTATATAATAAGACTTATATTGCTATTGTGGCCAGTGGCACAGTATCTGCGGAATTGGCGATGTTGCATGTGCCGGCGATTGTTGTGTATAAAATGAATCCTGTGACGACTTGGCTGGTACGCCAGATGATAAAGGTTCGCTGGGTGTCGCTGGTAAATATTTTGTTGGGGCGTGGCGTGTACCCAGAATTCTTGGGGCCTGCGGCAAATTGCGAAAATGTGTTGAATGCGGTTCAGCAGTTAACAATCCCATCCAAGCGTGAAAAAATGATTGCTGATTTAGTGTCTGCAGATAATTTGTGGTTGCGGCCAGAGGGTGTGGCAAGTGAACTGATTGCGCAAGGTGTCAGAAATAAATAAAAAACGCCGAATGGCGTTTTTTATTTATTTCCATTTTAATGCATGCAGGATTCGGGCAAAGTTTGCGGACTCTTCTTCGCTGGAATCCACATCGGAAAAGGTTATGTCCCCTGCCCGCGTGGCTAACCATTCAATGGCGGGCATAGTAGTAATGTGGAATGTTTCTATGCGATGCTGAATAGTTGTTATGCTGTTGTCGTCCTTGCGATTAGAACCTGCTGCTTTGCGTTTGTTTATGCGTTGAACCATTATTGAGTCTGGAACATTCAGGTATATGATATGTATATCGTATCTGGTTGCGAAGTTGTTAATCAGCCATTGTGCCTGACCCAATGTGCGTGGGAAACCGTCAAGAATAATGTCGCCCTTGGTGTTGTTGATTTGTTGGGCAATTATGTTTGATACCATTGTATCTGGTATCAGATTCCCGTCCGCGATTATTCGGCGTATGGGTGAATTTTCAGGCTGTGCCCGCAGGATTGCACCAGTTTCAATGTGTGTGTATTCTGGGCGAATATCGTGCAGCATACGAGAAAAAGTTCCCTTGCCTGTGCCGGGGCCACCCATTATAACAATCATTTGTTTTTTATCTGTCATCTTTTGCTAAATATCCTTCTAGTGCGTTTTGTGTTAATTTTGTGACGGGTTCAATGCGTTGCTGTATATTAGGCCGTCTTGGTGAAGAAGTATTTCGCCCGTTGCGGTTTGTGTGATATTAGATGACGGCATAATAATCCCCTTTCTTTGTTTATATTATATCATAAAAAACACCGCCCGCAAAGCGGACGGTGGAATAATCTGTGGATTCACAAATTATTTTTTGCTGTTTTCGATTGCAGCGCCCAAGATATCGCCCAATACGGAACCGGAATCGGCTTCGTTTGCGAATTCTTTGACGGCCTGCTTTTCCAATGTCACCTGCAGTGCACGGACAGACAATTTAACTGTGTTGTCTTCGATTGAAACAACAGATGCTTCAACAGAGTCGCCAATGTTAAATTTAGATGTGTCCTGTTCTGATTTTTCGCGTGACAGGTCTGTACGACGGATAACACCACGTGCATCACCAGCCAATGTCAAAATCAATTCATCAGGTGTGATTTCGGAAACTGTACCGCATACAACTGCGCCCTTCTTCAAGGATACTGCGTTGTTGTCTGCGCTTTCGGTCAACTGTTTGATGCCCAATGTGACGCGTTCTTTTTCTGGATTGATGTCCAAGATTTTTGCAGTCACTTCTTGGCCGCGAACGAATTTCTTCAATTCTTCTTCGTCCAATTTGTTCCAAGACAGGTCGGAAATGTGAACCATACCGTCCAATTCTGGTGTCAAGGCAACGAACAAGCCAAATTCAGTTGTGTTTTTGATTGGACCTGTGATGACATCGCCAACATTGTGTGTTTCAGCGAACTGTTTCCAAGGATTTGGTTGCAGTTGTTTGTAACCCAATGAAATGCGACGTTTGTCCTGGTCGATGCCCAAAACAACAACGTTGATTTCTTGACCGTTTTGCAAAACTTTGCTTGGGTGAATGTTCTTGTTTGTCCAAGACAATTCAGACATGTGAACCAGACCCTCGATATTGTTGCCCAAGTCAATGAATGCACCATAGTCTGTCAAAGATGATACTTTGCCAGATACTGTGTCGCCTACATTGAAAGCGCGAGAAGCTGTTTCCCATGGATCTTCTTCCAATTGTTTTGCACCCAATGAGATACGATGTGATTCTGGGTCAAACTGGATAACTTTAACCTTGATTTTTTCGCCAACATGAACCAATTCACGTGGGTGGTTAACGCGTTTCCATGACAGGTCTGTGACGTGCAACAAGCCGTCAATGCCGCCCAAATCAACGAATACACCGTAATCTGTGATGTTTTTAACTGTACCTTCGATAACCGCACCCAGTTCGATGTTTTTCATCGCTTCTTTCTGGGCAGCTGCGATTGTGTCAGACTGAATCGCGCGACGAGATACGATTGCGTTTGTGCGCAAAGCGTCCATTTTTAATACGCGGAATTTGTCTTTCAAGCCAATCAAAGATTTCGCATCGCGGATTGGTTTGTGGTCAACCTGAGATGATGGCATAAATGCGAATACGCCATTGATGTCAACTGTGAAACCACCACGAACAACATCGATAATTGTACCTTCTGGGTCAACGCCTTCGGCAACTGTCTTTTCCAAATCTTTCCATGCTTTTTCTGCGCGTGCTTTGGTGTATGACAGAACAGCAGTACCTTCGCGGGATTCATAACGTTCTACAAAAACATCGATGATATCGCCAACAGATGGTACGGATGCGCCGAATTCCTTTAATGGAACGCGACCTTCGGATTTAAGGCCAACATCAACCATCGCGAAATCACCGCGGATGTCTTTGACTGTACCTTTTGTTGCATAGCCCTGCAAAGTTTCTTGTGCGCCATAGTTTGTGTCAAACATCTGGACGAAATCTTCGCCGGACAGTGGATTAAATAAATCTTTGGATAAATCTTTCATAAGAAAATATTCATCAAAGTTTGCCATCGCCAATAGTTTAAAAAATAGCGAGGTCTTGTGGGGTTAATCGGACTGATTCTGCGCCCACCCGCAAAATCCCGATGATTATACAGACTTTTTTGACAAAATGCAAGTTTTTTCAATAAAATAAATCTCGCCAGTCGGCGGGATGTTTTTATGGGATTATTTTGTGTGTTGTTCTGCTTTTATAATCAGTTTATCAATGCGTTCTGGGAATAATTTAAATACGCTATTTGGGATGCCGGATAAATCAGAATTATGATATGTGCCCAAAATGCGAGAATTGCGAAGTGTGGCGCGATTCTTGATGTTGCCCTGGGCATCGATTATGCCCATAATGCGGTCGTGTTTGAATGAAAACGCCAAGTCCATAACCAGATTTGGATTAACCTGTCCGACCAGTTCGTATTCGATATGAACTGATTTATAGCCTTCTAGTTCATGAAAGTTATTCGCCATATATGTATTGTATTCGTTGTGCTTGCCCGAAAACACATATGCTTGGGCAGCCAAAGACGAACGGTGGATAAGGTCTGCGTGTTTGGCATAGAATACCGGATTAACTGCCGCCAAGCATAATTCGCGCAGTTTGAAAATTGGTGCAAGTTCTGTGTTCATTTTTTGTCCTTTATAATGATTTTAAAATGTGTTCGTTTAATGCCTGTTTTATGGCGGGATTTTGTGGGGCGGTCCACTTTTCCCAGTGACGACTGGCGCTACTTAGTTTTATGTCTGTTTTTTTGCTGTTGTATATCATAGTTGGCATTTGTGTATATTCTTGGTCGAATATTTTTGTTTCCAAGAATATGTCTAACAGTTCAAACATCAAATTGTTGCGTGGAAAGTGTACTGGGGCCGCCAAGATGCCGTTGACGTGTTTTGGATGTCCCCCTATTCTTAATGTCCCGCCTGGTTTTAATGCGATGGCTGCGCGGCCATAGAATTCGATGGCGTGCGCAACATCTGGGGAATACAAAGGTAATGAATACAATGCCCAGATTTCATCGAATTCATTTTCAAATCTTGTTTCGTTAAAGTCACAGTTTATGACGGTATTGGCGGATTTTTTGTCGTTTATATATGGATCGACATTTGTAACATCGCATGATATGCGTGCAAAATTCAGTGCGCGCTGAATTTTAGAATTTCCGCCCCCGACCAGTAATAGTTTCTTGTTCTGCAGAAGTTTTTTTATATCGCGGTGTGGTATTTCAAATATTTCCATGTAAACAGACAGCGGGCGTGATGTGTTGACCCAACTGCTGTTGAATACTCTTTTCAGTTCTTGAAAATCGACATCTTGTCCAGACATAGCATGTGCTATTATAGGACAAAAGGCCATGTTGTCAATATGTTTTAGCGTGCCACTGCCCCGCGTAATGCTTCGTGGCAAACATAATCGCGCAGCACAAACCCGCCGTTTGCGTGCCAGTTCAGCATGCCAGTCCAATTTTCGTCTGGGATTTCGACCGTTGGCAGTTTATATGGTTGGCGTTGTAATTGCTGGGATACCTGTTCCAGATGATTTGTATAAATATGCGCATCGTGGAATTCGCCCTTTAAGATGCCGGGCTTAAGCCCTGCTTCTTTGGCATATAACAGCAACAGCAGCGCGTAACTGGCGATATTGTATGGAATGCCAAGGAACATATCACATGAACGCTGGGTCCAAATCAGGGACAGTCGACCGTCACGCACAATCAATTGGTGCATAACATGACATGGTGGCAGCGCCATTTGTGGAAAGTCTACTGGATTCCAAGCGGAAACCAGTATTCGGCGGTCGTTCGGATTGTTTTTAAGTTTGTCGATTGTGATTGCGACTTGGTCTATGCCTGGTTTTTGTGGGTTAAAATTATCGGTTGGGTTTTTGTTTATGCGTTTTTCATCCCATTGATATTCCCCGCCAAAGTGTCGCCACTGAAATCCATAGATTGGTCCCAAATCGCGCTCGGCATCCGCGATTGAATTACGCAGGTCTATTTTTTGCTGTGGTGTTAAGTCGGCGCTGACGGTCATTTGATATGATTGCTCTATTTTTTCAGGATTGGCCCATTCGTTCCAGATTTTACATTTGCGGTCGCGCAGCCATTGTTTGTCGGTTATGCCGTGTAAAAAGAATTCCAGTTCCGTTGCGATATTTTTAAGCCCCATTTTTTTTGTTGTAATCAATGGGAAACCAGTTTCCATATCGTGAACAAATACTGCGCCATGGCCCGTGCCAATGTCTGGTATCCCTGTGCGATTTTCGCGAATATCGGTACAGTTGTTATATATATCGCCCAGTATATCCAGATATGCTTTCATTTTTTTCCCTTTTTTTTTTCAGTATTCACAATTTGTGATATGTTTTTCAATAAAAAAATCCCGCAAATGCGGGATAAAATTGATTAGCGCAGCCCCTTGGCGCGACAGCAAGATGCCGCGGCAGATTTCCAATCCGAATATGACGAGGATGGATTGCGTAAATCCTTCCATGGTTGCCAGCCAGAACATTTTTTTGCTGTGCCGACACCGGTGCATTTTACATAGCGGCGCAGCGTACATGTCTGGTTTGATGTGCGACCCGTATCGGTTGTACATTTGACGACCACATTTTGGTTTTTCGCATCATTTTTGCCAAGTTCTTTGGACGATAAAACCTGATACGCGGACGCGCCCTGAAACGCGGTTCCTATAATCATCAATGCGAAAAGAATCTTCTTCATATGGTTTTCCTTTGCAGTCGTATTTATTATATTGATTTAATCAATAAAATACAACGGGATTTTAGTCCACTGACCAAGGCTCGTCGTTCATGACCAGATAATATATGGCGGCATCGCTTGTCCCAGGGTTGCGCAGGATTGGGCGCACTACATATAAATCCATTGGGCAACTTGGGCCTTCGTCAAGTGTTTGGTGCAGTTTTGCTGCAAAATCCATTGCCTGCAGGAAAGCGGCATCATCATCGGCGGCAACTGTTGAATCACCGGCCCACATAAACCACATACCATGATTGACAACATTTTCCTGACCTTTGATATCATCGGCAGATACCAATAACAGTGGCGAGAATTCAACACCATTTGTAAAATCACCTGTTTCTGTTTCAGTATAGTCATACATTCCGCCGACAAATTTGACGACGCCGTACCACGCACTGGCTTTGGCGCCAAGGGTGGATATTGCTTCAAGATTTGCCATTGTAGAATGGAACAGCCAGTCACGTAATTTGCCGGATTTCATACTGGAACGGCCCATCTTTGCGGCTTTATTGATTGTTTTGTTTGTTTTGCTGCTCCATGTGGCTTTTAGCCATTTTCGACCACGTGCGAATATATTGCCTGTTTTTGCTTCGCGAAGGGCGCGCAGGTTGCCCTGAATTGTTTTTAATTCGTCACGCATTTTCAGCAAATCGTTCAGATGCTTTACATCTTGTGTTTTTTCTAAATCTTTAATAGCTTTTGCGACATCATCTGCTTCTTTTTGCATTACTTTTACTGCATCTGTTGCGGTATCAAGTTCTTTTTGAAGTTTAGCGGCCTCTTCCCCACGGTCCAGATACTTTAAGTCATCAGCGGACAAACCGAATTGATTTTTCAGTCTGTTTACCTCTTGTTGGGCGGATGAGTGCGCTTGACGCGCTTTTTTCATTGCGCGTTGGCCTTCGTTTGCGTTTGCGGTTTTTTTGACAGCAGCAGCTGTTCTTTCAGAATTTTTCATGCTGACTTGCATTTTTTTCATTTGTTCAGGGCTAAGTTTACGAACCGCATCTGGGACATCATCAAATGCTTTTAGTGATGTTTTAAGCCCATCAATTGTTTTATTTGCATCGGCAATGGCATCAAGTAAATCCGCCGATCGTTTTGTCGCCAACAGGTAGTCTTTTGCTATGTCAGTTCCGCGTGCCAAATCGATTGCGTCGTCTATTTTGTCCATTGCTCTTGCGGCTCTTGCGCCCTTGACGGCGGTTTTACCAGCGTTCCATGCGCCGCCAGTGAATATCATAAGGGCCACATCGGCGGCGACTTCTGCGTATGTAATCCAACGCAGGTCTACATCGCCCGCGACATAATAGTCATTGGTATCTTTTTCGCCGGCTTGTTCCATACCGACCGTTTTTGTGACCCCCTTGTTAAATGTATTGTCGTCATTGGCCAGTGCGCTGTCCGCGGCACAGGCGGACGGGAAAAGATTGTCGATATTGGCGCGGATATAGTCCAGACCGACTGTATTGTTTTTATCCGGTCCAACCATATCGCGCAGTGCGCCTGGGCGCACCGCCATAATCGCGTACCAGCCGGGGTCTGTATTGGTCCATATATCGGCATCATTACCGGTGCTGATTTCTGGGTTGCCATCGGCGGCAAAGCGTTCGCGCTTGGCATTCATGTCACCGCGCTGCTGTAATTTATGTGGGGTGGTTGAATAGTTGAATTTTATTTCACGACCATTTGGGAAAGTGTGTGAAATGGTTTCGAATTTGATTAATTTGTCGGGGTCGGCATTGGCAACCTCGGGACAGGCAAGAACCTTTTCAATTGTATCTTTGGAAAACAGAGAATTTTGCAACCAAAGGCTGATTGCATAATCATCGGCGTTGTAGGCATCAAGTTTATCGGCATTTTGGGTCAGGGCATCATTAAACGCGGCGGTCGCGCAAGGCGTGCTGTCCGCAACGCGGATTGGCCGGCCGTTTTCATCCAGTTGCACCGTATCTGCATTTGTCGAACCGGCAAATGCAGATAGCGCAACAATCAATCCAAAGATTAAATTATGTGTTTTCATTACCAGTCACGAATTTGGCTTGCTTGTTTCTTCTTTTTTTCCCAAGCTTGTTCTGCTTGGTTTTTTTGTTCCGGGGTGGAATAATCGTCTCTGTCGGTATATCCATTACCATCGGTGTTGCTGAAACCGTCTGATATTTGCAGTACGTTGCTATTAAGGTTCGTAAGTGCTTCTTGGTCAGCGCTTGAAATGTCCGATGGTGATATTTCATGCATTATAAATAATTGATCATAACCTTCTACGGTTACAGGCGTCGTGTCGTCAAATAATGCTTCATATGTTACAGTAAGAATTGCTGTTATACCAGTGAGTACTAGAAAACCAGTACCTGCACCGCGTGCAAACCTAGAGGCTTTGCTTAGTGCATTAGTTGCTTTGGCTGCCCCGGTGGCCGTTGCTCCCAGTTCAGCGGCAGCTGTTACAGTTGTGCCAGCCATAGTAGCTGTACTGTAGGCAAGTCCGTATGAAGCTGCAGATGTACCATAGGCAATGCCAGAAAGTATCGCTGGCCATTTTGCCCATTGCAATGTAGTTGATGCTACCTCTCCGAAGGTCTTTGGGTTTTCAATTTCTAGCTCCGCTGTGTTCAGATACTTTGCGACGATTGCTATAGGGTCATTTGTTGATGCTATGTATAATCGGAAATCTTTTGGATTACAACCATCTGTTCCATTTGCTGTATAAAAATCATTGGCAATTTTATAACCGTCTTTTACAGCAAAGTCTAGGAGAGCATTACTAGTTACGCAATCAGAACATTGATTGTGGTTTATCACTGTCATACCATTGGTGTCTTGGCCGACAGCCGACACATGATTTTTATCATAATTAATGAGTTGGCCTGGGAACGAGTTGTATCTGCTTATTTGATGCTTTCCGTTTATAATGTAGTTGGTTGAGTTCTTATATGGGATAGACCAGTTCATTTTGTTTTTGCATGAGCCGTTATAGTTTGTAATTGCTTTATCAGCATCATTGTATACAAGCCATTTGCCCGGTGTTCCGGTGCCTTTTGGTAAAGCAAGCAGATAATATGTGGAGGCCAGGTTGCTGAGAATTTTGTTTATATCTATTTTTATAGGTACTTGGTTTTCTTTCGGTGTTTCTGTATAGGTATCCATTGTTACTACTTTTATTTTCTGGGCCGTATCATCCCATATTATAGGGAGCTGGAGCGTGGCCTTCATATTTTCGTAGTTCGTAAAATTACTCTCACCTATTGATTGCGCAAATGCGACAAAGTACTCGGGACAAAAATTTGAAACATACAATAGCATTGAACCAACAGAAGCTTTTGCTAGATTGGACCGGTTTTCGCGAACTACGGGATCAATTGACCTAGAATCGCTGAACGTGTTAGATATCGAGTAGATTTGGCCATCTTTATTGTTTGCTCCTGTAATCATATCCTGCAACCCTTTAAAAGGTGTTTCGTCTGTTTGTGTCTCTGGGCCGTCATTCAAAAAGTTTACGATGTCTGTGTTGTTGAGATAATTATTCAGGCAATTCTTAAGCCCTTCCGCAACTTCGGCCCTATCAGCCATTGCGCCAGTTGTCATTAAACCGATAAGTGATGATAAAATTAAACGTTTCATTTCTTTCCCTTTTTTTTATTCGGTTGCTCTAGTAGCTGAAGACCACGTTGAACATGCGGTTCTTAGTTTGATTAACATTTTTTCCCTTCGATGTGCATCCCCAAATAGGTCGGCACATTTTGTACACTGTTCTGCTACTTTGTCCATATACGATTGGTTGGATTGATTGTTGAGATAATCATCGGCGATTTTTATCTGTGCCTTGCAATTTTCGTGGTCTGGGCATTCATCGCAATATTGCTTTGAAAAGCATGCGGAAGATTCGTCCTGTTCCATTGTTTCACATTTTTTCTTCTGTTCTTCTTCGCGACGTGCCTGGGCCTCGGCCGCGGATTCAAGTCTTATGGTGTTGTATGCCTTGGCTTCCTTGAATGGTTCATAGCCAAGTTTTTCATTATCAATGCGATTTTCAAATGACACATCCGCATAGGTTTTTGGAAATTCGCTGTTGCTGATTGCCGCTGGGTCGGATGTCTGGTCATGGTATGACGCAAGTTCCGCGGCGCGGGATTCCATATCCGATTGCCACTGTGGCTTGGTTTCGGTTTTTGTGGTTGCCGATGTTGCAACCATTGGATTTGGTACAGCGTATGTCGGGAATGTGGCGTTTTTATTTATGCTGTTTGATTTAATATATTCATTGTATGCCCAATCAATATAGCCCATGCATGCGGTCGCGTAATTGCGATCGCCCGACATTTGAGATAATTGCAACATTACAGATGGGCGAACATCGGATAATTTGGTGCCGCGACAATTATTCATCTGGGCACATGTGACGGATACTAAATCCGCGACCAGTGCCTGACACTCGTCAGTTTTTACGTCCGGACCGTTAACATATACCGGTACAGGCATGCGCATGTTGTATGGCGCGTTTGGTGACCAAAATGGATTTGATGAATAGTTTTGGACCCCCTGAATCAGGCCGTATTGGGAAAAAGGCTTCGTGTCTGCGTGCAATTCGCCCGCCATCAGCGCGCAAACGCTTATACAAATAACAGACTGATATTTGTGAAAAATATGCGATTTTCTTCCCATCCTTGTCCCTGCTTTATTGTTTCATTATAACGAAATCGCCAAATTAAGTAAACCGAAAAAAGCACCAATTAAAAAGAAAGGCGCAAATGGAATGAATTTTTGATGACGAATGCGCGCCCAAATCATGCCTGAAATACACGCGATAACCAATGCAATCGCCAATCCGTCCGTTCCCAGCCACAGGCCGCCAACACCAATTAATTTGATGTCGCCCATGCCAATCGGGGCGGAAATGTTGTCATCGCCCTGCTTTCTTAGATAATAATCAAACGCAAATCCCGTTATCGCCGCCAATGTATAGCCAAATATGCCACCAATTACCGCGGCGGACAGTCCATGCGGCCAATCAAAAAATGCTATCAGGGCCAAGCCCGTCAGCATCAATGGGAATAAGTACGCATCCGGTATTATGCGGCGGCGAAAATCCGCGCGCGCTATCATCAATGACAGGCCAAATGCCAATGCTAAAAGCATAGCAAAAAATATATTAAAAATCATTTTTTCCCCCTTGCCTTTCGAATCGGAATTATGCTACACTTATATTATAGTAAATAACAAGGGTTTTGTGAAATGAGTAAAGGTTGGGATAACGCAACACTTAAAAAGTTAAAAGCCTTGACTGGCAAGGGACTGTCAACATCCGAAATCGGCAAGCGCTTGGGTATGTCCAAGAATGCCATCGTGGGTAAGTTAAATCGACTGGGCTGGAATGCTAAGGCCGGTGGTGCAACCGCTGATAAAAAAGTGCCGGCGGAAAAGCCTGCAACCAAGGCAACTGCAAAAAAATCGGCGGCCAAAGTGACCGCGGCTAAAAAAGCAACTGCGACAAAAGTGACAACTAAGAAAGTTGCGCCTGCGAAAAAGGTGGCCGAAGTAAAAGTGCCAAAGGCTACGACTAAAAAAGCAACGCCTGCGAAAAAGGTGGCTGAAGAAAAAGCGCCAAAGGCGACAGCGAAAAAGACAACTGTGACCAAGGAAACTGCGAAAAAAGTCGAAAGCGCGACAAAGGAAACTAAAAGCACAAAATCTAATGCCAAGACATTGGCGATGCATCAAAGAATTATTCAGCATTCTTTGGAAATGGCGAACTTGAAACCTAATCAGTGCCGTTGGCCGATTGGGGATCCGGATTCTGAACATTTCCATTTCTGTGGCGAAACTGTGTTCGTGGGCAAGCCTTATTGTTATGAACACTGTAAACAGGCATATCAGTTTACGCCGCCAAAGAAAAAGTAATATCACACAGTCCGAGGGATTGAAATGCCAACCGAGAGAGAAAATTTGAAATTCGTTGACTATGATATCATGGAACATCTGTTTCGTGCGTGGTTTAATGCCGCGCATGAGTTGCTGTTTGTTGTGGACAGGTCTGTGGCCGACTATAAGCCTAATGTTTTGTTGGTTGTTGATGCACAGGATGGGCGCAAGTGGGATGATATCTTGGTTAATGACTATGGGGTCGATTTGGAAAATGTGCGCCCCAAGAAGGATAATAAATATCAAAAACTGGATATAGAATACGGCGGACTTGATGTCTATGATGATTTGATTCAGGCCTATGATGATGAAGAAAATATAAGTGCTGAATTGGCGGCGTTGGTGGACTTTAAAATGGGCGCGGCGTTTCGTGGCGCAACCGAAAGACTGGCCGATGCCGAGGCTATACAGCAAAAAGCGCGTGCCACAATCGAAAAAACAAACGAAACAATTGAAGAACTGCAGGAACGCGTTAAGAGCCTGCGCGTAAAGTTGGCAAATCAAAGAAAGACTGTTGGCAAGGAGCCAACCAAGCAGTCAGCAGCAAAAATTTTGCGTACCGAGTCTTTGATTGATGCGACAAATGATAAATTAAAGCGTGCCAAGAAAAGGCTCCAAAATGCGCAACACAGATTGGTGGCGGCGCAGGATGATGCGGAAGTTGCGCAAAGAATTCTTGAATATGTACAAAATCATAATGATGGATTGGGGGGTGCCCTGCCCGCGATGCCGGTGGTGACCGATGTCGCGCCGGTTGCAGAAGCTCCAACGCCAATGGTTCAAGAATACAAAAAAACAGAAGTTATTCCATATACAGAAGAAGAAACAGAAGAAGAAAAGGCAGAAGAAATGGCCGATGAAGAAGTAAAACCGTTGTTTGATAAGGATCCGGAAATCTTGGACGAAGAATTGGCGTTTCAGCCTATTTCGTTCGATATTCCAACACCGATGCCCGAGGCTCCCGCGCCTGTGGTACAAGAAGTTGAGGAAGAGCCAGAGGTGGAAGTGCCTGTGTTTGAAACACCGGTAGTTGAAGAAGTTGCAGAAGAGTCTGGGAAAACACAGTTCGTGCCTGTGTCGACACCTGTGCTGGATTCTATTACCGCGGTGCAAGAGCCGACAGAAGTTGTCGCGACCGAGGAAGAAACACGCAGTTACGAGGAACCTTTTGTGCCAACTCCAATTCCTATGCCAGAATCAATGGTGCAACCTGAGCCAGTGCCAGAACCTCTTCCAGAAGTTGTTCCAGCACCGATCAGTTCGGATTTTCGTCCTGTGTCACCAATTACAGGTGAAATGGTTGAAAACAAGGCACCTGTGGCTGTTGCGCCAACAGCAAATAGACCAAATGCCTTGTATTACATTATGTTGGTCGGCTTGATTGTTTTGTCTGTATTTACTTTGTGGTTGTATCAAGGTACAACCAATGATAAAACACCAGAATTGGGTGTCGTTGGTTCCCCTGTGATAGAAGAAGAACCGGAAATTCAGCAACCAGAGCCTGTTGTGGAGCCAGAACCTGTGGTCGTGGAGCCTGTTCAGATTTTGCCAGAGCCTGTTGTAGAACCAGAACCTGTGGTAGAGGAACCAGAGCCAGTGCCAGTTCAAGTAATTGAAGAAGAGCCTGAGGTTGTGGTCGAGCCAGAAGTTGTTCAGCCTGTTGCGGTCGAAGAGGAAGAAGTTGTCGAGGAAGAATATGTCCCAGAAACTTTCCCTATTGCAACACCAGAGCCAGAACCGATTATTATCCCAACCGAGGAAGAAGTTATCGCATCTAAACCTGCCTATAATGTGTCACAGCAGGAAAAGATGTTTATGGCGGATGCGGAATATGAAACAGACGAGCCAGAAGTTATCACAGAAGAAGTTGAAACCTGTGCTGGTGGGGCTATGCCGGATGAAGATGGCTGTTGCCCTGGGGAAACGCTTATGGGCGCGGATGATGGCAGTTTTGCGTGTTGTTCGTTGGATACAGGTGAATGTTTCCCGCCAATGTATTAAAGAAAACCCGCAATCGCGGGTTTTTTATTTGATATTTTGTAAAAAAAAACGCGCCGATGGCGCGTTTTGATTAGCGAACTTCTGCCTGTTTGAATAATTCTTCGGCAGTCACTTTCTTGTCTTTGGTTTTGACATGTGTCAGCATGGCATCCAAAGCCTTGCGTTCGAACAGCATACCGCGCAGCATTGCCAAAGCATTTTGATTCTTGTTATAGAATTCAAAGATTTGTTTTGGATCTGGATAGCGTGCTGCTTCGGCCCAAATTGCCTGTTGCAAATCGTCACGAGTTACTTCGACCTTGTTCTGGGTGCCCCATTCGGCCAAAATCAAACCCAATTTAACGCGGCGTTCTGCGTCTTTGTGTTCTTTCTTTTCATCCCATTTGTGGTCGCATTTTTCATCGTGGCAATGTGCGTGACCGCGGTCAAATTCTGCCTTGGCCATGTTGTATTCTTGTTCGACCAATGATTCTGGCAAGTCCAGTTTTACTTTGTCGCCCAAGATATCCAGCAATTCATTGCGCATATCGCGTTTAGATGCTTCGTCATATTGTTCCGTCAAAATCTTGCGAATATGTTCTTTTAACGCTTCAACGGATTCCTGACCTACTTCTTTGGCCAATTCGTCGTTCAATTCTGGCAAGATGAATTTGCGAATTTCATGAATTTCAACTTCGAAACGCGCATCTTTGCCGGCCAAGTTTTCTGCGTGATATTCGGCTGGGAATTTAACATTTACATCGAATTTATCGCCCTTTTTGTGGCCGATGATTTGATCTTCGAATCCTGGGATAAATGCGCCAGAACCCAATGTCAAATGATGTTTTTTTGCTTCGCCACCTTCGAATGCTTCATCGCCTACAAAGCCCTTGAAGTCGATAACAGCGATGTCGCCGTTTGCGGCTTTGTATTTTTCGTCCTGTTTTTCAGCTGTACTGCGGCTTTTGCGCAGATTTTCCAATGATTTTTCAACTTCTGATTCTGGAACTTCTGCAACTTTTTTGGTCAATGTGAATTTGTCCAAGTCGATTTCTGGTAATGTTGGTAGAATATCGAATTCCAAAGAGTATTCGGCATCTTTTCCAATTTCCCAGCCTGCCAAGTCAGCCTTTGGCGCACTGGCCAAGCGAAGTTTTTTATCCGCAAGATAGTTATTCAAATCCTGGTTCATCAATTTGTCGATTGCTTCGCCATATGCAGACGCATTGTATTTCTGGCGCAGGATAGACAAAGGAATTTTACCCATGCGGAATCCAGGCATTTTGGCCTTTTTACCGTATTCCAACAGGATTTCGTCGGCTGCTGCCTGCAGTTCATCGGCGGAAATCAAACCATTGACGGAATAATGTAAATCTTTGATTTTTTCTTTTTTAAACATATGTTTTCCCCTAAATTAACTTAAGATTGCTGTGTGATTATACACTGTTTTTCAATGAAAGCAATAATAAAAAATCCCGCAGATGCGGGATTCTTTTCTGTTCGAAACATATTAACGTTTGCTGAACTGAGTAGAACGACGAGCCTTGCGGAAACCGTAGTGCTTACGTTCAACAACACGGCTGTCGCGTGTCAAGAAGCCAGCGGCCTTCAAAGCAGCGCGCAATTCTGGTTCTTTCTTTTCCAGTGCTTTGGAAATACCGTGTTTTACAGCACCAGCCTGACCTGACAGACCGCCGCCTTCAACCATAGCAACGATGTCGTATGCTGTTTCGCGTTTTGTAACACCGAATGGTTGTGCGACGATCATCTGCAATACTGCACGACGGAAGTATTCGCCAGATGCTTTGCCGTTAACTGTGATATTGCCCTTGCCTGGCATCAAATATACGCGTGCAACAGAGTCTTTGCGTTTGCCGGTTGCATATGTGGCATCGTTCAATTTTGGTGCCGCAACAGGTGCTTTTTTAGCAACTGTTTTTTTAGCAGGGGCAGCTTTCTTAGCTGTTGTCTTTGCTACTGTTTTCTTTGCTTCTGCCATTATTCGCCCCTTTTGTTTTTACGGTTCAAGCCTGCGAAATCAATAACTGTTGGTTTCTGGGCTTCGTGTTTGTGTTCTGTGCCTGCATAAACATGCAATTTGGTCAAACGCTGGTTTGCCAAAGCAACTGCAGTGCGACGACCCATCATGCGTTTTACAGCGTTGAAAACCAATTTTTCTGGTTTTTCGCTGCGCATCTGACCCAATGTGCGGGATTTCAAGCCGCCTGTCCACAAGCTGTGCCAGAAGAAACGGTCTTTGTCAGCTTTTTTGCCAGACAAAGCAACTTTGTCAGCATTGATAATGATTACATGGTCGCCACAATCCATATTTGGTGTCCATGTTGGTTTGTGTTTGCCACGCAGGATGTTAGCAGTATATGCCGCCAAACGACCCAATGTGCAATCAGTTGCGTCAATCAGATACCACTGGGCATCCAATTCGCACTTTTTTAACGATTTTGTCGCTGCCATTTTATTTTTACCCTTGGTTTATAAATTAAAGCGACGCTATTATGACGCAATCCTGCAGAAAAGTCAAGAAAAATCAATATGGTATTATTATACCGTTAAAAAGATGTAAAAAAACGCCCGAATGGGCGTTCTTTACATTTCGGATGGAATTTTTAATCCCATCAAATCGATCGTTTTGGTCAGTGTGTTAAGTGCGACCTGAACAATGTGCAGTCGCCCTGCCCGTATGTTTTCTGGGATATCGTCACGCAGAATTGGGCAATTATGATAGAATGTGTTAATCAGTTGGCACAAATCATAGGCGTAGTTCGCAATCATGTCTGTGGCGCGATTTTCAAACGCGGTATGAACTGTGCGTTCAAAATCCAGTATGCCAATCATCAGATTGCGTTCTTCGGCACACATTGGCATATAGTTTGAATCTGATGCAAATGTGGCGCGTTTAAGAACGCTGTTAAGGCGGACCGCTGTGTATAGGATATATGGGCCAGTGCGACCTTCGAAACTGGTGACAGCCGCTGGGTCAAAGATATAATCCGAACGAACATCGTGCATCAAATCGTTAAATTTGACCGCCGCCAGCGCAATTGCGGATATGGTATCGTTGTCCAGTGTCTTGCCTGATTCTGTGACACGGGCTTGGACTGCTTCGTTAACAGCGTCGATAATGTCGTCAAGACCAGCTGCGTTGCCGTCACGTGTTTTGAATGGCTTGCCATCGCGTCCGTTAATTGTGCCGTATCCGATATGTTCAAAGTTGTTGTAATCGAATATGCCGGATAATTCTGATGCGCGGAACAATTGTTCAAAGTGCAGACTCTGGCGCAGATCTGTGAAGTATATGATTTTGTCTGGGTTGTCGGTCTTTTTGCGACAGTAAACCGCGGCCAAGTCGGTTGAATCGTATGTGTCTGCCCCGCGTGAGTCGGTCCACATATATGGTGGCATTGGTTTATTGTCTGTGTCGCGTTTTACGATAATTACTTCGGCACCATCGCTTGGTTCAATCAGGTTCTTGGCGCGAAGAATCTTTTCGACATCTGGCAAATATTGCGCAGCGTTGCGTTCGCCTAAATCATAATCAAAAGGCAAAATGTTCAGGCGCTTAACCGTGTCGTTCATCATATCCAGTGATATTTTCAGGAACTTTTCATATAACGCGAAATAACCCGCGTGACCGTCCTGAAATTTTGCTTTTATTTCCTGGGCGTGGGCCTGAAAGTCGGGGTTTCCTTTGGCGAATGAACTGGCCGCTGGATAGTATGTGTTCAATTCAGAAGGGTTGATTTCAAAGTCAACATCTGTTTCTGGGTCGAAATTATCCGAAAAATAAGGCAATTCTGGGTGCAAGCGTTCAATCCATGCGATTACCAATGCCATTGGTTTCCCCCAGTCGCCAATATGGTTCCATGAGTAAGTCTTGTGGCCCAAAAGGTTTGCTATGCGATTGAATGTATCGCCAACAATGGATGTGCGCAAATGGCCAATATGTAAAGATTTCGCAACATTATATGCGCCATAATCCAAATCTATGGTTGTTGGTGTGGATGTTTTTGGTGCCTGTGGCTGCGCAGCGGCATTCCAGATAAATTCATCTTTTAATTTAATATTGATAAAGCCTGGGCCCGCGACAGATGTGGATTCGACAAAATCCAGTTCTGCCAATTTAGGTGCGATTTCGGCCGCTAATTCGCGTGGGTTTTTACCGGTGCTTTTTGCCATAGCCATCGCAGCGTTTGTGGAAAAATCCCCAAATTCTCGGTTGCGTGGTGTTTCAAGGTTCACATTTGTGCCAAGTTTTTCGTTAATTGCATCTGATACATATTTATATAAATTCATCTTTGTGTGTCCTTAAATTATATTGGTAAAACAACCCTTACTTTTAAGCCGCCCATGTCGCTGTTTTCAAGGAATAGTTGGCCACCATGGTTTTCAATCGCAGTTTGGGCAATTGACAGTCCAAGACCTGTGCCGCCGGTGTCTGAACCACGCGCATCGTCCAATCGAACAAATGGACGCATCGCGTCTTTTTTGCGGTCGTCAGGAATGCCAATACCATCATCTTCGATTGTGATTTCGATTGTGTCTTCGAAATCGCGTTCTGTGATTTTGATTTGTTTGTTCGCGTATCTGGCCGCGTTTTCGATTATATTGCCAAATGCGCGCGCCAATGCCATTGGACGAGCATAGAATTGTGCCGGTGTGTCAGGGAAATTGGTAATGATTTCCTTGTCTGGTGCGGCATCACGTGCGATACGGGTCAACATCGGTGGCAGTTCGGTTGACTGCTCGATTTCTGGCATTTCGCCACGCGCAAAGGCCAGATAGCCATTGACCATTTCGGACATGCGATCTATGTCGCGGATAAGATTTTCGTTGGTTGCAGCGCCTGTTTCCAATGAAAGGCGCATGCGTGTAAGCGGTGCCTTAAGATCGTGGCTGACCGCGTTAAGCATATCTGTGCGCGTGCGGTTATAGCGGTCAAGGCGTTCCTTCATAGTTATCATGGAAGTTGCTGCTTCGCGAATTTCTTTAGAACCGCTTGGTTCAAAACCAGGTGCATCAAGGCCACGACCAAAACGACTGGCGGCGCGGGCAATACGGCGGATGCTGCGTGTGTGCATAATGATAAATGGTGAAATCAATATCGATACAATCAAGATAGAACCAATCAGCCAGATTATAAACACTTCGGTACTGGTCGAGTAAATACGGTACAGTGAAGTTCCAAATGTGGATATTTGGTCGTTTTTAGTTGGGATGTCAACGAATACCAAACGCTTGCCTTTGTCGATGTAAATTTGGGCGCGGCGTTGCAGGCGTTTTGATAATTCAGATGCCAAGCGTCCTGCTTCGTTAGAATGGTTGTCATTATGTTTTGGACGGTTTAATTTATCATGAATCGTGACGTTGATTCCAATGTCACGCGCAAGTTTTTGGACAGCGTCATTATTGCCTTCGTCCATAAAGTTCATCATTGTAGATATTTCGCCCGCCAATGTGCGTGCAAGTGTGTCGTGAACGCGTGACCAGTGATTGCCAAAAAAGGCATTGGCAACGATAACCTGTGCCACAATCAGGGGAATTAAAATCATCAATATTGTGCGAGCTAAAAAGCTGCGTGGTATAAGTCTCATTTTTTCTCACCCTTGTTAGTGCGTCCTGGGGCGGTTGTATCAACCAGTTTATAGCCCTGACCGCGGATTGTCATTATGTCTAGGTTGGATAATACTATATTTATTTTGCTGCGCAAGCGTTTTGCGACCATTGGTGCTGCGGGTACGATATTGCCAATCGGACTAATCAGATTGTGCAGCAGTTTCTTTTCTTCGCCGGATAATGCCAAAACCTTGGGAGTTGGGGCGTTGATAAAGAATTCGTCATCGACCAGCGACAGCCCCGCGGGTAATCTTTGGTTGTTTGTCGCGGATGATTTGGTGATATTGTTCAGGCGCAGTATCAGTTCGCGAATCTGAAACGGTTTGGCCAGATAGTCGTTTGCGCCATTGGACAGGCCGTCAATAGTGTTTTCGGGACCGGTCATCGCGGTCAACATAATAGTTGGTGTTGAATTGCCCGCGGCGCGTAATTTCTTAAGAAAACTTAATCCATCCATACCTGTCATCATACGGTCAAGCACGATTCCGTCAACCGATATTCGTTTCAAAATATCGTTCGCATTTTCTGCTGAATTTGCGGTTATGACATTAAAACCCTCGTTGCGCAGGCCATGTGCCAACGCATCACGCAGTATGTCATCGTCATCAATAATCAGAATTGTTTTGTTCATTTCGTGCTTTATGGTTGCTGATTTCTGATTTAGAAATCATAAACCCTAAATCAGAAATTGCAAATTACTTTTTTAATGGTTCAACAGCATATTCGCCAGGTTGAATTGTGCGCATAGCGTTGTTTGGACCGATAATATCGGTTTCTTCGGTAATCTGGGCGCGGAATTGCATGTCGCTGGTTGCGAATTCTGTTTTAAACAGCGCATAACCTGTGCCGCCACCGGTTGTTGGACCCTGCATGCCCAAAGAATAGTAACCGCCCAAGATACCATAATCCAAATCAATGTAGTCTATGCTGACCATCAAGGAAACATTGCTGGAACCATCGCTGGTCATATTACATGAAAATTCACGATTTGACAGGATTGCCTGAGAGTTCAATGGAACCATGATATCCATAACTGTTGGTTCACACTTTCTGTCGATGCCATTTACCAGGAATTCGTATGTCATGTCAACAGTAGCCTTGGACAGGCCGGTGGATACATTTACCCTTGAAATTGTGGCTTTTGGTATTTTGACCATCGCGTTGGCAATACCGCTGCGTACTGGGAAAGACAGACCAGACTGCAGGCAGTCACGTGAAAATGGGTCCGCTTCACAGATGTAAACGCGTGAATGCTGGTTCATCATGAACATGTTGGCCAGACTGTTGAACAAAAATGTGCGTGTTATTTTGTCGTTAAGGCGTGTGCAGCCAAAATTACGGCAGATAATCATTGGTCTGTCCGCAAAGATTACGCCTGGATGGGCCGCCTGTTCCGCATCACGGGCTGCAATAATGTTCTTGTCATAGTCAAGGCTGTCCGCGCGTTCCATAAACTCGGTTTCCGGAATAAAATTCGGATCATCAGGATACGCATAGTAAGATTGGACCGGTGTTTCGGTATAAATTGTTTGAAAATCTTGGTAAACAAACTCTTCTGCGAACGCAGGAACTGCGCATAAAACCAAGAAAAATGTCGTAAAAATAGATTTTGACATGATTAAGCCTTTCTTTCTCTCTGTTGAATATTAGAACATTTTTCATAATTGTGTCAAAGCAAAAATATTTTTATTGAAAAATGATATCTGTTTGTTCTAAGTTAAAAGCAATTGGAATATAAGAAAGGTGATTTTCTATGGTCGATATCATAATTACAGGTGAAGCGGGCAAGTTGCACGCGGTGTATCACAAATCTGCAAATGTAGGTGCGCCATTGGCGGTTGTTTTGTCTGGGAATCCACGCCAAAAGTATCATATGAATGACAGAGTTTCATATGCGATGTTTCGTGCTTTTATGGATATTGGCTTTTCTGTTGTGCGGTTTAATTATCGTGGTGTCGGTGATTCCGAGGGGCTGATTGGTACTACATCGGAAAATATGCTGGATATAGCAACTGTAATTGACTGGATTCAAAATCATAATGAAGACAGTGACAAGATATGGTTGGCTGGGAATCAGTTGGGTGCGTGGTATGTTTTACAGGCGATGATGCGCCGTCCAGAAATATCGGGATTTGCGTTGGTGTCGCCAGATGCTTCGGTGTCTGACTTTGCGTTCTTGTCGCCACGCCCAAATCGTGGCTTGTTGCTGCAGGGGGCGATGGAATCCGATGAATCACGCGCTTTTGCGACACACTTGACCCAGATTTTAAAGAAACAAGCCCAGATTGACTTGGAAACTATTCGCGTCAAGGGGGCTGATGCTGCGTACAGTCAGCCTGCAGACCTGCGCCAAATGTATAGTGATTTAAAGGCCTATGTTGGTCGTGAAAATGCCGAGGATAAGTTGCTGTAATATGATGGACAAAGAAAGATTTTTGGATGCGAATATCCCAGACGAAATGGCGGCGACTATTCGTCCGCGGTCGTTGGCGGATTTTATTGGTCATGAAAGCCTGAAGCAGAATTTGTCTGTGTTTGTGTCGGGGGCGCGTGCGCGTGGCGAGGCTATGGACCATGTGTTGTTGTATGGTCCCCCAGGACTGGGTAAGACAACGCTGGCACATATTGTTGCAAATGAATTGGGAACGAATTTTCGCGCAACTGCGGCACCTATGTTGACCAAGCAAGGGGATTTGGCGGCGATATTGACCGCGCTTGAACCGATGGATGTGCTGTTTATTGATGAAATTCATCGTTTGCCAACAGCAATTGAAGAAGTTCTTTATTCTGCGATGGAAGATTTTAAATTGGATATTATGTTGGGCGAAGGGCCCAGCGCAAAAAGTGTGCGTATCGACCTGCCCCCGTTCACTTTGGTTGGGGCGACAACGCGTACTGGATTGCTGTCAAATCCGTTGCGCGACCGATTTGGGATTGATTTAAGGTTGTCTTTCTATTCACCGGAAGATTTGGCCAAGATTATTCAGCGCAGTGCGAGTATTTTGGGAACGCCTATTGATGCTGATGGCGCGTTGATGTTGGCGCGTTCTGCGCGCGGAACACCGCGTATTGCGAACCGTTTGTTAAAGCGTGCACGCGACTTTGCAGCGGCGTTGCGTAAAAATCAGATAACCGCAGATACTATCAAGACTACCCTGTTCCAGTTGCATATTGACGGATGTGGCTTGGACGAGATTGACCGTGAATATATGAATTCGATTATTAAACACTATGCTGGCGGACCAGTAGGGATAGAAAATCTGGCGGCAGCGTTGTCGGAACCTGCAGATACAATCGAAGATGTGATTGAGCCTTATCTTATGCAGTTGGGCTTTGTTCAGCGCACCCCACGCGGACGTGTGATTACTGATGCCGGATATCAGCATCTGGGGCTGGAAAAGTAATATGTCAGTTCATCATTTTCCTTTTACAATTGCCTATGCGGATACTGATGCCGAAGGTATTGTGTATCATGCGCGTTATCTGGAAATTGCAGAACGCGCGCGTATGAGCTGGTTGCGTGGCAAGTTAAATGTTGGTGATGATATTGGCTTTGTTGTGCGCGAATTAAATATCAAGTATTTACAACCGTTAAAAGTCGCTGATGAATTTGTTGTGGAAACCCAAATGGTGGATGTTGGGGCGGCCGTTGTGCGTGTGGAACAAAAGTTCGTGAAAGACGGAATAATTTCTGCTATAATAAACCTTAAGGTTGCGTATCTGGGGGCTGATATGCGTCCAAAACGCATACCGCAAGATTTTATTGCTGATTTAGTATAAAGACAAAAGAAAAGGAAGGAAGAAATGGAAAGTAGTTTTTCGTTATTAAGTTTATTTACTGGTGACTGGATGACATTGTTGGTGTCAATTGTGCTGGTGGTGTTCAGTGTAATGTCTTGGACGGTGATTGTGGAAAAAATCCGTCTGTGGCACGCCCAGAAAAAGAATCCAGTTAAATTCAAGCCTGGTGAAAATTTGGACGCGTTTATGATGCCTTTTGACAAGAATCTGTGGTTCTTGTCTATGGTTGCGTATATTTCACCATTTATTGGCTTGTTTGGTACTGTTTGGGGTGTTATGGATTCGTTCGCATCTATTGGTGTGAATCAGTCGGTAAGTATTGGTGTTATTGCGCCAGGGTTGGCGGTTGCGTTGGGAACAACTGCGCTGGGGCTGATTGCGGCTATACCTGCGGCGATTGCTCATCAGGTGTTTGTCAGAAAGGCCGATGATTTGTATGACAGATTGGAAATGGCCTGTAAAGAATTAAAGAAATAATGGTGGCGGATATGTCCAGATTAAGACGCAGAAATAATGATGCTTCTATCCAGTTAACGCCAATGATTGATGTTATGACGGTGCTGTTGGCTGTGTTTATGGTGACAACGCCGATGATGACAACGGGGATTGATTTGGAACTGCCACGCGCGGGTGCGTCCGCTATGACGGGCAGTGATCACGCAATTCAAATCAGCGTGGATGAGCGTGGAAATTACTTTTTGTCTGATACAAAGTTGTCGCGGGACGAGGTTGTAAAACGCGCGCTGGCGATGCGTGGTGAAAATCCTCAGCTGACCATTATGATAAGTGGTGATGCGCATGCGGATTATGGCGCGGTAATGTCTATGATGGGCAAATTAAAAGATGTGGGCTTTCAAAAAGTTGGTCTGCGTACACAACCGGAATAAAATAACTGGCGATGACAAAGTTTAATCAATTTTCGTTGGAAAATATGCTGATGTCCATTGGGGGGCATTTGTTGGTTGTCGCGGTTATGGTGACCTCGTTTGCGTTGGTGGTTAATCGTGCCCAGTTGGTGACACCGGACAGAATACAAATCGTTGAAATTGATTTAGATAATGTCAAGGTTTCTGGTGATGAAACTAAACTTTATAATGTTGGCGAAATGAAAGAAAAAGAAGAAGAGCCTAAGCCAGAGCCCGCAAGTAAGCCAGAAGAGAAAGTCGAGGCAGAACAGGAAAAAATTGAAATCGAGCAGCCTACCTTGGTCGAGGAAGAAAAAAAGCCAGAGCCAGAGCCCGAGAAAAAAGAAGAAGAAAAAAAAGATAATCCAAAGGATATAGAAGAAGCGCCAGTCGTCAAGAAAAAGCGCGTTGTTCGTGTTAATCGCGAGGTTTTGTCGCTGGACAGAACTTTGACAGTTTCTGTGGTTGATGCATTGCGTGTTGCGATGACCAGATGCTGGGTAATTGATACAAAACGCCCTGATATATCTGATATTCGTGCGGTTGCGCATCTGACTATGCGTAAAAATGGAACAGTGCGCGATGTGTGGTTTGAATCTGCAGCGCGTGCGGAAACAGATCCTGCGTTTAAATATGTGTTGGATACCATTAAATCGGCAATTGATGTATGTCAGCCGTTCAGAATGTTGCCAGCAAACGAGTATGCCAAGTGGGAAAAGATACAGTTAACCTTTTATCCAACACAGGGTAAAGTTATGTAAAAAACCGCAGAAACAGCGGTTTTTTTATTGTTCTATATTGTTTAGTGTTTTAAGCATTTTCATGACGATGTCGCGTTGGGCGTCGTTTGGCAATTTCCAATAAAGATTGATTAACTGTAAAGATTCATTTTTGCCCAATGGATCATCTTCGGCCTGGTCATAAAGACGCTGAATCTTGCCGTTGCGTGGTTCGGACTCGATGTATCCAGGCAGCCCTGTAAAGAAGAAAGCCACAGGTGTTTCCATAGCAACGCTAAGTTCAAAAAGACGAGATGCCGGGATTCTGTTGCCAGCGGTTTCGTATTTTTGAATCTGTTGGAAAGTGATGCCGCATGTTGTCGCCAAATCTTTCTGGGACAGCCCCAGCATAACGCGGCGCAACTGCATGCGTTGTCCAATATGTTCGTCTATTGCGGATGGGGTATATGGTTTTCCACTCATATCTTTTTCTCCATTTCTTAAGACAATTATCCTAGGATAAATATATACAGTTTTTCTTTTTCTTTTGCAATCAAAAAACAGTTGTGATACCTTAATCATGATTTGAAGTACGAGGAAAAGATATGAATAAACCAGTTGTTTTATGTATTATGGACGGTGTTGGTATCAACGCGGACCAAGTGCACAATGCTGTTGCGCAGGCAAATATGCCGTTTTTTGATATGCTGCTAGAAAAATATCCGCATTCAAGATTGGATGCCAGCGGTGTTGCTGTTGGTTTGCCTGAGGGAACAATGGGGAATTCCGAGGTTGGGCATATCACAATGGGCGCGGGGCGTGTCGTTAATCAGTTTTTGCGCCGCTTTCAGTTGGAGAATTGGGATAAAAATGCGCCTTTACAGGATTTTATTAAATCGGTCAAGGATTCTGCCGGTGTTGTGCATATGGCGGGATTGATGTCTGATGGGCGCGTACATTCTGATATCAACGATATGCTGACAATCGCCCAGTATGTGATTGCGGCTGGTTTGCGTGTATGTATTCATTTTATCGCTGATGGTCGTGATACCCCGCCACAGTCCGCTATGAAATACATAGAATTGATAAAAGGTAAATTGTCGGATGCGTTTGCGCGTGGTGATGCGTTTTTTGGTACATTGACCGGTCGTTATTGGGCGATGGACCGTAATCAGAATCTGGACAGAACAAAATTAGCTTTTGATGCGATTGCGTGTGCGAAATCAGAATATCATGCGGACAGCATAGAAGATGCGCTTAATGCCGCATATGCGCGTGGTGAATTCGATGAATTTATCAAGCCGACAGTGATTAGTGGCGATTTGCCGATAACTTCCAATGATGGGTTCTTGTTTGGGAATTATCGCAGTGATCGTGCGCGCCAGATTATGCGTGCGATTTTGACTACTGGGGCAAAAGTATTGTGTTTTTCACAGTATGGCGAAGGATTAAATGAACTGTGCCCTGCTTTGTTGTCTGATGTCGCCATAGAAAATACTTTGGGCGATGTTTTGGCGGCAAATCATATGTTGCAGTTGCGTATTGCCGAGACAGAAAAATACAATCATGTGACATACTTCTTTGATGCGGAACGCAATATCGATTTTGACGGCGGGAAAAAGGTTTTAATACCGTCACCAGATGTAGCAACCTTCGATATGAAACCAGAAATGTCGGCGGTTGAGATTACAGATGCATTATTGCCGCTGTTGGGACAGTATGATGTTATTATATTGAACTTTGCCAATGGTGATATGGTTGGACATACTGGTAATGAAGATGCGGCTGTGCGCGCAATGGAGGTTTTGGATGCGCAGTTGGCGCGTATAGTGCCGGCTGTAATGGATTTGGGCGGCGTGGTTTTGATAACTGCCGACCATGGAAATGCGGAAAAAATGTGGGATGACAAGAATAATGGACCATGGACTGCACATACAACTAATCCTGTGAATTTTATTGTCGTTTCTGATGACAATGTTTCGGTTCGTGATGGTGGTTTGGCTGATATTGCGCCAACAATATTAAAGATTCTTGGAATCAAACAGCCGTCTGATATGACTGGAAAGTCTTTGATATAAAAAATCCGCCAGTTGGCGGATTATTTTTTTCGGCGCAACACAAAGAAGTCGCGCAGTAATTGTGCGGATTCGTCCGCAAATTCAGAAATTTGATAAACTGCTGGTTTCCACAGGTGCTTGTCTGTTTCATATATGCGTGCGTTGGATGTTATGCCCCCGCCCTTTTCATCTGTGGCTGCAAAGTATATGTTGTTGATGCGCGCAAAAGATATCGCTGTGGCGCACATGGCGCAAGGTTCAAGCGAAACATATATGTCGCAGTTGTCCAAGAATTTTGTGCCTAGTTTTTTACAGGCGCGATTTATGGCGACAATTTCAGCGTGCAGGGTTGGGTTCTTTTTAAGTTGAACCTGATTTTCGCCACGTGCGATTATTTTACCATTTTGAACAATGACTGCCCCAATTGGCACATCATCGTGTGCGGCGGCGCGTTTGGCTAAAATTAATGCTTGTTTCATGTGCTTCATGTTGTATAGTTTATAACATGGAATCTAAATTGCAAATTATTTCAGGAATGTTTCGTGGTCGGCGTCTGAATTTGCCACCTGATGCACGCCCAACCCAGAATATGGCGCGAATTGCCTTGTTTAATATGCTGGAAAGTGGGATTATTGATGCGGGTGCGCCTATGGTTATTTGGGATGCGTTTGCGGGCAGCGGTTCGTTGGGACTGGAATGTTTATCACGCTATCCACAGGCCAAGGTTTTATTCAGTGATACCGCATACAGTTCTATCAGCACTGTTCGCAAGAACTTATCTGTGTTGTCGATTGGTGCGCGTGCGGATACTTATCAGGGCGATGCAATCGCGGCGATTCCGCGCTTTGCCGAGATGTCCGATATAATATTTGTGGACCCGCCCTATCCTATGGCAACTTTGGGTGTTTCTTTTGTAAAAGGATTGTCGCGGGTGGCACACAAAGGGACGATTGTCGTATGGGAACAAGAGGCCAGTAATTTTGTTGCGCCAAATTCTGAAAAATGGGCGATTTTACGTGATAAAGTCTATGGGCGCGCTCGTTTTCTGATTTTGCAAAAAATATAAGAATTTTTTTCTAGCTTTTTATTTCTCGCTTTTTTGAGAACCCGAATTTTGGTATAATATAGAAGATACTATAGTAGGTAAATAATGGTCTGATGCGCGCGCATTGGGCTGTTTTTGGGATGCCTGTTCGGGCAGAAGGGAGTTTTATGAAGCACTTGGTGCTGCTTGTTTGCGTACTGATGGCTGGAACTGCATATGCGGATCTGGCGTCTGTTTCGTATGTCTCTAAGGCCACAGAAACAAGCGTAAAGACATCAGCAGAAACAAAACAGACTATGGCGGGTGAATATACTGTTTCGGGTGCTTTGTATGTGCCAACGCCGCCGTTGCCACCGATGGATTAGTGCTATGAAATGGGTGTTGGGGATAATCTTTGGTGTGCTTTGTTCTTTTTCCGCATATGCGGGGTTGGCGGTTAATGTTGATTATATTCACAGTTTAATTCAACGAAAGTGGGATGTTACAGTGCCGTTGAATGATGCGCTGACTGATACAAGTATGGTCGCAAATATGGAGTATCTGTTGCGGGCGGTGGATGTTGCGAATTACAAGTTAAACGGTTGGGTGACGACCAACTATGCCGAAAGTGAATATGCTACAAATGCTGCGGCGGATACTGTGGCGACACAGTTGGCGGTTGATAACTTGATTAAATTTATTGGGTTCCCCTTTTCCTTGACCACAACCGATACAACAGAGTATTTCCAGTTTACAATGTCGGCCAAGGGGACATTTTATGTAAATTGGGGCGATGGAAACGAAGAAGTTATCGAACGATCGGATACAAATGAAACAACATACGAACATACATATGCGACCGCGGGTGAGTATAAAATTGAACTGGATGGCAAGGCAACCGCATACAGTAATGGCAGTACGACACCAGCAATCAGTTTTAATAACAATCAAAATGTCGCAAAAATTAGTGGCAGTTTGGGGATAATTTTCCCAACGCTGGCCAATGGTACCCAGCCAAAGTTTTATTATACTTTTGGGAATCTGCCAAACCTTGGTGGTGCGATACCACCTTCGTTGTTTACTGGCATAAATGGTAAACCAACCAAAAATATGTTTTATGGTACATTTTTTGGCGCGAGTAATTTAACTGGTCAAATACCAGAAAAATTGTTTGCTGGCATCAAGGGCGACCCTATGGAGGGGCTGTTTTATCGTACATTTGAAAATTGCTCGGGGCTGGGTGGCGATATTCCGGCGGGATTGTTTGCGGGATTGGATGGTGCGCCAGCTCGCGATATGTTTCATGCGACATTTTCTGGTTGTGTGGGGTTGACTGGTTTTGGCGGGGCATTGTTTGCCGGTATTTCTGGCGCGCCGGCCCAACGTATGTATAATGCGACTTTTTCGGGGTGTTCTGGATTAACAGGAAGTATCCCAAGTGGCTTGTTTGGTGTGTTTAATGGTGTGGCCCAGGAATTGATGTTTGGGAATACTTTTTATTCATGTTCAGGTTTGACGGGTGGGATTCCGGCGAATTTATTTGCGGGTGTTACGGGGCAGCCCGCCAAGCGTATGTTTGAAGGTACTTTTAATATGTGTTCAGGCTTGACGGAAAGTATCCCTGCGGATTTGTTTGCGGGATTGGATGGGACTCCAATGGAAAAAATGTTTTATAATACCTTTGCAGGGTGCAGTAGTTTGTCTGGTGATGTGCCAAGCGGTCTGTTTGCAAATATTTCTGGTGCAGTTGCACCCCAGATGTTCGCCAGAACTTTTTATAACTGCAGCAGTTTGACCGGAATCCAAGATGGCGTGTTTGGCGCGTTGACTGGCGGGGCGCAGAATCAGATGTTTATGGAAATGTTTTATCGTAATTACGCATTGCGTGGGCCGTCGGCCAGAATTGGCGGGCAATATTTGTATGAAATATGGCCGGACGCAACAAGTTCGCATGTGGGCAAGATGTATTCTGATGATACAGGTTTGTCTGATTGGATATCAATTCCAAGTGCTTGGAAGTAATTTTTTGCCGATTTGATTCTTTTGGCTTTTTCTGAAGTTCGATTTTTGATACAATAAAAGAGATAGAATATATGGGGATGTGCACTAATTTATTGATTGTGCGATGTTTTTGTGGCGCAACGATTTGGTGCAAGAGGGATCATGAAGTATATAGTGCTGATAGTTTTTGTCTTATTGACGGGAAACGCGTTTGCGAACGTGGCTTCTGTGTCATATGTCAGCCAAGCTACCCAGACCAAGGTGGATACGGCTGCGGACACTGTTCAGACATTGCAGGGTGATTACACTGTGTCGGGGTCAGTTGTTGTGACCGGATCGTTTACGGTGACGGGGGCATTCAAGGTTCCAACCCCGCCATTACCAAACCCAAATGCGGACTAGTATTGGATGTTGAAACGAATCGTATGCTTTTTGTTGGGCTTGTTTATGTTTGGGGCAAATGCAGCCGAGTTGGTCACGGTTCGTTATATTCATGAATTGCTGGAACATAATTATGGTGTGTATGTTCCGGTTAATGATACCCTTACTGATACGGACTTAGATACGCCAGCAAATATGGAGTACTTGCTGTATATTGTGGATTTGGCCAATGAGTTTATCCGCGGAACCCCGACTGCGTATAGTTCGACCGTTTATGCGACGGATGATGCGGCCGATACTGTTGCAACTATTCAGGCATTTGATACATTGCTGGAAGAAGTTGAGGTTTTGGATCATGAATATCCATTTGAAATTACGGTAAGTGGTGGAAACTTTTCGTTTACGATGTCGGCCCAAGGGGAATTTTATATCGATTGGGGCGACGGCAGCGAAGAACAAATAATTACTAAGTCAGATACAAATAATACAACCTATTCGCATTCCTTTTCTGGTGAGGGTCCTTATTCAGTTCGTTTTGGGGGATTGGCTACGGATTACAATGATGATGTCACTACTGCGGCAATCAGTTTTTATGATAATTCGACTATTTCTACTATTCAGGGGAATTTAAGCATAATATTTCCAACTTTGCCTGATGGTAAAAATCCGCGTTTTTATCAGTCCTTTGCTGAAATGTCTGTAACTGGGGCAATACCGGCGAATTTGTTCATTGATTTGGTGGGGGCGCCGGTTGAAAATATGTTTTACAGAACTTTTTATGGCAGTAGTGGTTTTCGTGGTGCAATACCAGAGAGTTTATTTGGAACAATGACTGGTGCGCCCGCCCCGGGGATGTTCTATGAAACTTTTCGTGGTGTAACGCAGTTAACGGGTTCCGTTCCTGTGAAGTTGTTTTCTAGTATTACAGGTGCGCCCGCGGAAAATATGTTTTATGGAACGTTTTATGGGTGCTCGAAAATGCGCGGTGAAATTCCATCTGGACTGTTTGCGGGGATTTCTGGTGCGCCTGCCCCTGGGATGTTTGATCAAACATTTGCCAACTGTAGTAAAATTAGTTCGATTGGCGAAGGCGTCTTTGGCAATCTGTCTGGTGATGCGCAGAATAATATGTTTTACAGAACTTTTTATGGTAATAAAAAAATGACAGGTTATTCCCCAAAGATAAACGGAAAATATTTGTATGAAATTTGGCCGAGTGCCACGACAGCACAGGTTGGTGGTATGTTCGGCAGTTGTAATAAAATATCTGACTATCGCTCTATGCCAAGTGCTTGGCGGTAACTATTAAAAAACACTTGATTTTTTATGGCTTTTAGATAATAATATCCCGCGCGCAGCACCCTTGGAGGCTGCCGAATATAAACAAACATGCTATAAAAGGATAAAAAAATGGCAATTAACTTAAACGCAGAAATTCGCAACGTTGCTGGCAAGGGGGCCGCACGTAGCATCCGCAATAACAAAAACATCCCTGCTGTTATTTACGGGGAAAAGAAATCCCCTGTTGCAATCGAATTGAACGGTCGTGAATTCGAAATGCTGTTGAAAACACCAGGTTTGCGGACTAAATTGTTCCAAATCAAAACAAGCGAAGGTACAGAAGACGCAATGTTGATGGATATTCAGTATCACCCAGTTTCTGATGCTGTTATTCACGCAGACTTTAAACGCATCGATGTTAAAAAGCCTGTTAATGTTGTTGTACCGGTCGAAGTTATCAATGTTGAAACTTCTAAGGGCTTGAAATTGGGCGGTACATTGAACTTTGCAGTACGTAAAGTTGCATTGCGCGCTTTGATTGACGCAGTTCCAGAAAAAATCACAATCGATTTGGCAAATATGACAATCGGTGATGTGGTTCACGGTTCTGACTTGGTATTGCCAGCAGGCGTTGAACTGGGCCTGCATCAGGCTGAATTGGCGTTCGCTATTATTGGTGGTAAAATGCCAATGGAAGAAGATGAAAAAGCCAAGGCCGCAGCAATGGCAGCAGCCGCCGCGAAAAAATAATAATAAATCCGCTTCGGCGGATTTATTTTTTTAAATTGAATATTCTGAATAATGAAAAAACACGCGCCCATGGGCGCGTGTTATCAGTAAAAGCGTATAAGCCGGATTCTGTTCTGCCCTGGCCCAGTGTCTTTTGGGAACCAAGCCAAGGTAGCGGACATGATTAATCTGCAATTTGTGTTACCACAATTGTCAAGCCTTCTACCCGCCCCCAACCTGGGACTCGTATAGGGGGCCTATTTGAAGTTGCTGCGCACAGAGATTGCCCGTTTCACTCGAATTTAATCGTTTACGTCACTGTTGCTCTAATCGTCGGGTCGCCCCGCCTGGTATATTAGCCAGTGTGCTGTCCCACGCAGTCCGGACTTTCCTCCGACCCGAGGGGCGGATCGGCCATGTCCTGCTCTTCTGATAGGGGTATTCTAGCATTTTTTTATCAATTTTCAAGTTTTGCTGATCTTTGGAAAAGGTGTCAAAAAAAATTTTTTTAAAAATCAAGTCTTTTTTACTTGTGTGATGTGTGTTTTTTTTTCTATGATTACTACAAAAGGGAAGGAAGAAAGTGGGAAAAATAGCCAGATTATTAAGGTTTTTAGCAGTTTTGTCGATGTTCGTTGTGGGCGCAAATGCGTTCGCTATTGGGTTTGTGTGCGAGAATGAACGCACCTATACATCGTGTGTAAGCGGATATTATTTGTCCGATTGTGGTGATTATGTTGATGGCCGTACATTGACCGAATCGGATTTGTCGGCTGGAAATTCGTGCGTTCTATGTCCAGATGGTTATGACTGTGAAGGTGGAATGAAGTGTCCATATAATCCGAATGCGGATGAAGATGGTGGGTTTGTTTGTGATGAAGCATATTTCGAATGTGAATCTGGCTATTATTTGTCTGATTGTGGCGATGCTTTGGATGGGCGCACTTTGACCAATGATGATATAACGGTTGGCAACTCTTGTGTTGCATGTCCAGAAGGTTATGACTGTATTGGTGGTATGACATGTCCGGCTGATGAACCTATTTTGCAAGAATGTCCAGAAGGTCAGTATTTGTCTGATTGCGGTGCTTCTTCTAATTGGGGAGGTCAAGATTTATTAGATAACGAATTGACATTAGGCAATGCTTGCTTGAATTGCCCAGATGGTTGGATTTGTGACGGTGGGGCGTTTTGTCCGTACAGGGATGACGGCGTGTCTGGATTTGTCTGTGATACTAAGCGTTTCTTGACTTGTCCAGAGGGGCAATTCCTGTCGGATTGCGGTTCGTCATCAAATTGGAATGGTCAGGTGTTGACAACGGATGATTTAACGGCAGGTAATGCATGTGTTGAGTGCCCTGAAGGTGTCATATGTGATGGTGGCAAAACATGTCCGACTGATCCAGATTATAAGTTTGAATTAAAGACGGTTTTGGGAACAACATCTTTTAATGTTGGTATTAGTGCTGCGGGTAAATTCTATATTGATTGGGGAGATGGAAATATTGAAACGATAATCAATGAAACAATAGCCTATGAGTTTGTGTCGCACTCATATGATACAGCGGGTCAATACACAATTAAAATTGGTGGATTGGCAACTGGGTATGATGTTGAGGCGATTACTCAGGACGACTCCCCTGTTATTAACTTTTCGGCTGCTAAGATAGCGTCAATTGGTGGTAGCTTGGGTGCCATATTCCCAACATTGTCAAATGGTGATCAGCCCGGCTTCTTTAGTACATTTGCTGGCTCGAAAATTACATCGTTGCCATCAACGTTGTTTAATGGAATTCGTGGTGCGGGTGAATCTATGTTCACAGAGACCTTCGCAGGCTGTACAGGGCTGACGGAAATACCAGCAGGATTGTTTAGTGGTATATCTGGTGCGGCAGATTGGATGTTTAATAGCACATTCTTTGGCTGTACAGGGCTGACGGAAATACCAGCAGGATTGTTTAGCGGTGTATCTGGTGCGGCGGCTCATATGTTTAGTGGCACATTTGATGGGACACAAATTACATCGATACCGGCTGATTTGTTTAGTGGTGTGACTGGCGGTGCTGCTTCATTGTTTAGCAATACGTTTGCAAATACGTCTGTTGTTTCGATCCCCGCGGGTTTGTTCAGCGGGATAGATGATGTTGCTGATTATATGTTTAGTGGCACATTTGATAGTTGTACGAGCTTGAAATCTATTCCAACTGGACTGTTTGATGGCTTGTATGGTCAGGATAGTATACCGGATACAATGTTTGAGGGCACGTTTAGCGCGTGTACATCTTTGACAGGTCCTGCAGCGCGATTCTCGGACGAATTGGGTGGTAAATACCTTCATCAGGTTTGGCCGATGCTGGATGCTGATATGTGGACATATGCCGATACAAATATTGATAATTTGAAGTATATCCCAACATCTTGGGGTGGTGATGGTTATATAAAGTGTGATGTGGGTGAATATTTGCCAGCTGGCGAATCGGTTTGTGCGGTGTGCCCTGTTGGGTCGTACTGTGTGGGTATTACAGATGTTAATACTAGCGCTTCGGATCAGGGTATTGAATCATGCCCATCCGGCTATACAAATAATGAAACTGGTTTGACCAGTGGTGTAGATTGCTTTGGTGGGTACAAGTTCACAATCGAGACTCTGCCTATGACTGGTGAATTTGGTTTTAGTATGATGGCCGTTAATGGTAATTTCTGGGTTGATTGGGGTGATGGTACACCGGTGGAATATATCCCAATAACCGATTTCTCTAACAAACCTGTTTCACACACATATGAAGGCTCTGCTGTTGCACGCACAATTAAAATGGGTGGTTTGGCAACGGAATATCATCCAACTGTATTACCTTGGACTGCTCGCATTATTGTATTCACAAATAATACGAATATATCAAAACTATATGGCAGTTTGGGTGCTATATTCCCAACTTTGGCGAATGGAGCGCAACCTGGATTTGTAACAGCATTTGCGGGGAACTCTAATTTGACACAAATTCCATCGACTTTGTTTGATGGTATTACCGGTCAGCCACGTGGCTATATGTTCACGCAAACATTTGCTGGAACAGGTTTGACATCAATCCCAGAAGGCTTGTTTGCTGGATTGGATGGTGCACCAACCGAAATGTTGTTTGCAAATACATTTGGGGGCACCAAAATTACATCGATACCTGCGGGTTTATTCAGTGGTATCAAGGGGGCGCCAGCACTAAATATGTTTAATGCCACATTTGCGGATACAAAAATTACTTCAATCCCAGAAGGCCTGTTTGACGGGTTGAACACATCGGCTGCAGCGGCGGACGGTATGTTTGCGCAGACATTTTATAATTGCACGTCTTTGACTGGTCCTGCGGCGAAAATGTCCGCGGCCAATGGTGGTCAGTATCTGCATAAAATCTGGCCGATGACTGGTGCGACTATGCAGACTTATACCGGCACAAATATTGATGGGCTGCGTGTTATCCCAGTGTCTTGGGGTGGCGAGGGTGTCTTGGGTTGTGATCCTGGTCAGTACTTGAAGTCAAATGCGACAACATGTTCTGCGTGCGAGGCAGGTTATTACTGCCCAGGTGGAGAATTGACACCATCCACCACAGCAAATGTTGGAAGAAACAGCTGTTCAACAGATACAGGTTCTAAATATACATCGTCAGCGGCCAGTTCATATTCGATTGAACAGTGCTATGTGACTGTTGTTGCTGGGAAATATGTAGCAGAAGCGACCAAGGGTCAGGTTGACTGTGCGGAAGGTAATTACTGTGCGGGCGGTACAACTGTGTACTATGGCGCAGCAGGCGGTACAACGACTGGTGGTATGACCGAGTGCCCTGCTGGATCATACTGCCCAGCCAAGGCATCGGCTGCGACAAAATGCCCAGGATTGTATGTGAACAGTCCAGCGGGCTCGAACGCAGCAGAAGATTGCTATTTTACACCAGCAGTTGGATATTATATTGCCAGCTCTGGTGCAACAGCAGAAACTGAGTGCGAAGCAGGATATTATTGTCCGAATAATAAGTTGAACTATCCAAATGTAAGCGCAAAAACGGCTTGCCCTGCCCCTGCTGATCACAAGCGTACAAGCGTTCCTTCGACTTATTATAATGCACAGATTGAATCTACACAGAGCAGCGGCACCAAAAAGACCAAGATTGAACAATGTACAGCGTTTACATGGTTGGTATCTGGTTCTGTTGGTAAGTTGTATGAATATGCTACATATAACACAACCACCCAGAAGTATGATAATACAACCAGTTATGCTTGGTCAGAAGTAAAGCCTGGGTATTACCTGAAAACACCAGCATCATGTGGTACTTATGCCTATTATCTGGAAGCGGTGCCATGCGAAAAGAACAGCTATTGCCCAGGTAAGGCTGCGGTGACTTGCAACAGCAGTAATCAGGCAACAGTTCATACCGCAACATTTGGTTTGGAATCTTGTGGAACTGCTACTGGTGACGCGTACGGCTTGTCCGATGGTGGTACAAGTGCCAAGACTGTCAATGCGTGCTATTTGATGACACCAAAATACCAGTTCGTTAAGGAACCAAATGCTGCACCAACTTTGTGCGAGGCTGGTTCAGCCTGTGCTGGTGGCGTAAAGGTTGTTTACGGTCAAACTGGTGGTGCAACGGCTTGTTCTGGCGCGACATACAGCGGCGCGGGCGCGGCAAGTTGTACGACCTGCCCAACTGCAGCACAGTATGCTGACAAGGTGGTTTCGTATAATAATGTTGGTCATACAGATAAAGCGAATTGTTATGCCACATTTGATGTGGATGTGAATAATGGTTCTGTTGATTCTGTGAACTGTTATCTGAAAACAGGTTCAGATTATGGTAATGCGACCAATGGCGTAAATCATTGTTGGACACATACTACAAACTTGACCTGTGGTGCTGGATACTATTTGTCTACAGATTTGCATGCCTATAATACAGAACGCTGGTTCCAGAATTTGAATCAGGCTATGACAGGAACATGTATTGAAGTGGGTGCTGGACACTGGTCGCCTGCTGATTCGCTGACACGTAATGACTGTGCAGCGGGCTATGATGATGGTTCTGCAACTGCATCTGTTGAAACAGACTGTAAGATGACTGTGCCTGCGGGTAAAGTTGTTGAAAGTGCGGGCGCGGCTGCTACGACACCAACTGGTCATTGGTATAGCGCACAGCATACTGTATCTCAGGGTTCTACATCCGGTTCCAATAAGCAGTCTTGTGCGACATCATATACAACAACAAATTCGACAACACAGACAGATCACGATGCTGAAACCGATTGTAAGATAACCTGTGAGGCTGGTAGTTATGTAAAGACTGCTCGTCAGGCTTGTGTCTCGGTTGATGTAAGTGGTAAGTTCATGGGTAAACATACAGTTGAACAAAGCAAAAACTCAACACTTGAATCATGTCCAGATGGTTGGGATGGTTCGGATGGCAATCGTGACTCTAACAAGAGTTGTTATGCGGCCTGTGCGACATCTGATAAGACCATTTCTAACGGTACTATCACAAGTGTTGTTAATGCGAAGGAATACTATACAGGCAGCGCATATCCAGCATGTAAGTATAATGCGTCATGTTCAGCAACATATGGTTTGAGCGGCAACG
>JAGBVH010000025.1 GCA_017630405.1 Alphaproteobacteria bacterium
AGCACCAGTGATCATGTTTTTAACATAGTCAGCGTGTCCTGGGCAGTCAACGTGTGCATAGTGACGTGTTTCTGTTTCGTATTCAACGTGTGCTGTATTAATTGTAATACCACGCTGTTTTTCTTCTGGTGCATTGTCGATCTGGTCAACACCTTTCTGTGCGTCTGCACCAACGCCATAGTAATGAACAATAGCCGCTGTCAATGTTGTTTTACCATGGTCAACGTGACCAATTGTACCAATATTGACGTGTGGTTTGCTTCTTACATACTTTTCTTTTGCCATAGTTTTCTCCTTAGGCTTGTTTGTTAAGTTTAAAACTTCTTGTTAATTATTTCGTCAGCTTCTTGATTACTTCGTCAGCGACGTTTGTTGGGACTTCGTCATAGTGTGACAATTCCATATATGGATTTGCGCGACCTTGTGACAAAGAACGCAGTGTTTTTACGTACCCGAACAAGTTTGCCAATGGAACGTATGCTGAAATCAACTGATTACCAAATTGAGTTTCGATACCGTTGATTTGTCCACGACGACTGTTCAAGTCCCCAATGATGTCACCGACGTATTCTTCCGGTGTATTGACCGAAAGCTTCATAATCGGTTCCAGCAATTTCGGCGCAGCTTTCTTCATCGCTTCGCGGAAGCAAGCACGTGCCGCAATTTCAAAGCACAATACATTAGAGTCAACTTCGTGATACTTACCATCTACCAATGTAGCCTTGAAATCCACTGTAGGATAGCCAATCAAAACACCCGTCTGTTGTGCTATCTTCAAACCCTTTTCCACACCTGGGATGTATTCTTTTGGAATCGCACCACCAACAATCTGGTTTTCAAATTCATAGCCCTGCCCTGGTTCCAAAGGTTCAAATTCAATCTTTACCTGAGCATACTGACCAGAACCACCCGACTGTTTCTTGTGTGTGTATTCTTCTGTAACTGGTTTACGGAATGTTTCGCGATATGCAATACGTGGTTCGCCAACATTAACGTCAACTTTGAATTCACGCAGCAAACGGTCAACCAAAATTTCCAAATGCAATTCACCAACACCAGACAAAATTGTTTGACCTGATTCTTCGTCAACAGATACGCGGAAAGAAGGATCTTCTTTTGCCAACGCCTGCAGCCCCAAAGACATCTTTTCAATGTCTGCCTTGGTTTTTGGTTCTACTGCAATACTGATAACAGGCTCTGGCACATGGATGGATTCCAACAAGATTGGGCTGGATTCATCACACAATGTATCACCTGTAATTGTTTCTTTCATACCAACCAATGTGATAATGTCACCGGCTGATGCTTCTTTGATTTCTTCGCGGTTGTTCGAATGCATCAACAACATACGGCCAACGCGTTCACGTTTGTCGCGGTTAGAGTTGTAAACATACGAACCCGATACCAATTTACCAGAATAAATACGGATAAACATCAAGTTTCCAACAAATGGGTCATTGGCAACCTTAAATGCCAAAGCACTAAAAGGTTCTTTTGCATCTGGTTTGCGTTCGTCAGCTGTTTCGCCGTCCATCTTTGTACCCTTAATCGCAGGAATATCCAATGGGCTTGGCAAATAGTCAACAACCGCATCCAACAATGGCTGAACACCCTTGTTCTTAAATGCTGTACCGCACAAAACTGGGTTAAAGTTCTGACCAATTGTACCCTTGCGGATCAACTTTTTGATTGTTGCAACATCTGGAATCTTGCCTTCCATATAGGCTTCCATGATTTCATCATCCAAAGTTACAACTTCTTCAATCAATTTTTCGTGTAATTCTTCTGCTTTTGCTTTCAAATCATCTGGAATTTCAACGATTTTTGGTTCTTTACCCATATCATCTTCCCAGACAATAGCGCGCATTTCGATAACGTCAACAACGCCACGGAAATCTGCTTCTGCGCCGATTGGGAAGTTAACAACCAATGGGTTTGCGCCCAAACGTTCACGAATCATATCAACACAGCGGAAGAAATTACCACCAATACGGTCCATTTTATTAATAAAGCAAATACGAGGAACCGCATAACGGTCAGCCTGACGCCATACTGTTTCTGTCTGAGGCTGTACACCAGACACAGATTCAAATACAGCAACCGCGCCGTCCAATACGCGCAATGAACGTTCTACTTCCATTGTAAAGTCAACGTGTCCTGGGGTATCAATCAAGTTGATACGATGATCGCGCCAGAAGCAAGTTGTCGCAGCGGAAGTAATTGTAATACCGCGTTCTTGTTCCTGTGCCATCCAGTCCATTGTTGCGCCACCATCATGCACTTCACCGATTTTATAGGTTTTACCCGTATAAAACAAGATACGTTCTGATGTAGTTGTTTTACCCGCGTCAATATGGGCCATAATGCCGATATTGCGGTACATATGTAAAGGTGCGGTTTTTCCGACTGACATGTATCTTTCCTTTGCTTTATATAATTACCAACGGAAGTGAGCAAACGCCTTGTTCGCTTCTGCCATTCTGTGTGTATCCAACTTCTTCTTGAATGCGCCACCCTGACCATTCAAAGCATCACGCAATTCACCGAACAATCTATCCATCATTGTGCGTTCACCACGTTTACGCGCAAACATAACCAACCAACGAATGGCCATTGTTTGCTGACGCGCTGGACGAACATCACAAGGAACCTGATATGTTGCACCACCGACACGACGACCTTTTACTTCAACAGAAGGCTTCAATGCATCAATCGCTTCCAAGCACAAAGCCAATTCATCTTTACCATCTTTGGCCAGCGTTTTCAGCTTATCCATTGCACCATAAACGATGTTTTCAGCAACTTCCTTCTTGCCGTCCCACATAACATTATTAATCAATTTTGCAACAACCAGATTATTATACTTGGAATCTGGCAAAATTTCGCGTTTTGTTGCAGCTTTACGTCTTGACATTTTACTTTTCCTTTTTCGCTTCACCTGTTTCATCAACAGATTACTCACGCACATTACATGCGTGTGGTTAACTTAATTATTTCTTTGTTTTGGCACCATACAAAGAACGACCCTGTTTTCTGCTATCTACACCCTTGGTATCCAAGACACCACGAATGATATGATATTTAACACCAGGCAAGTCCTTTACACGACCACCACGAATCATAACAACACTGTGTTCCTGCAGGTTGTGACCTTCGCCAGGAATATAAGCTGTTACTTCGCGGCCGTTTGCCAGTTTTACACGGGCAACCTTACGCTGCGCCGAGTTAGGTTTTTTCGGTGTAGTCGTATAAACACGTGTACAAACACCACGTTTCTGTGGGTTTTCCATCATGTCAGGCGCTGTACTTTTTACAACGACTTTTTTACGAGGTTTCCGAATCAGTTGGTTTACTGTTGGCATTCAAAATCTCTTTGTTTTTCTACCTGTTCTTTTAGTCTGCACAAAACCCGCTTATCAGACTTATTTCAACGACTTAGCCGGATTATAAATCTGTAAATTCAAGCGGTTTTTGTATATTTAGTGCTCTCCTTATTTACACGGAAAGCGAACATACTATAAACTCCGCCCCCTGCATTGTCAAGAAAAATCTAGGAAAAAAGTATAAGTTTTTGCCTTGAAACGCCCGTATTTTTAGGATTTTAGGCAAAAGCCCCATTTGACAAAATTACGGTCGGTACACACCAATAATCCCAACACCGATTTCAGGTATGCCATTACATTTTTTTCAATCTTTTTCATAATGCGAAATCGATACCAATGACATATTTTGTTCCTGCGAAACGGTTTTGGCCTTTAATCTGGCCGTTGCCAGAACATTCCGCATCTTGTCACATGCCCGCTTGATATTTTCACTCATACTCTCAAGACTTCTACCTTCCCTGACAATTTCGCAATAACCCCAGCGCAAAAACTTGAACATTTCCAAATGCTCTGGCACGAAGTTCCAACGCAAATTTGGATTTGTCGAGCGCGGCAAAGTATTTACATATTCCCAAAACTGCGAAAAATCCATCAGCGAATGGACATACATCGAATAAAACATAGGTTGATAGTCTGCTAATTCAAAATCAATTATACCAACCTGTCTTTTATCCATATCCAAAATTATATTGTCACCATGCAAATCATTATGCCCCCAAACCAAGATTTTATTTTCTGGAGCATTCATTAAGTACTCGTAAATATTCTGGATAAGTTTTTTATCCGCTGCCGACACATACTTTTCATCCCATGAACCCATTATCTCTGCCAAGGCTTCTGGCCCACCTATATGTATCCCAGCAACGCCACGAACATTATCCACTTGTTTTAGAGGTCGCAATTCAGACATATCATTAACAAACTCTGCCAATGCTTTATATGCCCAAACTCTGTCCTCTTGCGATAAGTCTTCAATAATCTCGGCCCAACGGCGCCCAGTTGCAATCTGTTCAACAACCCCGTTCTTATAGGTACTAAAAGTTTTTGGTATAAAATACGCGGAATTTCGCTTCTGTCGGATTTCGTCCGAAAATTCTTTAGCCCTCTTCTGATCCGCAATCCACTGCTTTTCGCGATCTTCTTCTGATAACTTGCGACCAAATGTCCCAGTTTCTTTATTTATTTTCTTGACCCCAAACGGCCCAGACAAAGTTTCTATCGTTTCCCATGATGTCGCATGCCCAGACATTACTTCTGCCGGTTCCCGCTTTTCATCCTCTATTATCTGAAAAGTTCTTACATCTTCCGACATCACCACACCCTTAGTCTTTATTTCTGGCCTTTTTAATCTTGCGCCAATTTGCATGATTTTTCATATGCGTTTCATAATCGTGCGAGAATTTATGCCCCCCGCGCCCATCCGCAACAAAGAACAAATAATTTGTATCCGCAGGATTTAATACTGCACGAATTGCAGCCACCCCAACATTTGCAATCGGCGCCGGCGGCAGCCCCGCATTTCTGTATGTATTATATGGGCTTTCTATCTTAAGATGCCCACTAAGCAACGGCGCACCCTGCATATCCCCAAGACCTTCTGTCAAAACATAGACCACCGTTGGATCGGCTTGTAATCTCATTCCCTTGTTAAGGCGGTTCAGATATACACTTGCCACCACCGGCATTTCACGCGCCACTGGCGTTTCTTTTTGTACAATGGACGCCAATGTAATAACCTGCCCCCAATCCTTTAATGGCTTTGGCAATTTTTTAACTGAATTTTTTATAGAATCTTCAACTGCGACCATCTTTTTACGCGCAAATTCCAACAATGCCAGACGTGAACTGCCCTTGGCCACACGATATGTGTCCGGAAACAACTGTCCATCACGCAGATTACATACCGGCATATCATTACCCGCATCACATTCCACAGCCCCGGTCAATGCTGACGAGCCCAACAACTGATTCTTTATTTGTTTCACCGTCAAACCTTCAGGAATCACAATATTTACGGTTGCGACCTGCCCAGTGGCCAACATATTGGCAATATTCCAAGTACTGGCCCCACGCGGAATATCATAAAGCCCACGTTGCACCTGACCACCGTTCATACTTATTGCCGCCTTGAATACTTCGGTTGAATCAATCAGTCCTTCGCGCATCAAACGGTTTGCTACCCCAGTCACAGAATCCCCACGCACAACCATAAATTCCACAGGCGCGCTGACCGTTGAATGCACCCCAAACATATATAGCATCGCAACCAGCACAATCAATACCGGTATCAACGCCAACTGAACAATAACTTTTAAAGGGAAAATTTTTCTTTTGCGAACCATAAAGTATATTATGACAGATTTAAATACTTTTGCAAATAATCAAAAAATAAAATCCCCAGATTGGGGATTTTTTATTTCGCATGTCCATAATTCTGACACACATAAAAATCACATAAACGCGCGGCTTTTTCGGCCATATCCAGCGCTTCTTTTCTTGTATAGAAACGACCCGCACAATGCTCTTCCTGCTTTTCATCAATATAGGTTTTAATCAGTTTGCCACCAATAGTAGGACGATACTGATTATCCTTGGTCGTCAAACACGCACCCAAGCAACAGTGTTTATAGCATCCCTTGCAACCCCAATACCACAAATCACTGCCATAAATTTTAAATGTATCGGCCGCCGACAATTTTATCAGGCTTTCAGGTTTACAATTTACTTTTGTTTCTTGTGTAAAACACATTTTCATCACCCTATTGTTTATAATTCTCAACACTAATTATAATACAAAAGAATAAATTGTCAACCGTTTTACACAAGCCCTACTCTATTTGTCTTCTTCCTTGCCCAGACCGATTGTATTCTTAATTGGCTCAACAATGGATTCCTTGGCACTGTCCAGTGTACGAATAAGCGCACGACGAATTTTACCACTGATTGTCATAGGCAAAGTTTCCACAAACTCTATCACACGCGGACATTTATACGGCGCAGTATTTTTACGAACATGATCCTGCAACTGACGAACCAGCGCATCGGTTTGCTGAAAGTATTTATTCAAAACAATTGTCGCTTTGACCGCCATACCACGCGAACGGTCTGGGATACCGGTCACCGCAACTTCACGAACCGCCGGATGTTCCAACAATACGGATTCAACTTCGAACGGACTTACGCGATATCCGCTGGTCTTAATCAGGTCATCATTACGTCCAACAAACCAGAAATATCCTTCTGCATCAAAGTACGCCATGTCCCCCGTATGATAATAACCATCACGATAAACCGCCGCGGTTTGCTTTTCGTTATTGTGATACCCTTGAAACAAACCACATGGGCGACAATCTTTGATAGACACACAAATTTCACCAACAGTACCACTTTCTGTTATCGGGCGACCGCGCTCGTCCAACAACTGCACATCCCAACCAGCCGCAGGCTTACCCATAGACCCAGGCTTTGGTTCAATCCACTGATTATTAAACAGCATTACACAAGTTTCGGTCTGACCAAATCCTTCGCGCATTTTTATCCCTGTATTTGCCAAGAAACGTTCATACACTTCTGGATTTAATGCTTCACCAGCGACATCCGCCTTGACCAATGCCGACAAATCATACTTAGCCATATTCGCATGAATAATCATTTTATAAACCGTTGGTGGCGCACAAAATGAAGTCACATGATTTTCAGAAATAGCTGTCAACAAATCATGGGCATTAAATACACGACTGAAATCAAAAACAAAAACTGTCGCGCCAGCCAACCATTGGCCATACATTTTACCCCATGAACATTTTGCCCAACCAGATTCTGACAAAGTAAAGTGAATATCATTATCACACAGTTGCTGCCAAAACATTGCGGTATTTATATGCCCCAAAGGATAATCAAAATTATGTGCAACCATTTTCGGCATATCTGTTGTGCCACTGGTAAAATAAACAACCATCGTATCAGAGTTTTTGTTTGGCACGCGTTCTAAATCCGTTGGATATTTTTCACAGGCATCTGAAACCTCGTCACAGGATATTAATTGAACACCCCTGCCCGCGATAGCCTTGTTCACTTCACCCAAAATAACACCATCATCAAATACAATCGCCGCCTTGGCCGATGCAGTATTGATACGGTAAACAATATCCTCTGATTTAAGTTGATTTGTCGATGGCACAGGAATCACACCCAACTTATGCATTGCCATCATCAAAATCCAATACTCCCAACGGCGGCGCAAAAACAGCAGCACTATATCCCCAGCAACCAATCCGCGAGCACTTAAAAAATTCGCAATCGCGTTTGACATGCGCGACAAATCCGCGAAAGTAATATTCTTTTTTTCACCCGTATCATTAACCCAAATCATCGCCAATTTATCTGGACTTTCCTTGGCGATTTCATCCACCACATCATAGGCAAAGTTAAAATTTTCTGGAATAACCGGCATTGCATTTTGCAGATAATCATCATAACTATCAAATGTATCTTTTTTCAAAAAACGTTTTGCGAACATATAAGTTCCTTTTTCTTTACAACAGATATAAATATGGTGCATCTGACAAAAATTACAAGAAAAAATTTTATAACAAATTAAAAAAATAAAAATCGACCGATGGCCGATTTTAATTTTTATGGTCGGAGTAACAAGATTGTAATTCCCATATGCGCTTACACTTTATGGGCCCCTTTCGCCTACGCGATTGCTTCGGCTCGAACCTTTGGGCATACCAAGTATGCCAAGGCACCGAACTGGATATACCCACTTGTAAAAATAAAAATCGACCGTTGGCCGATTTTAATTTTTATGGTCGGAGTAACAAGATTCGAACCTGCGACCTCTACGTCCCGAACGTAGCGCTCTACCAGACTGAGCTATACTCCGAAAGCACTGCGCCAAATTATGTACACAACTATTTTAAAAATCAAATAATTTTTATTTTCTAAACAGAATATTCTATCCTGTTTTTACATTGCGCACAAATCTGACGCGCCTGCCCCAGCGCAGCAATAAAACTCGTATGCACAGGACTTTGCACAACGCCATTATCATCAGTATAAATTGATACTTTTGTCTTACCAATTTTGTATGGGTAATAAACACCAACATAACGATTTTTTTTAATAGTTATTTCGCACCGTTGCTGACAACCCATACAAAATATTTCTGAATACACTCGCATTATCTGACCATCATTAAATCTTCTTCAGAACCAACGAAGCGTTTGTTCCACCAAATCCAAACGAATTGCTGATCGCAACATCTACCTTGCGCTGTTTCGCAACATGTGGCACCAGGTCGAAATTACCAACCGCATCTTCTGGTTCGTCCAGATTGATTGTTGCCGGAACAATACCATCACGAATCGCCAACACACAGAATATCGCTTCTACTGCACCGGCCGCACCCAACAAGTGCCCTGTCATAGATTTTGTTGAAGACATAGACACAGGTAAATCGCCAAACAAGTTTTGAACTGCTGCTAATTCGCCAACATCACCCAATCCAGTTGATGTACCATGCGCATTAACATAGTCAACATCGTTTGGTGTCAAACCAGCATCTTTCAGTGCCGCCTTCATCGCGCGCAAACCACCTTCGCCACCTTCGGCCGGCGCTGTAATATGATACGCATCACCCGACAGACCATAACCAGCAACCTCGGCATAAATTTTTGCACCACGTGCAACAGCATGTTCATATTCTTCCAGAACCAACACACCAGCACCTTCGGCCATAATAAATCCATCACGATTTTTATCCCATGGACGCGAAGCCTTTTCAGGTTCATCATTACGTGTACTTAATGCGCGCATCGCCGAGAATCCAGCCAAAGCGATTCGGCTTACCGCGCCTTCTGTACCACCACAAACCATAATATCGGCATCACCATGCTGAATCAAACGAACACCTTCACCAATAGAATGAGCGCCCGTTGCACATGCAGTAACCACAGAAACATTTGGTCCCTTGAATCCATATCTAATAGACACATGACCCGCAGTCATATTGATAATGCCCTTTGGGATAAAGAAAGGACTAACGCGACGTGGTCCGCCATTATGTAATTCGATACAATTTTCATAAATGGTTTCAAACCCACCAATACCACTGCCGATTGAAACACCAACGCGTTCCTTGTCGCCTTCATATGAATCCAGCCCCGCATCCTTGATTGCTTCATCTGCAGCAACAATTCCATAAATTATACATTTATCCATTTTACGCTGTTCACGCGGTTCAATCACAGAATCAGGATTAAATTGCCCAGCATCAGTACCCACTTCTGGAATACCAGCAATTTGCGATGCTAAATCATCAACTTCAAATTTAGTAATCTTGCGCACACCAGATTTGCCTGCCAAAACATTTTTCCAAGCATATTCAACACCTGTACCCACTGGTGACACAATACCCATACCCGTAACAACAACTCTTTTCATATCAGACTTTCCTTATGTTCATAACTAACATACGAGCATATAATAAACACTTTAAAGAAAAATTGCATTAAAAAAATCCGCTGGACACCCCAGCGGACCAAATAACATTAAAAACAAGTAAATATATTATTTCTTGTTTGCTTCGATGTATTTAACTGCATCGCCAACTGTTTCCAATTTTGTTGCAGCATCATCAGGAATTGTAATATCGAATTCTTTTTCAACTTCCATAACGAATTCAACAACGTCCAAGCTGTCTGCGCCCAAATCGTTAACGAAAGAAGCTGTTTCAGTAACTTTGGCTTCATCAACGCCCAATTTTTCAGCTACGATTTTTTTTACTTTTTCAAAAGTTGTCATTTTTTTTCCTTTATTTAAGTTAAACTTCTTGGTCCATACCATGACCGTCATTATGTACTAAACTATCATTTTCATAATCCTCTGTCAAGAAATTATAACAAATGATAACAAAAGCACTTTTTTACAATTCTATACCAACTCTATATCAACATCCGAGTCCAAATCCTTTTCCTGATAAAAAATATCATCCAAAAGTTCGTTAATATTCACACGCAAATCTTCTTTATCCGGCGCCCAATTTAATTGCCTCATCATAAATTTATACACATCATCCATTGTCAAATTTGGAATCCCAGCGCGCGCTGCCACACGCCGCCAAGCTGTACGCGGATCCAGCAAGTGCATTCCACCACGACTTGTAAAAACCCAATGACCATCCTGTGGCAAATCCTGCAACAAAACAATTGCGCGATCAGACAACGGATATCCAATATACATATCGTGATTAAAGTCCAAATCTTCCCAAGCCATCGCAAATATTTTTGACTTTGGCATAAAACTATAAATCAACATATAGAACGCCGCACGCAGCATTTGTGATTCTTCGGCCTCGATTGCTTCAACCAAACGATACAGCCCCGCACGATTAAGCGGGCGCACACGACGATTCTGTTTTATTTTTTCCATACCCGCCATAGGGTTGCTTTTCGCATATCCCATATCAACCGCATAGTTAAATATACTCTGCAGCAATTCCTGCATACGCCCAGCAATCGCGGCCCCAGAAATAGCACCAATAACAGTATTAATATCGTTTGCTGTAATCTCGGAAATATTTTTTTCAAACAAAGAACCAAGGTGTCGATTAATCGCGCGCAACAACTTCATATAAGAATCTTCCCCCCTGCGCACACGATTCGCCAGATACAAATCCAGAAACTTTTTAAACGAAATTTTACGACGGCGAACCGGAGTTTTTTTGGCTGCTTCGACCAAAATATTGGAAACCGCACTGCGCGCATCTTCTATATCCACATCAGGATAATTCCCAATTAATATGCGCTTGTCCTTACCACGCACACGCTTTCTGACAAAGAAAGTTTTCACGCCACGACTTGTTATATACATACGCAAACACGGTTCAGAAATATCCTGAACCACATCAAACCCTTTGGCTGGCGCGGGCAGATTATCCAGAATATACGGATTAAAATAAAATTGGTGTGCCATATCCGGCCCCTTTGGTTTTTATTTTACATTTTCAAATTTCTCGGCCCAGAATCCAGAAACCTGTCCCTGCAATTCTTTAATCTGTGATAATGTTTGATTATACTGCTTGTTATAGTTCCAGCATACACATTGTTTATTTGGGCAAATTTTTTCATCACCAATCGGCTCAAAAAACTTACAACGCGACATGATATATCTGCATGCCGAATCATCAAACATATTAGTTGCTTCTATAATCTCTTTATGTTTCAAACATGCATCCCCACATTTGATATCATCATCAACATCATACTCACGAGTTAATAGTGTGACAGCATTACCCAAACGCTTTTCCATAAAACGCAAATGCTGCTTCAAACCACGATATTCCTTGATATCGCGCACAATTTGTACTGGTGATGTTTTTACTCCATATTTAACCCAATTCATTTTGACTTCCTTTTTGCTTTGAATACTCCAGCAATTGATTTTTGAACTTCATATATTCATCATGCGCCAATTTTTGTGGACAGTCCACATTAGAACAACATACCTCATCAAAATGCAAACAAACGCTTTCTTCCTTGACTTTGACAAGCGGCCACTCTGTATCCCAAACATTACACTTGATACAAAATACGGTCTGATTTCCATTTTTAGCACAAGACACCATATTATGAAAATAGCCCGTAATTTTTCTTTTCGCCAGTTCTTGTTTTATATTCAAAATATATTTTGTCATACCCATCAGACTTGACTACTTTTTCTTTTGATTAAATTTATTTTCCCAAAACTTTTTATATTCATTTAATTTGTCAGCATAAGCTTCAGCCGCCAAACAATGCTTGTGATTACGCGCCTGACAATCACAGTTTTTCTTTGGGCATGGCACACCTGGCATATACGCCTTGCATACTTCCTTAAGCGGTCTTTCCACATTTGGCAATTCTGGAAAGATATGTGTAATACACGAATCGGGACGCGCAAAAACACCCGCAGATTCTTCACAGTACACATAAATCAAATTATCATGTGCCGCATCACGTTTTGCCTTTGCATAATGCACATCACGTCCCAACTGTTTATATTCATCATAGTCAGCACAAATTTGTGCGATTGGTGTTTTAATCAAATAAGTAAACCAATTTGCCATTTTCTATTCCTTTTTCTTACGATACTTTTAATGCATTGATAAACGCGGACTGTGGGATTTCAACACTGCCGAATGTACGCATACGCTTTTTACCTTCTTTTTGTTTTTCCAACAACTTACGTTTACGTGTTATATCCCCCCCGTAACATTTCGCGGTCACATCTTTACGATACGCAGCGATAGTCTCTCTGGCGATAATTTTTCCACCGATTGCGGCCTGCAACGGTATTTTGAATTGATGTCTTGGTATTAAATCTTTCAGTTTTTCAACAATCTGACGACCACGTTTTTCAGCAAACGACCGGTGACACATAAAAGACAAAGGTTCCACATTTTCCTCGTTAACCAAGATATTAACCTTGACCAAATCAGATGGCTGATACCCCTGAACCACATAGTCAAATGATGCATAACCCGAAGAAATAGACTTCACCCTGTCATAGAAGTCGAATACAATTTCCGCCAACGGCAACTGATAAACCAATACCGCACGATTACCAATATAAGAAATATTTTCCTGAACACCGCGCCGCTCTGCACATAGTGACATAATTCCGCCCATATATTTATCCGGCATCATAATTGTCGCACGCACCCATGGTTCTTCAATTGCAGCAATCTTGGTCAAATCAGGCATATCCGCAGGATTTTCCAAATCCATAACTTCTCCACTGCGCAAATGAACCTTGTACAACACGCTTGGAACAGTGTTAATAAGTGTCAGATTAAATTCACGCGACAAACGTTCACTGATAATTTCCATATGCAATAAACCCAAAAATCCGCAACGCAAACCAAATCCCAACGCCGAAGATTTTTCAGTCGTAAACATAAAGGACGCATCATTTAACGCCAACTTTTCTGCACTTTCACGAAACGCCGGATAGTCATCGGCCTCGACCGGAAAGAACGAAGAAAACACCACCGGCACCGAAGGCTTAAACCCTGGCAACACCTCTGGATTTTCTGTTCTGGCATCACAAATCGTGTCACCGACTTTACAGTCATGAATTGTCTTCATACCTGTAATAATAAAACCAATTTCCCCAGTATGCAGTTTATCAACATTAACCATTTTCGGTGTAAAATATCCGATTTTATCAACCACATATTCCGCACCAGTTGCGATAAACTTAATCTTTTGTCCGCGTGAAAGCTCCCCATCAACAACGCGCACCAAAATCACAACCCCCAAGTAAGAATCATACCAGGAATCAACCAACAGCGCACGTGTTGGTGCATCTTCATTCCCATGTGGGGCCGGCAATTTTGTCACAATTTCTTCCAACAGTTCTGGCACACCATCACCAGTCTTGCCAGACACCGCCAATGCTTCACCAGCATCCAATCCAATCACATCCGCAATCTGTTCCCGCGCAGCGGCAACATCACTTGATGGCAAGTCAATCTTATTCAACACCGGCAACATTTCCAAATCGTTATCCAACGCTAAATACGCATTTGCCAATGTTTGTGCCTGAACACCCTGGGTTGCATCAACCAGAACCAACGCACCCTCGCACGCGGCAAGCGAACGCGACACTTCATACGAAAAGTCCACATGCCCCGGGGTATCCATCAAATTAAGCTGATAAACTTCGCCATTTTTGGCCTTGTAATTCAAACGCACCGTCTGCGCTTTAATTGTAATTCCACGCTCGCGTTCAATATCCATAGAATCCAGCACCTGCGCCTTCATTTCGCGCGACTGCAAACCGCCTGTAAACTCAATCAATCTGTCCGACAGGGTCGATTTACCATGGTCAATATGTGCAACAATAGAAAAATTACGGATATTAGATTGCTTCATAAAATACACCTATGCTTATGCGGCAATAATAAACCAGTATTAGCGATTAAGCAAGTTGTATTTCTGCATTTTTTTCAACAAAACTTCTTTATCATGCAGCGCGACTTCTATTCCTGCCCGGCGCATTGCGATAAACATTTTTATAACTTTTTCACTTGGGTATGAATCCAGCCGTCCAAAATCGGACAAAGACAGATAAAATCTATCATCTTGGTGCAAAATAACATACAAACAAATATAAGGATAAATTTCAAACGGATGACCACCGTTATAAGCATAAACCTGATGCCATTTTCTGAATTCAACTGGACAATCTGGTTTTACAATTGTTCCAAAATTATCAATCGCATCCCCAACCCATCCAGTCGTATATTTATTGTATGCCCCAACATCATCCGACATAAAAATATCAGGATTCACCCCTTCTCGCAACGCCTTGGTCCCCATAACACGACGACTATATTCATAGGTTGCACAATCAGATGACAGTAAACCTTCATCAATTCCAGACAACGCATATTTCACCGCCCGAAAATAATAATTACGCGTCATATTTTCAATCGGATGCAGACCGCGTTTCAGATTCTCGGCCACGAACACTAAATCTGATTCAGAAAAATTTTTTAATGTATTCATTTACAGGTTATTTAACAACTCGTCAATACGGGCCGCTTTTTCCAATGTATCATCATACGCAAACTTAATATCTGGCACATATTTCTGATTCATACGAGCCGCCAATTCAAAGCGAACCATACGCGTAATTTCATCCAATCGCTTTTGAACCGCCGCAATATCTGGATTGCGGGTATAATAAAACAGACGCACAAACTGCAAACCACCATGTGCAACACTGCCCACCAATGACACGCCCGAAACAATAGAATCTTCGGACCAATCATCACGCAAAATTTCCGCAACCAAGGTCTGAACCTTGCTAGCCACGCGTTCACCACGATTAGAATTAAATTGTCTTTTTGCCATATGTTTTATCTTTTTTTATCAATTTATATGATTGTAAAATATTAAATATTAAATTACAATCAAGTAAATTTTTATTTTTGGGAAAGGAAATATCATGAGTTTTTCAGAATGCGTACTCAAAAAAGCCGAATCGCGTGGCTATTCATGGATTGTATTTTTATTAACAATTTGCGAATCGATTTTTCTGTTTATTCCACCAGAAGTTTTTATGACACCACCAATCATCGCGAATAAAAAACGCGCACTTCCAATCACAGTCGCTGCGGCACTTGGCTCACTTGTTGGTGGCGCAATCGCCTATATGATTGGACTGTGGTTATACGATTCGGTTGGCATCTGGCTGATTGAAACATTTTCAAATCCAGAATTAATCGAATCAACAATTAAACCAATGTTTTCTAAATATGGAATTCTTATAATTGTCCTGACTGCCGTCACACCAATTCCATATAAACTATTGGCAATATGGCTTGGCTTTATCGGATATCCTATGTGGTTATTTCTGGCGGTTTCCGCAATATTCCGCACGGGCCGTTTTGCGATTATTGCCACATTGCTATATCATTTTCAGGAACGCGCAAATGCAATTGTCAGCAAATACTTCTGGCCATTAACAATTGGCGCGATTGTTATTGCTGGTCTTGGGATTGGTTTAATAAGTTTATTTTAATTATTTGAAAAAAGGATTATTTGCCTTTAAAAAACCAATGGTTGTATCCATACCATGACCATGGACAACCATAACATCATTAGGTAAATTTTTATTATAAATATTAGATATAGACTTTTTTAGCACTTCTAAATTTCCACCTGGCAAATCATAGCGACCGACAGAATCTTGGAACAAAGTATCGCCAATTAACAAAATACCGTCATTTGGGAAATAATAAGATACACCACCCGCGCTATGCCCTGGGGTTTCCCAAACCTGCATAATCGTATTACCTAGAATCCGATATTCTTTAACCTCCAACACAGTCGGACGCACATCCTGCGCTGTAATAGGTGGCAAATTAAAATAAGCCAACAAGTCATTTCCCCACCCAACCAGACGAAAATCACCACTGTGCAAATACCAAGGCACATTGTATTTTTCAGCCAATTTTGGGGCAGCCGCAATATGATCTGGATGTCCATGCGTTATATAAATCGCCTCTGGTTTCAAATTATGTTCAGACAAATATTTTTCCCAACCGACCACACTGCCCCAAGGGTCAAAAATCACACAATTTGCCCCATCAGAAACCACCACAGAATTTGTATTCTGTGGTGCCATCTGAACAATTTGAAATTTATTATTTTTTTGATTTTGCATTTTTACACGCGACAGTTTTTTTGTTTGCTTTTTTCTTTTTCCCAAAAACAATTTCGCGAATTTCTTCACCTGTCAGGGTTTCACGCTCCAGCAACTCGTTGGCCAACTTTTCAACAGTCTTCTTGTTCTTGACCAAATGTTTTGTCGCATCCGCATGTGCCGCATCCAGCCACGCACGAATTTCAGCATCAACCATTTCGGCTGTTTTTTCGGATGCATTTTCCAACGCGCCCCGTGTTCCAAATGTGCCAACCTGATTGATTGCCGCCAGACCAACTTTCTTGGACAGCCCAGCTGTTGTTATAGAATAACGCGCCAACTGGGTAGCCATCGCAATATCGCTTTCCGCACCAGTTGTAATTTTATCCGCACCAAAGAAAACTTCTTCGGCACTGCGTCCCGCCAGCGCAATAGATAAATTCGCACGCACTTCGGCAATAGTCATAGAAACTTTATCATCAATTGGCAAGTGCTGCACCATACCCAACGCACGACCACGTGGAATAATAGTCGCCTTGTGCACAGGATCAGCCACATCTTCATACATCATACTTACAAATGCATGCCCTGCTTCGTGATATGCAGTCAACTTAATATCTTCTGGGCGCATTTTACGAACTTTTCTTGGTCCCATAATGATTTTATCACGTGCTTCTTCTATATCTTCTGCGGCAATTTCCTTGCGACCATTACGCACCGCATGCAACGCAGCCTCGTTCAACAGATTTTCCAAATCTGCCCCCGAAAAACCAGTTGTACCACGTGCCAAGTCTTGCAGATTAACAGACTCGCCAACCTTGACTTTTTTCGCATACAAATCCAAGATTTCACGACGACCAGCCATATCAGGCAATTCAATATACACCTGACGGTCAAAACGTCCTGGGCGCAACAATGCCGGATCCAACATATCAACACGATTGGTTGCACCAATTACGATGATACCAGTGTCATTTGAAAAACCATCCATTTCAATCAACAACTGATTAAGTGTCTGTTCGCGGTCCTGATCATTGTACGAATGTGTACTACGACGCTGACCAATTGCATCGATTTCATCAATGAACAAAATACATGGAGCATTACGTTTTGCCATTTCAAATATTTCTTTAATCTTGGCAACACCCAACCCAACAATAATCCCTGAAAAATCAGAACCAGATGCCGCAAAGAACGGAACATTTGCTTCGCCCGCAATCGCACGTGCCAACAAAGTCTTACCAGTCCCTGGACGACCTGACAACAAAACACCACGCGGCACACGTGCCCCCAAAGACTTATACTTATCTTTATTCTTCAAGAAATCGACAATTTCATACAATTCCTGCTTTTCAGAATCAATACCTGCCACATCCGCAAATGTTGTTTTTGGCTTGCCCGTTGTGATTTTGGTTGGATTTTGCCCCACCAAAGTACGACTTAAACCACCAGCCGCGCCACCACCACGCAAACCACGGAAAATCCACAATATAAACAACACAGTCAACAACATTGGTGCCCAAAAACCAATGTGTTCCATCCATGATTTAGATGTATCGATACTAATAGCAGTACCTTTATCAGACAACTTGGTCAGCAATTCTGGATCATATGCGATTGTGGCCTGAAATTTTGTACCATCGTTCAAAGTACCAGTCGCATCATTACCATTGATTTTCATCGTCTTGATTTCATCGCTACGGCGCAAAACATCCGAAAAAGAAAGTTCAACAGGTCGTGCGGCTTCACCACCCCCAATCATTGGCAAACCACTGCCCCCAACAAACGCCACACGCGCAATCATTGCAATAAACAACAAGCCAAAAATAACCAAGAAACTTGTCGCACCATCACGTTTTTTCATCATTGGATTTTTCTTATTTTTTTGCATATCTTTTATACTTTTCATTTCTCTTCCTAATACTAGTTTTTGCCCCTTCTGGCACCACCAAAATTTTGTCATTCAGACGACGCACCGTACAATGCCCCAATGTAAATTGACAATTCGACTTCAAATTACTTAGTGCACGATTTAACGAATTCAAGCGTGGCTGATAACAATCCCCCCCAATTTTTTGAATCAAGATTCCAAGAAACTTTAAACCAATATCGGGGGCCACGTCAAATAGAAAAGAATCAGTAAACAACGCATAATCATCACGCAGCACCTGATTTACCATCTGAACCGCCTGTCCATCCAGCGCATCGCGCGCACGCCCCAAATTTTCAATCGCCAACAAAATTCGCGCATCACTGATACCAAGTTTGCTAGCCAACAAATGACGATTTTTTCTGATTTTTACACGCGTATAGTTTTCATCATCATTCATTTCATCTGCAAAGTACTGAACACCATTTGTGTTACACCACGAAATCAATTCCGCCCTGTATACTGACAACAAAGGTCGCACAATTTTAACCCCATCACGATATGACACGGCACGCATCGCAGACAGCCCTGAAACCCCGCTGCCCCGCGACAAATTCATCAAAAAAGTTTCAATCTGATCATCGGCCTGATGCGCAACAAATAACGCATCGATATTATTATCCCTACACCAACCCAGCATCATATTGTAGCGCGCATCACGTGCCGCGGCTTCTAATCCAGACACAGGCTTTTCATCGGTCCAATAAAAAACCTTACACCGAACCCCAAGTTTTTCACATAAATCAACGACATATCTGCTCTCCACATCCGCTGCATCACGTAATCCATGATTTACATGCAGCGCCGTCACACTAAGCCCCGCCATCACACACCAATGCAACAGACACACAGAATCCACACCGCCACTTACCGCGACCGCAATATGTTGCCCTTGATATTTCCGCACAAAATCATAAAACTTTTCATTCATTATTTGCGTATTCTATGCTATAATTTCGAAAAATAAAGGAAAAAGAAAATGACAAAAAAATTAAAATCTATTGCTGTTTATTGCGGTCATCAATTTGGCAACGACCCTCAATTTGAACGTGACGCAGCATCTGTTGGCGAACTGCTGGCCAAGAACGGAATCCGCATGGTATTTGGTGGCGGCGATGTTGGGTTGATGGGCACCGTCGCAACTGCGGCCCTGCGCGCAGGTGGTGATGTTATCGGTGTTTCCACAGACGAAGTTGTGGCCCGCCAGGAACCTGCCCACGAAGAAATTGAAGTTAGAATTGTTGACGGCGTGAACGAACGCAAACAGATTATGTTTGAAAATTCGGATGCCTTTATTATTCTGCCGGGCGGCATTGGCACATTAAATGAACTAAGTGACATTATGACCATGCAGCAAATTGGCGAAACAAACAAGCCACTGTTTTTCTTAAACACCAATAATTTCTGGTCACCATTATCTGATTTAATCAGACACATGATGGACAGCGGTTTTATCGAAAACATGAAAGATTACCACATGTTCAACGCAAACAATGTGGCTGAATTGGCGGATCAGATTTTGAAATATTAAATTTCGAACACCTTATCGCGCGAAGTTGCACCGCGCACTAGTTTAATGCTGGTTTTGGGCACCCCGTAATGCTCGGCCAGCATTTTTATTACATCTGCCGTTGCCTTGCCATCAGTTGGCGCAGTTGTGGTATGCACACGCACAACACCATCGGGCTGAACTTCGACCCGATTAAGTTTAGCGCGCGGAATAACACGAACGTTTATTTTCATTATATCAATGTTCTAAAATAGTAGTTTTTAAATCAACCAGTGGTTGTCCTGCGATTATATGAGTATGAAAATGCGGAACACTTTGTGCAAAGTACACCCCACGACCAACATTTGCAACAATATTACAATTTTCACATGCATTGATTTTTTGTGCAGTTTGTCTAAAACAATCCCAGTATTTAATTTGTTCATCAGCAGAAGCATTTGAAACAAAGTCCAGCATATCGGTATATTCGCCCTTGGGGATAACCAATGCGTGTGTTGTTGCGACAGGATTAACATCATAAAAACTTAACGCATGTTCATTTTCACAAATTTTGTTTGCAGGAATTTCGCCACGAACTATTTTTGCGAACACATTATTATTATCATACATATTTTTATTCCCCTTGTTTTTCGATTTTATGATATTAGAATACCCACTTGAAATCAATATTTTTTAGACTATATCACCGATATAGGTTTAACAACTATGCTAAGGAGTTATTTATATGTTTAAACCGCTTCACAATTATGTTTTATTATCAAGAATCGAAGAAGAAAACAAAACAGCCGGCGGCATTATAATCCCAGACAACGCTCGTGAAAAGCCATCACGCGGTCGTGTTGTTGCGACTGGCGCGGGCACATATTCTGGTGACAAGTTAATTCCCCTGACGGTTCAGGTTGGCGACACAGTATTATTTGCGAAATGGGCATCCAGCGCGAACGAGGTTAAAATTGACGGCACTGACTATGTATTAATCAAAGAAACTGATATCTTGGGAATTTTGGAATAAAAGGAAAGACAAACATGGCAAAAGAAATCATATTCGACACAGAAAAAATGGCAGCGGGCGTGGACAAACTTGCGAACGCTGTAAAAATCACTATGGGTCCCAAGGGTCGCACCGTTGTGATTGAAAAATCATATGGTGCCCCTGTTGCGACCAAGGACGGCGTCACAGTGGCCAAGGCCGTATCACTAAAAGACCCAACTGAAAACATTGGCGCGCGCATGGTCCAAGAAGTGGCCAAGAAAGCGGGTGACGATGCTGGTGACGGAACAACAACCGCAACTGTATTGGCGCAAAAGTTAATCCGCGAAGGTCGTCGTGTAATTGCGGCTGGCATGAATCCGATGGATGTTAAGCGCGGTATTGACCTGGCAACTGCGGCGGTGGTAGCAGACATTGACGCACACGCCCGCCCTGTCCGCGACAGCGCGGAAATCGCCCAGGTTGCGACAATTTCCGCCAACGGCGACACAGATATCGGCGAAAAAATCGCGAACGCCATGGCGCGCGTTGGCCAAGAAGGCGTTATCACAGTCGAAGAAGCCAAGGGTCTGGAAACAGAAATCGATGTTGTCGAAGGTATGCAGTTCGACCAAGGCTTTATGTCACCATACTTTGTCACCAACAGCGAAAAGATGCTGGCGGAATTGGACGGTGCAGAAATTTTGGTATCAGAAAAGAAAATCACAGGCCTGCAGGCATTGTTACCAATTCTGGAACCAATCGCACAATCCGGCAAACCATTGTTAATCATCGCCGAAGACATTGAATCCGAAGCATTGGCAACATTGGTACTGAACCGCCTGCGCGGTGGTTTGAAAGTATGCGCTGTCAAGGCCCCAGGCTTTGGCGACCGCCGCAAAGAAATGTTAAAAGACATCGCGATTGTGACCGGTGCAACAGTTATTTCGGACGATATGGGCATGACATTTGACAACATTACACCGGCCGTTTTGGGTCGCGCCAAGAAAGTTGTAGTTGGCAAAGATTACACACTGTTGGCGCACGGCGGCGGTGATGCTGCGGCGATTAAGGCGCGCGCAGACGAAATCCGTATTGCGATTGCGAACACAACCAGCGACTATGACCGCGAAAAATTATCCGAACGTTTGGCCAAATTGGTTGGCGGTGTTGCAGTTATCAAGGTTGGTGGCATGACCGAAACCGAGGTTAAAGAAAAGAAAGACCGTGTAGATGACGCATTGGCGGCAACACGCGCAGCCGTTGCCGAAGGTATCGTTGCCGGTGGCGGTATTGCATTGGTTCGTGCAACTGATGCGCTGAAAGACTTGACTGGCGCGAACAGCGACCAAAATGTCGGCATCGACATTGTACGCCGCGCGATTATCGCACCATGCGCCCAGATTGCAGACAACGCGGGCGTATCTGGCGAAATCGTTGTTGGCAAAGTAATGGATTCATCGGACTATAACTTTGGCTATAACGCCCAGACTGGCGAATATGTTGACATGATGGTGGCCGGCGTAATCGACCCAGCCAAGGTTGTAAAAACCGCACTTATGGCCGCGGCCAGCACTGCGGGCGTGATGCTGACAACTGGTGCGGTAATGACTGAAATTCCCGAAGAAAAACCAGCCACCCCACAAATGGGCGGCGGCATGCCAGGAATGATGTAAATTGTTCAAATCCCCCAGCAATGGGGGATTTTTTTATGTAATAAAAAATCCCATATTCGTGGGATTTTACAAAAGTTGAAACTTTTTCGATCTGTCGTGTTTAATATGCCTGCGCAACTTTCGAAAGATACCTGTATTACGCACCATTTTAAATGCCATAGTCATAGAAGTAATTGGCTGGTCACGCTGTTGCAACATACCAACAGTTCTTCTGCTTTGCATTGCCGCCAAATATGCCTCGATATAATCTGCGGGCATTTCGTGTTTCAACATATATCGACAATGTTGCATTATAATTTTGTATCGCTGTTTTGCGATACTTCTAATCTTACGCAATTCTTGCTTTGACAAGCGTTGTGGTGTAACAATCCATTTATCCTTAAAGATTGAATAAATTGGTCCAACCTTGCACTCTTTTTCCAAATTAATAATAGAAATATCCACCTTACGCCCAAATATAGATACATCAAACGTTCTCATCCACGAACTAACAAAAGACCTGTCAAAAAGTTTACGGTTCAGTTCTGGATTTGCCAGATATGGGGACCTTGGATTAACAATAAGAGCCAAGTCAATATCACTATACTTATCCCAGTAATAGTTTGTTATCGAACCATGGACCCAAATATCTTGAACATCTTTTTTTGTTATCGGCAAACCAACAATATCATTCATATAACGAATAAATTCCAGGGCGATTGCCTGCAAAGTATTCACCACCAAGGCATTCATGGTCAAATTATTTTCCCATACCTTTGGCGCAAGTGTCTTATGATATTTAAAAGTATTACGTCGCCCTAACATGCAATGGCCTTATTGATATGAAGAACACAATTCTTCTGTGCCATCTTCATCACAACTAAAGAAACATTTATCATCATAACGATATGTTCCAACATCGTCCGAAAAATACCCCGCTGGGACAAAACAATCTTCGATAGAATCCGCATCTGCACCACTATTTGCCAGTGCTTCTTCTGTCAAAGTCGCACAACTGTAGCAAACATCATCTTTTTTAAAATATCCCAAGGCGCAGGAAACGGAATTCCCATCATCACCACCGGAATCCCCCCCATCTTCCGAAGGAAAATAACAAGAAGACTCAAGCCAATATGCATAATTTACTCCTTCTATGTCATTTTCAGTGTCTTCCTTGACATAATCTTCATAACATGTAAATTTCATCAACTGATTCGCATCATCATTACATGTACAAACAACAGTTTGGCCATTTGAAAAAGAACCACTAGCACCAGAATTATAATCTCCATAATCAAGGCATTCTACAGAATCATCTGTGTAACTGTTAGTACAAGTAAGATACTGATTCCCCGCCGCATACAACCTTGAAACCGGCAACATTGAAACAGAAAACACCGTTATGAAATAAGAACGTCTCATTCGCAATCCTTTATTATCTCCACTAAATCACCACATTCTGCGGCAATTACCTGGGCACAAAAGTCAACACAGATACATCTGCATTATATCCAAATAACCCTAAACTTATAATATTACTTTGGAATCCTTCCTTACCCATATTACAACATATCGCCATAACAAAGATTATTATAACCGATAACTTTAAACTATGCAACACCAAGATAAAAATTATTTTAACAAAAACAAAAACGAAAAGTTTTTGTCATCCTGCTGCCCCACCCCAGGCCCCAGGTCATAAAATCTTTTTTTGTGCGCGTGCGCGCAAAACCTGGATTCTGCCATCAAGTGGCAGAATGACAATTTCACAGAAATTGTTTTTATTATTCCTTTATCATAATAAAAAAATGCGCAATGCGCATTTAATTATCAACGATAAAAAACAAACACATTATTCAACCCAAATCATAGCATTTGTAGATTGAACAGCACCGTTTACCTTGTACGGAATTTCACCCAATTTTGCAACACCCTTGGCATCAATGCTAGCAGAAGCAACAGCAATCTTGCGATCACTTGAAATCGTTACTGTGCTGTTTGCAGCAGTATATGTCGAAACGCGATCAACATATGTTTTGCCAGCAATTTCTGCATGTGCCGTAACCATCATCAAAACAGGCATCAAAATCGCGGTAAAAAGAATCCGTTTAGCAGACATGTTATTCTTTATCTGTTGTATTAAATGAACACTATCCGGTGGGGGATGGACATACCACCCCCACCAAGTTTTTTATATCACACAATTAGCGTGCAATTACTTCCCATTCTGGTGTAACTGCATTTGTAGAAGCATTATACTTCATAACCAAAGTACAATCGCGTGTCAGTTCACCATTTGCATTTTTTTCAGCACATGTTGCTGGAACCGTTGGAATTGTACCAAATGCTTCAACTTTTGCAAAACCAGCTGCAATTGTGCCACCAGCAGTATAATTAGCTGCATCTGTCGCTGTTGTCGCTGTTGCCGCATTACCAGAGTAAGATGTAATTGCTGCCACAGTACCATCAGCACCTACAAAAACAGGCACTGTTGCACTACCAACTGCTTGCGAACCACTATACTTAACGGCTGTTACTTTATCCTGTTTCTTAGCAAACTCTGATGCGATACCACCTTCCGCAGTGTAATTTACCGCCGCTGTAGCCTTGTTTACACTCAAGCTCGAAACATCGTCAACATCAACTTTTTTATCCAAAGCATCCTTAATCACACCAGATTCTGTTGCTGTATTGATAGTTGTAGTAACTTGGGCACCTGTCTGATAGTTTGCATCATTTTCAAAGGCGCTAACCTGTGTTGGCAAATCCTCCGTGTCAAGTTTAGTATTATCCAAATCTTGGATAGCATTATTTATACCTGGAATTGTGGTAGTATTCAATGTTCCAATTGCAGCAGCATTACCGCTTGCAGTAGTTGCAGCTGTATTGATTTTCTCAGCCAATGTAGTGTTCAAATCACCTTCAGCAACTGTACCATCCAAGATCTGAGTAGTAGTAACAGAGCCTGTACCCAATTCCAAATTACCACCTGCGACACTAGTAACACGAGCATCCAAGTCATTAACAGCTGTTGTCAAAGCGCCCTTTTCTTTAGCATATGACCCTTCAGCAAAAGTACCGATTTGTGTATTATGTTGCTGAATAGATTGTCCTTGAGCAGTAATCTGTCCCTGCAAATTTTCTTGAAGACCCGCAACTTCTTGGTCTGTTGCCATATCCTTGATAGCAATCCCAACCCAAGTCTGTGTTGCCATGTCGGTTGTAGCTGTTTTAATGGCTGTGTCGATGTTACCACCTGACGCCAAACCAGTTGTTACGGCACCCGCCGCCGTCTTGTCAACATAAGTTGTGGATGCGATATCCGCGTTTGCTGCCGAAACAGCCATAATTGCCAATACTGACACTGTTACGATTTTTTTCATTTTTTTTCCTTTCTTTCTTGTCTTGTTTTTTTTTGGTTTTTTAGTTTTTTTTCCTTAAAACTCTTGTCTTGTTATGCTGTCCCCCAACCCCAAAGTCAGGGGAACGGCATATTTTTAATTAGAACTGTTCAACACCGTCAACAACGGCACGTTCGATCTGTTCCCAGTAATATGTTGCACCGGCTTCTGTTTTATCAGCGGTCAAAACATATTTACCATATGCAGCATCGGATGCTGTCAATGATGGAATATCAACCTTTGATTCCAATCCAGATTCGATTGTACCACCAGAAGCATAATCAGAAGCGGTTGTCGCTTTTGCAACTTCTGTTACCGCAACTGGCTGGCCATCGGTACCAATATAAACTGGGGTATCAGTCGAACCAGCAGCATTCAATTTATCCTGTTTATCCGCCAATGCTTCAGTTACTGTACCCTGATATTCTGTCAATGTCGTAGTATCAACCTTGCCAGCCAATGCCTGACCAATTACACCATCTTCAGCTGTCACAGCATTTGAAATCGCTGTTTCAACTTCTGCATCTGTCGCCATATCTTTTGTTGCTTCACCAATCGCTGTTTGAACCTGACCGGCATCCTGATAACCAGCATTTGTGATTTCAGTCTTGGTCGCGTATGTCGTTGTGATTACATTACCTGCCGCATCTTTCTCTGCCGAGCCTGCTTCATCTGCATAAGCTGCTGCATCAGCTTCGCCTGCTTTTGTCGCATAATCAGCACTTGTTGCTTTTGCCGCTTCATCCGCACTGGCCGCTGTTGTAGCACTGTCTGCAGTATCAGCATGTGTTGCCGCCGCTACTTTTTCAATCGTATGTACTACGCCATTTGCATCGATATAGAAAGCATGTGATTCATCACCGGCGCTCTTCAACTTAGCAGCCGCAATTGCATTCGCTACTTCCGCGCCAGTCATTGTTTCTTCTTTTGTATAATAATTCGCTAATGCCCCTTCCAACTCTGTGGTATCAACATACTTTTCAACTACATCAACACCCAGCTTTTCCAACGTAACAGATTTGTCACCCAATTTATCAGCAGAAATTTCACCGCCAGCAATTGTTTCAACGCGTGTATTCAACGCATCAATAGCCTTGGTCAATGTGCCCAAACCTTCCTGTGAAACATAGCCAGACATATCACCAATCTTATCATCAACTGATTTAATACTTGCCTGCAAAGCCTTCAGGTCAATTTCATTACCTTGGGCATCAACGAATTTTTCTTGTAAATCCTCAATATCGCCTTCCAAAGCGGCTTTCAATTGTTCAACATCAATTGGGTTGCCTTCTGTATCATAAACTGCACCCTTCAACAGTTCTACAACTGCATCCAACGTTTCAACGTCTTGTTGCAATGTCGCCACTGTTTGCTGATCTGCCTTGGCACCCAACTGCTGATTCACCCAGCCTGTGGATGCAACATTTGCATCTGCCGCCCCCATGGAGACCATCCCCAAAATACCGGCAAATATACCTGCTGTCATTTTTTTCATTTTACTTTCCTTTCTTTCGTTTTTGTTAATTCTTGTTTACACCCACAAGGTTTTTTGATTTGAATTACTCGTCCACTGTTGGCATCTGTAATTCAATCCACTTATATTCCGTCCCGTTATAGGTCAGAACACAAATTCCACTGATTCCGTCGCACGCACCAGGATTGGAAATCTTTCCTTCTAATGCATCTTCCACTGTCTTGATGCTTTCAGTCAGCGCACCAACAGAACCAACCAAGCCTGCTGTTGCATCCGTACCCAAAACAACATCTGTCAACGCATCCATATCCTTGTTCAAAGTTTCCAGATTTTCGGATGTCATCGCATTGTCGGCCTTGGCCTTCAATTCGTTAATCGCCGCAACGATTGATTTTGCTTCGGTCTGTAACTCACCAGCAACCGCTGATTCAACACCCGCCAAACGATCTTCCATATCGGCCAAACCTTCGGCCAAACCTGGAATCATAACATCGTTCAGCTTCTCTTCCAATTCTGACAACTTGGCGGCCATTTCGTCCAAATCACCAGTTTCAGGAACTGTAATCAAATCAACCCATTCACCTTCAGCATCCTTGTACTGAATATAACCGGTTTCAGTGTCGTATTGCATTTCGACATTACCCGCCAACTGACCCGACAAATCGTCCTTAATATGTTCAACCAATGTTGGAACACTAAGTTCAAACTTAAAACCATCTTTACCTGGTTCATCATCTGCGATAACAAAACCCGCATTATCTTCATCATCGGCAGCCGCAACAAAGCTTTGATGCAAATCAACAATCTGCTTCTGCAAAACTTCAATCGCCTGATTCAAACTATCAACACTGCCTGCCAATTCACCACTTACGTTATCGCCTTTGGAAATTGTAGAGCCACCAGCCGTCACCGCACCACCAAGATATTTACCAATAGACAAACGTGGCGTTGACGCAACGCGTGTGGATGTCGTATCCGTTGCTGTCGACTTAACCGAGCCCAAATTCGCAGCAGTACTGCGAACCGCACTTGCACGGACAGTCTTGGCCCCTGTTGACGAAGTCCCATTTGCCTTGGCCGCGGTTGCACTGGACACACCAGAATATGTCCCAGCACCCCCCAGAGAGCGTACAGCCGGTGCAGCAAATGCAGGACTAAAAGTCGCAGCACACACCCCACACAACAAGGATAATAATGATATCTTTATTTCTTTTTTCATGACTCCCTTCCTGACATACATTTTATCATTTTTTGCGAATCGGGTCAAGACCTTTTATCCTACAGAAATCCAGCACTTTTTAAAATTCGTAACGAACACCTAATGAAATAGAATTATCCAAAATCAAACCCATTTCATTTGTGAATTCAAATACGGTTTCATCATACACAAAATCACGCACATGTTCTGTACCACCAAAGACCGCCAAGCGATAACGCAAATCCAATGTCAGATTATAATCCAGCTTGTATGCCCAACCCAACATTACGGCACCCATTGCCGACACTGCACGTTCACTACGATCCCCCGGCACAAAATTCAGTGCATCAAGTTCCGTCTTAGGCAACGCAATACCCGCACCCAAACCAACATATAAACCATTTGTAAAATCATAATAACCATTGGCCAAAACATATGGAACAGTCATCTTAAATTCAACACCTTCATCCTGATCGTCAAACTGACCAATAATACCAGCTTCTACTTCCGCACGCCAAAAATAGTTAAATGTATGACCAACAAAGAACGAACCACCGAATACAGACTCATAAGAATATTTGTCACTACTATACTCAGGCACTATATCCCCATAATCACTAGTATATTCATTTTCCCAATTCAGGAAACTTAATTCTGCACGACCACCAATATACCAACCTGTTTTCGCCTTGTCGTTATAATCATATGTAACATTATATCCACCGTCTTTGGTACGCGACAAATAACTTGGCGCAGCAATTGCAGGTGTTGTCAAAGCCGCTAAAACAGCCAATGATACGATTTTTTTCATGATAATCTCCCTTATTTTTCTGATGCTAAGTATATCATAAATTCCCAACCAATCCAAACACAAAAAAATTGCTGTTGACGGCGCAAACAAAAATTTGCTAAACTCAAAGACAAAGAATATCGAAAGGGAAAATATTATGAAAAAACTGTTACTTACATTAACTTTCCTGGGACTGGCCGCCTGCAGTGGCATACCAAGCAATATCGAAGGTCGTCAGGCTTACTTCGCCTTTGACTCGGCCGAAATTTCCAAGGACGCAAAAAAAGAATTAACAAAACAGGCCCTGTATCTGAAAAAAAATCCAGATGTAAATATCACTGTTCAGGGGCGCTGTGACGAACGCGGAACAATCGAATATAATTTGGCACTTGGTGCGCTGCGTGCCGGCAATGCCGCACATGTCATGGTACACGAAGGCATCGAACCAGAACGCATCAAAACAATTTCCTATGGTAAAGAAAATCCTCTATACCCAGGGACCGGTGAAGAAGTTTGGGCAAAAAATCGTAATGCCACGACGGTCACAAAATAAGAAAAATTTAATCCGCCAATGGCGGATTTTTATTTGACCATAAAATCTTTTTTTACTATATTCAAATCATGGAAGAAAAGACAGCTATATCATTTGCAAAAGTTGCCGCAAAGTACGACAACGGACCTGAAATCCTGACTGATGTTTCTTTTAATATCAGTGGCGGCGGCTTTTATTTTTTATCGGGTGCGTCTGGTGCCGGTAAAACAACATTGTTGCGACTGATTTATCAGTTACACAAACCCTCACACGGCCAAATAAAACTTTTTGGTAAAATCACAAACGATATGACGCGTGACGAAATCACACAAATCCGCCAAAAAATGGCCATCGTGTTTCAGGAATATTCCCTGTTGTCACACCTGTCGGTGTTTGACAATGTCGCCCTGCCCCTGCGCGTGCGTGGCGTGGCCGAGGTTAAGATAAAAAAACTGGTGGCCAAGGTCCTTGATTGGGTCGGACTTGGTAAATACGCCGATGCAAATCCCAAGGCCCTGTCCGGCGGTCAACAGCAACGCGTATCGGTTGCCCGCGCGATTATTGTTCAGCCTTCTATCCTGTTGGCGGACGAACCAACCGGAAACCTAGACGATGAAAACGCATCCCGTCTGATGGAACTGTTTATCCAGATGAACAAAATGTTTGGCACGACTATTATTTTGGCCACACACAGCAAAAAAATTATGGACACTTACAAGTTCCCTGTTATCAAGGTTGAAAATCATCGGATCTCATTTACCAGCACAGCCGCCGAACAGCCTAAGGCCGAAACAACCAAGATATGGAAAGGCCCAAAACCACAAAGTTATTTCTCGGAATTATCAAAACAATTTGACGACATCGGAAACGCATAATGAAAAAATCAACTGTATTTTCACTGGTTCACGACCAATCCATATTTATGACAATCATTATGGGATTGCTGACATTTTTATCTGTACTGGCATTGGGAATCGCACTGTCCATCGGAACGGGCGCAATGCGTTGGAATTCCCAGTGGGAACTTTTTGCCACAATCCAGATTTCTAATCCCGAAAAAGTACAAGAAACAAAAAAAGTCATAACAGATAATTCCAGCCAAATTGATTCCATTACCGAGGTCACTCAAAAACAAATGCAGGACTTAATGGCACCATGGATATCTGGCGGTGGCGTACTTAAAAATTATCTGCCACAAATGTGGGAAGTAAAATTTAAATCAAAATCAGATTTGGAATCTTTTGCTAAAAAATTACCATCCGAAGCCCGCTTTTTAACGCACGCAACCGCCCTCAAGGCCAGCACATCCGCCGGATGGAAAATGATTTTAATATCGACCTTTATTTTAATTTTGACATTGGGCGCAATCGGGGTTTGTATTTCCTATATCGCGCGAAACACCGCTATGTTGCATAAACGCGAATTGGAAATTCTAAATCAAATCGGCGCATCAGATAACTTTGTCGCCCGCCAAATGCAAATTATTGTGGCAAAAATATCAATCATCGCATGCGGCGCAGGATTTTTGGCCGCGACACCAATATTACTACTTATTCTGGGTGCAGCACACAGCGCCCGCGTTGGCCTGATGGCTATGCTTGGCATATCGGGTACCGGTTGGTTTACATTGATGCTATTACCAATTTTGATAATCGTATTCTCTATATGGATTACCAAAAAGACAACTATTAAAATACTAGAAAACAGCTAATGAAAAATCTTATCTTTCCACTTTTATTGCTTAGCCTGTTTGTATTTGGCGGAATGTTATTCAAACTTTCCGCGCCACGCAGTTGCGATATGATTTTACCAAACGACAGCATTTTCGTCCTGACCGGCGACCAGCGCAGAATCCCATTTGCGATGAAAACCGTAAACGAATACCCAAACACAGACCTTTATATAATCGGCGCGGGCGCCCCCAGCCCTTCGGATCTGACACGCCACGCAACGATTGAAACAAGTTCTAAATCCACATATCAAAACGCACTGGCAATAAAAAATATTGTCACAGAAAAAAAATTAAACCGAATAGTCATAATCACGACCGAGGATCACTTGCCACGCGCCAAATTCCTTATAAAACAAGAACTGCCAAACACATATATCGTCACCTGCCCTGCCACATTACGTGGCATGCCGGTTACAAAAAGACTTGAACGCTGGACCATAGAATATATAAAATATATCGTCACATTGTTCGGAATCAAAGAAGGCTAACAAACAAAGGGAAAGAAAAATGATAAGAACCGCTTTATTTAAAATCGCATTACCAATTTATTTTGCATTATGGATGCCACTGTTGCTGATTGGGCTGGTTTCTAAACGTCTGTCACGCTTTTTTGTATTCACAGACGCTGCGGGCACATTGGTTTTGGCACGTCTGATTTGCGGAATCAAATACAAAATACATTATCCAACTGCTGATGATGCAGATGTACCACAATTGCCAAACGGCAACCTGCGCGAAGACGGCAAAGCAATTATCGCCGCAAAGCATATGTCCATTTTGGAAATCGCCGCCATATCCAAAGTTGTGCCAAATTCCTTCTTTATTATGAAACGCCAATTATTATGGATTCCTATTTATGGTTGGGCATTTTGGCGCTGTGGAATGTTAGGCGTAAATCGCGCACGCGGCAAAACAAATATGACTAAATTGGCCAACGACGTGGAAAAACGTGTTCTGGACGGATACACACTGGTCATCTTCCCAGAAGGCACTCGTGCCAAACCAGGCGAAAAAATTCCTTTGAAACGCGGCCTGCTGTTGTTGGCATATAAATTAAAATTACCAATTTTGCCAGTCGGCACAGACGCTGGTCTTTATTGGCCAAAACATGGCCGCATGCATCCTGGCACAGCCAATGTATATTTTGAACCACTGCTGCCATCAAACGCATCACTGGACGAAATATCCGAAGCAATAAACCGCCACAGCGCATAAAAAAAATCCCCCTTTGGGGATTTTTTAATTGGGCATAATTAAATTCTATGAAATAAATTAGAATGATTTAGACGCAGAACAGTCCCGACAACGAAGTGTACAGAAGTTAGACGAACCAGCAAATATACCATCAGAATTTATTTTCGGCACCATGAGGCACGCTTACCAGCCCCCTTATAAATACGCGCCAAATTCTCTTTTATCAAAATTTTACCAATATCGCGACCATCAGAAAGTTTTACGGTCGCATCAATTCGCCCAAGGTATTTGTCATCCTTGATATCAGAAAGTTCAACAACAGAATCAACCGGCAAAAGTTCAGACAAACGCTTCTTGGCGCGCTTGGCCCCGTCAATTTCAGACTTACACTTGCCGTTTATTTCCGGCGTATCAATTCCAATTATTCTGACAGATGTGCGAACACTAATATCAGAATCCATCATAACATTGGCATAAAAAGTATCACCGTCAACGATATATGTGACAGTGGCCGGAACAGCACACGCCGCCCCGACCACAAGTTCCATCACCAAACCAATCAACACAAACTTATTCACCAACAAAGCCACCTGTTTGCATATCCCACAGTTTACGATAATTTCCACCCAAACGCAACAGTTCTGAATGCGTTCCAGACTCAACTATCTTGCCCCTTTTCAGAACAATAATTCGGTCCATATTACGCAGGGTCGATAACCTATGTGCAATTGCGATTGTGGTCTTGCCACGCATTACTTTTTGTAACGCAGACTGAATTAAAACCTCGTTCTTGGAATCCAGCGCAGATGTTGCCTCGTCCAGAATCAAAATCGGCGCATCTTTTAGTATCGCACGCGCAATCGCAATTCTTTGTCGCTGACCACCAGACAGTTTAATCCCACGATTACCAACCAAAGTTTCATAACCATCTGGCTGTGACATAATAAAGTCGTGAATAGACGCCTTTTTAGCCGCTACAATTACATCCGCACGCGATGCACTTGGACGCGCATAACGAATATTTTCCATAATCGTTCGATTGAACAAGACTGCTTCTTGTGGCACAAAAGCAATATTCTTGTGCAACGAATCCTGTGTAATATCACGAATATCAAGACCGTCTATCTTAATCGCACCAGACTTTACATCATATGCGCGCAGCAACAGATTAACCATTGTAGTCTTACCCGCACCACTAAGACCAACCACCCCAACCTTTTGACCGTGCTTGATATCCAGATTGAATTTTTTTATAACATCTGCCTTGCCATAATTAAATGTCACATCAGCAAATTCCACATTACCCTGACTTTGCTTGATATTTTTCGCCCCCACAGAATCCATGATTGAACGCGGCTGAATAATTTCAGTAAACGCATGTTTTGCCGCCACCCTATCCTCGCTATATCCCGACAAGGCCGACATTATATTACCAAAAGACCCCGCAATTGAGCGAGAAGCCGTAAAGGCGAACATACCATCCGCAACGGTCATCATACCACGTGTTATAAAATACCAGCTTAGCCCAAAAACGGTCAACAACATAGCAAACCAGATCAGGGTTGTTGGAATCTGTTGAACACGACGCAAAAACGCAACGTGGTAATCTTGTTGAATTTCGGCTTCCTGACGATTCCAGATATAACGATTTTCAAATTCAACATTACTAAATAATTTTACCATCGTTGCATTGGCCAAACTATCTGTCCGCACACCGTTGATCGCAGAACGCGTATCCTGCAAAACCTTGATCGCTCGATTAATTGGCTTTTGCGTAGCAAATCGCCACCCGCCACGCATAACTGCCGCAACAGCAATCACCAGTGCAATCCATTTGTTAATCGCCAACGCCCCCGCAATTAAAATCACAACTGTCATGGTGTTTTTTATCATACTGGTCCAGAAATTAAGCGCCATACTTTCAAATTTATCCCGCACAACCCCCATCTGACTCATTACCTGACCCGCAGGCCGACTGATAAAGAAATCCGTATCATTATCATATACACGTCTGTACAGAACAAAACTTAAATATCGATTAATTTGGGGCCGCGCCCACGCATACAGATATTTTTGTACATTTTCAGTCACAACAATCCCAGCATATACCGCAGCAATCCAATATAATTTATTGGACCACAATCCTTCGGATGCACTTTGAAATATTTCGACCACCCATTTATTCACATACGGAAAGGTTGCCACATCAACCAGATAACTTATCACGATAATGCAAAACAAGCAACCAAACACAAATGGGAACTTTTTTATCACAGACCAATAAAATTGCCTCAAGTTTTTTGGAAAATTATCCAAACCGACAGTTTTTTCATGTTTTCCTAAATGTTTTTTATTAGACAACCCCAGCATAGCACCCCCTTTTTTTCTTAATGCTTTGCGTTATGTACTATTTTCAATATGTTATTTCAACATCAATTTGACAAAAATTGACAATTAAATTCCTTGATTTTTCAAAAAAACGTTATATACTGATCGTATCATAAAACAGAACAAGTTTCCAATCTATAAAAAATCCGCCTTGGGCGGATTTTTTTACGGTAATTTTGGCGACCAAGTTGGTTCCAGCCCATTTATTCCATCAGGCAATTCGATATCATATATATTCTGCCCTGTGATATCAACACTTCGGATATGGCTTATACGTCCAATATCATCCAAATCTTTTTCCGTTTCATAATAAACAATTCTGCGTGACCCCGGCGCCCAAGATGGCGCTTCCATAAACCAACCACCGGCCAATATCTTTTCATTACGGCCCTGCGGATTCATAATACCAACATAAAAAGTATCATCCGCAATCTTGGTAAAGGCAATAAATTGACCATCAGGTGACCACGCAGGTGTCGCATAGCGCCCCGAGCCATATGTAATACGCTTTTCTTCACCCGTTTCTAAATCCAAAACATGAATCTGCTGACGGCCCGAACGGTCCGAATTAAACGCCATTTTCTTGCCATCTGGGGAATAAGACGGACTGGTGTTAATCGAATTGCCAAATGTTAATTGACGCAGAACCTGATTGTTCAAATCATATTCATATATATGTGTAATTCCGTTTTTAACCAACGACAACGCCACACGCGAACCATCTGGCGAAAAACGAGGCGCAAAATTCATGCCGCCAAATTGCCCAAGGCGACGCTGTTGCCCAGTATCCAAATCCAAACTCCAAACCATCGGATCATCATTATAATATGACAAGAAAACAATACTTTGCATATTTGGCGAAAAATGTGGCGACATCACATAAGTATCCGCATCCGACAAATAACGCATACCATAACCGTCCTGATCCATAATCGCCATACGCTTTACGCGCTTATCAACAGGCCCTGTTTCGGCAATAAAGACAATCTGGGTATCAAAATAACCAATCTCGCCGGTCAAACGTTCATAGATTGCATCTGCCATAATATGTGCCAAACGCCGCAAAGATTTACGCGATGCAACCAATGATTGTGCCTCTATCTGTTCCTGACCATTAACATCCCAAACATAGAATTCCAATTTATATTGATTATCCGCCATACCATATAACTTGGCCTGAACTAAAACCTGTGTCTTAATCGCCTGCCACGATTTAAAATTTGGCATATCATTCATCTTAACATGTTCCAAAAACGCATCATGATTTACAATTCGGAACAATCCTGTACGTTTCAAATCCTCCTCAACCACAGTACGAATTTGATCCGCATCTTTTTGACTGGCATCATCTGCAACCTCGAACCGCTGAACAGCAATTGAAATAGGATTGGCACCACCTGCAATAATATCAACCTTTAATTCCGCACGGGCAGGCAATACAGCAACCCAAGCTATCGCAAAAAACATTATTATTTTTTTAAGCATCTAAATTTCCTTTCCATAATATAAGCCAATTTTATATTCACAAAACACAAAAAGCAAATTTAATTACACACCATACAAACGCCATCACATCCGCCATCACAAACATAAATACAAGTGTAAATATATTTGTATTGACAATTGTATTTACAATGGTATATTACCTTGTAAAGACTTAAGTATTGTTATCTGTATAGGAGATTGTAAATATGCCAAATGTTATGCAGCAACTGTTCATAATGAACATCGAAACACTGCTGCGAGAATACGCCGCATACAAGGCTTTTAATAAATCAGACTGTGTTATCAACATGCGCATACCACGCCCTGTTCTGGACAAGATTAAAGAACTGGCAGACGCACAACATGTGCCATACCAATCACTGATATCATCAGTATTATTTTCACTGGCAAATATCGAAGATAAAAAATAAACACCGACTTCACAAATCAGCAATAAAAAAATCCGCATACGCGGATTCAAAAATTAAGCAAATAAAAAAAATCCGCCGAAGCGGATTTTTTTAACTGTCCTGAACAATCGTTCCCCAATCATTAAATGCATCCGGACATTGGAACGAACCACCAACATCTGCTGCACCCAACAAGAAATTAATCAGGATACCAATCGAGAACAACAACAAGAAGCCTACAAACATACCCATACCCTTCTTCTTGACATCATCCATCTTAACTTCACCCTTGGCGATAAAATCCCAAGCCCATGCCGCAATAATAAACGCAGCACCAACAAACGCCAAATTGCGGATCCAGCCAAAAATGTGTCCCAAACGTTTTACCAGATCACACATAGGATTATCAGCAAACGCAGGTGTTGCTACCATAACCGCAACCAGCGCAAAATTAAATTTGTTCATAAGCTTTTTCATACAAAAACCCCTTTTACTTTTTATGATTATATCATTATAAAAGAACTATTTCAAGACAATAGATTAACATATTTCTATAAAAAATCCAGAAAATCACACTGACTTTCTGGATATTTTTACCTTTTTTGTGGGGATTATTTTACCAACACATATTTCGCACCCGAACACTTATTGCATCCGCATGTTGTCTTGGCCGCTGGTACAATAATCTTGCGATCATGACGCGCAGGCTGCCCCGCAACATCTGCATTATACAAATCACGGCACATTGTGTTGCGATAAACAACTTTTTTATTCGCATCCAAGGAACGAACTTCATTTGAAAAATGACGACCATATTCAGCAGAATAAAAGATACAATCTTCGCCATCTTGAGTATATCTTACCCCGCCCTTGTAATAATCATAATATGTACAGCCAGACAAAACAGCCAACCCCAAAACAGAAAACAGAATTTTTTTCATCGCGTTTACCTTTTTATAAGTGCTCTCTGCCTGCTCCCCAAAAAACTTAAGTTAATTGTTACACATATATTTACACTGTCAAGCCCCATGGGTTAAAAAAATTCCCACCCAACTCAGAAAATTTATGCTATAATCAACCAAAAGGAAAGAACACATGAAATACACTGAATTCGGTCTGGTCAATACCAGCACAATGTTCAAAAATGCCATCCAAGGCAACTATGCAATTCCAGCATTTAATTTTTACAACATGGAAACATTGTCCGCGATTTTATCCGCGGCACGCGAAATGCAAAGTCCAGTGATTTTGGCCGTATCAGAATCCGCCCTTAAATACATGGGCCCTGATATGCTGATGGGATTGATACACGGTGCAAATATTAAACCAAGCGAACAAATCGCCCTGCACCTTGACCATGGTGGCAGTTTCGAAGCATGTCGCACTGCAATCGAACTGGGATTTTCATCCGTCATGATTGACGCCAGTAAATTGCCATTTAATGAAAACGCCGAACTCTGTAAACAGGTCGTAGATTTTGCACACAATCACAATGTTTCGGTCGAAGGCGAACTGGGCGTATTGTCCGGAATCGAAGACGAAAACACACAATCAGAATTTTCTTCTTATACAAACCCAGACGATGTTGAAAAATTTGTTCACGCAACAAATATCGACTCGCTGGCAATCGCAATCGGCACCAGCCATGGCGCATACAAACGCAAAAGCGAAAACGAACAACTGCGATTTGACATACTGGACGAAGTCGCACGCCGCCTGCCAGATTTTCCATTGGTATTACATGGCGCATCCAGCATCCCACAGAATTTAATCGAAACAATAAATAAATTTGGTGGCAAAATGTCAAACGCACGCGGCATTGATACTACTCAACTGCGCACTGCAACAATGAAAAATGTTTGCAAAATAAATGTGGACAGCGACTTGCGTCTGGCCATGACCGCGGCAATACGCCAAACAATGTTTGAAAAACCAGAAAACTTTAACCCACGCGATTATCTGGGCGCGGCACGAAAATTAATGATTCAAACCGCCTCGGACGAAATCACCAATATAATGGGCAGCAATAATAAATTGTAATAAAAATCCCCAATCGGGGATTTTTATTTAGAATGATTTAGATAAAAGAAAATCGGACATCGTAGTGTACTTAACGCTACATGAGATACCCCACACACACCACAAAACTGGGAATCAAATTAATTAGAATGATATAGAAGCAAGTAGTGCCGGCAATGTAGTGTACATAACGCTACATGAATTGCCGGCACCGCTTGCAGATATATTATTATAATTTATTTGGCACGTTCAACGTATTCAAGGGTTTCAGTATTAACCACAATCTTTTCACCTTGTTCGATAAACAAAGGCACTTGAACACGAACGCCATTATCCAAAATAGCAGGTTTACCGCCACTGGATGATACAGTCTGACCTTTCAAGGCAGGTTCTGTTTCTTCTACGACGGCAACAACTGTCTTTGGCAAAGTAATTGATACAGGTTGACCTTCGACAAAGTTTGCTTTTACAACCATTTCTGGTGCCAAGAACTTCATCATTTCACCCAAGGAATCAACCGGCATTGTAAACTGTTCATAATCCGACAGGTTCATAAAGAACGCATCACTGCCGTCCGCATACAGATACTGACAATCAATATCTTCAACCATCAATTTTTCGACCTTATCTTCTGCGCGCCAGCGGTCGCCACCCTTGTTCCCAGAATCAATATCACGCAGGTCCGCCTGAACAAACGCACCGCCCTTACCTGGTTTTACCTTGGTAATAGATGTAACAGAATAACGTTTACCATTGTGTGCGATAACCCAACCCACACGCATATCATTTGCAATATAAGATGCCATTTTTTACCCCTTTAAAATTTTAACTTTTGTGATTATAAAAATCCCACACACGAACGCAAGTATTATTGTGCATTGCGCATATGATTCCAATATCTGTCGATACTGTCCATAATCAGTTTGTCTGCAGTCTCGCGATCAGCCCAACCTAATATCTTGGACCAAGAACCAGCCTGCAAATCTTTATAGTGCTGGAAAAAGTATTCGATTTTCGAACGCAAAATTTCCGGCAATTGTTCAACAAACTCTGTATTTTCATAATAAGGATCGATTTTATCCCGTGGCACACAGATGATTTTTTCATCACCACCGGCCTGATCCTCCATCAACAAAGCACCGATTGGGCGCACTTCAATCAGCACACCTGGACGCAACGGCGCATTACAAACAACCACACAATCCAATGGGTCACCATCATCACCCAAAGTCCCTGGGAAATATCCATAGTTCGCAGGATATGCCATTGGTGCATGTAAAATTCTGTCCACCTTTAACAGGCCTGTTTCCTTGTCAATTTCATACTTAACATGCCCATTTTCAGGAATTTCAATAATCGCATTCATCTTCTTTGGCGGCATTTTACCCGCTGAAATTTTTTCCAAATTCATATCTGTACCTTTATCTATTGACGCAGATTTTAACACAAAAAATCCCAATTGCAATTTTTTAACCTAGGCAAAAGACAGCCCTGTTTTATCGTCAAGCCCACCTTCGGTTATAACAAATTTCATACCAAAGCGTTCTTGTCCCTGTTTTTGGCGCAATCTTTCACGCAATTCTTCCTCGGCCTTAATCATCTTTTCTGCCTGAACATATTTTTCATCCAAAGGTTTATAATCAACCTTAATCGGATTTGTTGCAGCACTTATTCCGCCACTTGGCATTTTAAGACCTTTGCGCCAGACAAGCAATTTATCAACAATCTCTTTGGCAACAACTGTCTTTTCAACAGTCTTGTCTATCAAACCACTTTGATATATCGCCGCAACTATATTTTGCCAATCATCCGCAGTCAGTCGCTTGGATTCCTGAATAATATTGCCATCCTGGTCCTTGATTTCCTTCTGATATTCCATAATATCGGACAACGCTGTCAAGCCACGCTGAACACCATCAATATACGCAGTATCGATATTTAATTTCTCGGCCACATTATCCAAATTCTTGATAACGCGCACTAAAACATCACCAATTTCCGTACCACCAGACATACCCGCCGCCAACTCATACAGCAAATGTCCCAGCATTACTTTGTCTTTTTTGTTTGGACCTTTGTTCATTTGCGCCCCAGTATCAAAGATACCAATCACAACATCGCGGAAAGAATCATTATAAAAATTCTGCTGTCCCATATGCCGGTCGGTATCCCATCGCGCCCCCGACAACAACAAACACAATTCAAGTGTCACATACGCAACCGCAAATTCATGTTTATCCTGCTCGCTCCACGAATCGGACACAAGGCTTTTTCCAGGTGCTTCGTCCATAATTTTATACGCATTATCACCATTTTCTGCGCTGCCATATGATATCCAGGTCGCAACATCTGGGCTATATTTTGTACCATCAACTTCAACAGCAATACTTTCATATTGCTTCTTGGCCCGTTTATATTTCTGATAGTCTTGTTCGATATCCAATTCCGACATCGAAGATTCACGCGCCTGATTTACAATATTTATAAGTGGTTTGTACTTGGAATCCGCCTTAACCAAATCATTGATTGTACCCACAATCACCTTCAGACCAGACTCTGTTAATTCGTGTGCAAACGGCCGCATTACAGACAACACACACTCGCGCCCTTTATATACAATTCGCACCGTCACATAGAACGAACCCGCCCCCAGTATCTCGCCCACATGACTGATATTCGCCACCACATCATTTGGCACCGATTGTGCAATCATATCAAACAACTCGGCACGTGTTGGAATATTTGCCTTGTCTCGCAGCTGCGCCAATTCTTTACGGATATCAGAATCCAATGTTGGCAAATAAGACAACAACTGACCAAACTTGATAAACGCCGAGCCCTTGGCCTGAAGAAACATACGCAACCCCTGCCCCACCTTTTGACCACTGGTCGTTTTAACACTTTCATCGCGCTGACCCGCCGATGCCAACGCCGCCAAATCCAAGTTTCGTTCATAAAGCGGCAGATTCTTATATACTGCGCCAACAACTAACTTCGCATCTTTATAATATTCTGATTTTTTATCAAAATACATATCAAGAATCAGATTTAATTTTCGCTCGTCGCTTTGAGTGTACGAATTTAGCAACCGATTCATCATATACGCACGCACCGGTAAATCAGCACTCCAAAACGCCTCATGTATAATAGTCAACTTTTCCTTATTTAAATACACATCATAACCAGTTTTATCATTTATATGATTTTCCAATATGATACGCGTCACATCATCCATAGATTTATCAGAAAGTTTTTTTCCAAGAAAGTCTATACACGCACCCGCATCCTCCGGCTTTCGCGCTAAGTAACCAAACGCAGCCTCAGCCAAACGAACTGGTTTATCATATTTTTCCACCTGCTTGTCAGTAGCTTTTTCTTCTGACACACTTCCAAGTAGGGCCGCCACACGCCCCTGCGCTATAATTTTATTAGACAATACATTTGCCACATTCTTTTTTACCACACGCGAAAATGCCGGATCATCTGTCCAGGGATTTTGTGTCCAGGGACTTTTAGAATTCACCATGAGCAAAAATTCATTCACACTTTCCAGATATTCATCCGACCCATTATCCAGCCCCAACCTATTTGCCCAATGCGCAGCATAAAAATCGATCAGTTTTTCCTTCTCGTTCGCAAACTCAAATTCTTCTATTTTACTATAAGGCACAAACTTCGTATTTGGACCCTTGGTTAAAAAATTAAAGGTATACCTAACCGCCTCGTCATCATTAACTGGTCGCGACACAATTTCATCAACAATTATTCTGATAAACGCATTTTGATTAGCAGCCTTTTCTGAAAACAAATGACTGTATTTGAAAAATTCAAATAATTGCAACTTATCGTATAACGACAATGCCTTAAAATCATTTACTGTAATATATTGCGCCAGCATTTCGATTACAGAAGCACTTATATAACCTTGGTCAATATGTTCAAGCTTATCCAAAACCTTGGATATATCTGCACGCCTACCATGACGCAGATAATCCACCCAAATCCATGTCAAAAGAGTCTTAAAATCAAGAGGCTTCCTTAGTGAAATTTTATCAAGCACAACTAATAAATCCTGTTCATTCGCAATATTATCCTTGCCAATTAACTGCTTCACAATATTTTTCAGGACTTGTGATTCTTCGCGATATTTAAAATTTTCACCAATCTCTTCGAACAATGACTTGGGCACTAAATCAAACACATGGTCATTACTAGAAATTTTTTTCAGGGACGATTTTCGATATTGTCTTCGTGTCCGAAGAAATTCTTCATCATGGCTATAAGCATGCCATATGTTGTACTTACACAAATCCATAAACAACCCAAAAGCATAGACTTGGGCTTCTTTATCATCCGTCTGATTATTCAAATAAGACGCAAGTTTAAATTCAGCCTCGCATACCTTGTAATAAAACTCTAAATCATATGAAACATTAAAAAAATAAGGAATCGCATCAGCTATTATTGAAGACTCATAGCCGTCTCCAGTCAAACGCCGCAAACTAACCCAACGCGCATCTGACTCATTCTTATACAAGGACATTTCTCTATGACTACCAGATTTCGAACCAAAATATCTGTGCCACTTGGATTGCCGCACCTGATTATATAAAACATACAAATCATCACGAAAATATCCTGTGTAAAAATGGTTCACTAGCCCTATTCCTTCCTGGAAAGATTCTGGCTCAAATCTTCCCTTTTTCAAAAACATATAAAATTCTGCATCAGAAATTACACCAGCATGATAATCAGCCATAACATCAAAATATTGTGCACGTTTTTGAACCCTCGTTTCTAATTTTTTAAAATTAGTTTCATCAGTATTGTACTTTTCTGCATCCTTAATCCGCGCATTTTCACGCCGCGCTTCTTCGCCAAATATAGTCACAATATCATTTTCCAGGAAATACTCATCAGGATCATATTTGGGATTCGAATAGAACCACTGATCCGTCCTCCTACCATCACACCACAGCAGCCCAAGCGCCATATTAACATTGGAATCATGATAAGACTTTAATGTTTTCCACGGAAAAGGCCGTCCCACATTATCCGCCCCCAACGGATTCAATGACGGATATGGATTCTTTTCTATACCCTCTAGTCTTCGGTAATCATTACAGGTATAGGACAGCAAATTAATTTGTTGTGCCCAGTGAATTGCCTGTTCTTTATCATCATAATACTTGATAAAATTTTCTATATTTTTTCGTTGTTGTGCAAATGGCCCAAATTCTTCTAATTTTGCATAATCTAATAAAACACCTGCAAATTCTCTATGAGGAAAACGTTCATGAAACAACATATACAATTTTTGTAAATCTTCGATTTCTTCTTGTGTTTTATCCAAGAAATACCCCACATTACCAAACAGAATAATAAGTTCATGCACCCTGACGCTCCACGCAACTTCATCCTTTTCAGGGACCTTGGACACTTCATCAATCATAAACTTTATAAATTCAGAACGCTTGATTTGCTTTATATCAATCGTACCAAAACACGCTAACATAGCTCGCTGAATATAGGTATAATATGGATCAGATGATTCAATATTCATAACATCCTTCTGAAACTTTCCCCAAGCGGCCGCACTAAATTTATCCACCTTTAATTCTGGAAAATCACCACGTTCCAATGCAATTTTTGTTAAATATGCCTTGACATCTTCGGCACGCGCAAACGGCACGCCATGAACATCAAGCGACACCTGACTGTTCCGAAAATTTCCCATAATTTTTTTCTGCATTTCCAGAATCGCAAGTGGGTTATATCCCGCATTCATCATCAAATCAACAGAATACAGATCAGACCATCGTTCCTGAATAATGGTATTTCGCCCCATAATATTCTGCGACCACAAATAGTGCCCACATTCATGCGCAACAATCGCCGCCAGTTCTTCTTCTGTATCCAGCGCAGCAATCGCCGCATCCGAAACGGCAATAACATTTTTACCATTAAGCGTTTTGTCTTTCTCGATAAAAAACGCATTTGGATGCTGGTCATGAAAAACAGTAAAATAAAAATCCCCCGAATTAATTTCAGTGTCACGGAACAGTTTTTCAAAAACTGTGCGCAACTTGGCGCCCACAACCCTGTGCATTTCCGTATCTGGGTCATAAAATTTCAAAGCTTCAAAATCGTTCTGTTTCAAAATATCCTGCGCCATAACAAACCCCCTGTATTATCAGGATAAATTATACCAAAAATTGGGCAATTTTAAAAGCATTATAAAACCCGCCATTCGGCGGGTTTTATTTATTTTTCTTACATTCTCATTGGCATCAATACAAACAACGCATCTGTATTTTTGTCCGTAGATTTAATAATTGTTGGCGACAAAGGATCCTGCATTTCCATCTGGAACTTTTCACCTTCGACTTGCCCCGCCACATCCAACAAGAACTTAACATTAAACACAACCGTGAACGAACTGTCGCCATTGTATTCGATATCCAATTCCTGTGTCGCAGTACCCGCATCAGGACTTGACGCATTAACAACCAATTTGTTCATGCTGAAAGTCAACTGAACAGACTTTGTCTTGTCAACACTGGCAACCGAAACCAAGTCAACCGCATTAACAAATGATTTTCTGTCCAGAACCGCAATCTTGTCATTACCCTTTGGAATAACAACACGATAGTTTGGATATTGTGCATCAACCAATTTGCTGGTCAAAGTTGCCGCACCAACTGTAAAACGCGCCTTGGTATCAGACAATTCAACCATAACATCATCAACATTGGCATCTTCTAACAATTTAGACAATTCACCAATCACACGACGCGGCAAAATAACCGCTGGCATTTCTGCACTGCCCGCTGGTGCTGGCATAGCACACAAAGCCATACGCTGGGCATCGGTTGCAACCGCTGTCAATTTTGCTTCACCACTGTCATCAGCGATATGGAAATAGATACCACCCAAATGATAACGAACATCATCTGTTGGAATTGCAAATTTCGTCTGGTTAATCAGATGTGCCAAATCACCAGTTGTCATCTGGAACTTGGTGGTCAAATTGCTGCCCGCCATTGCTGGGAAGTTTTCCGCTGGCAAAGTTGGCAAATGAAATACCGCACGACCACTGGACACAATCAACTGATCGCCAGTTTGTTTAAAACTAATCTCGGCATCATCTGGCAATTTGCGAACGATATCATACAACATCTGAACAGGCACAGTCACCTTGCCACCTAAAGTGATATCGGCTGCAACATGTTCAACCAATTCCAAATCAACATTAGTTGCAGACAACACTAAATCATCAGCAACTTCTATTTTTACATTCATCAATATCGGTAATGTCGCACGCTTTTCAACGATGGACTGCATATGTCCCAGCGCACGGATTAATACCTGACGAAATACCGAAAATTCCATTATACGCTCCTGTTTCCTTTATATATATGTGTAAATCCTACACTCTGTTGCTTTAACTTTACCAAAAAACACCGATTCGGTGCAAGACCAAAAGCAAGAAAAAACCAAGTACAAAAAACAGTTATTTTGTCATCACAGAAGCAGCCAATTCAGCAGCCGGTGTTGCCATCCATTCTGGGTCATCACGGAACAAAGGAGCCCCCCGCTCCATCGCGGTACGACATGGTTTATCATCCGCCAGCCAATTTTCCAGCAAATCCCCAGCCAGCAAACCAACCCCCGCACCAGCAACCAAACTAAGCCCACCTGTAAACGGGGCCAACAACAATCCGATTCCGGTCGCGGATGCAACCTTGCCCGCAACGGCCGCGCCACTAATTCTTATATCAGGTTCGGCCAGACTGCCCGTCAGTTCAATTGAATTCACCACATTCCCGGTCAAGGACAACTTCAAGCCACGCACCGGAACAGTTGTCAACGCCAGATGCATTTCTTCCTGACCAAAATCAAGACCACCCGCAAGCCTGATATTAATCGCGTTTGTTTCAATCGCGAATCCATTTTGGGTTTCAAATTGTCCATCCCGCAACATCGCATTAAACGCCATACAAGATACCTTAATCTGATTGTGTTTTTTTTCAGATCTGAACAAGTCCTGAACACTATGTCGCAACGAAGTCAAAAAGTCCGTCCCATACATATACGCCACCAGCGCAGAATGTGCATATCCCGACCCAACCGAATACACCTGAACCGGACCTGTCAACGACCCCATAAGTTCGGACAAATCACGCCCACCTGCCTGCAGATACAAATCGATATTAACTGGCAAGTCAGACAAGAAATCTGCCTTATGAACCTGACTGATAATTTCCCCAACAAAAATATCCCTACCCTTACCACCAAGTTCGATTGAAATTCTGCCATCACTATCCAATGTCAATGGCCCCGCCAATTCCATATCGCCATCACCAATATTGGTCTTAACCGACAAAGTGCCCTGATTGTTTTTCAGATTCAAGCGCACATCCGTTTTTCGTAAATCTAAATCACGATACACAACAAAACTATCCAAAACCACATGCGCATTTATATCCTTATTAACAAACCAATCGCCAAACAAAGGCACATCCTTAAACGCATTCAAATCTCTGTCGGGACGCACCCACTGCCCATCATACATTTTCGGAAACAGCCGCGCCAAAGACACATACTTCGATTCCAGATTTAAACTAATACTTGGAACACTTTTACCCCAATCATATTCCCCCGATATATCAAATTCAGTATTTCTCAGATAAACCGATGACTTACGCAAAGTCAGTTTTTTACGATTCAATCCGCCGGCCATATTAACCGACACTGATGGAATTTTTGACCAATCCGCCCCAAAAATTTTACCAAACGCATCTGGGCGCGTAATATCACCTTTGACAACAAAATCAATAGGCAGCTTACTTTTCCCTTCCAACGCCAAATTCGCAATCAAAGCATCCCCACCGGTGGAAATCGCCACCCGCACAGGATAAACCTTTCTTTCAGCATTATATTCTGACATATCAATAATAAACGGAAACACATCACCATCCGCCTTAAGCCAGCCAGAATATTCGCGCCCATCGCGTTTAAATCTGCTTTTAATATTAAACCCAGCCAACGAGTAATAGTCGTCAATAATATGCGCGGTCAGATTTTTTATCTCAAGCCGTCCAAACCCCATACTCTTAATCGGATATTTTTGCACAACCTGTTCCGTTGCAGCATCAACAGCAGGTTTATTTAACAAAGACTGCACAGAGTACTTACCATCTGAATTCTTTTCCACGCATATATTCGCATCATAGACTTTAACATTTTGTATCGTTGGCCTATCACGGAACAAAGATATCAAATTCAATGTCACATCTACTTTTTCCGCACTAAAAGCATACTTATGCTTGGCCCACTCTGCATTTGGAATACGCACCTGATTAAGTTCCACACGTGGCCGCAACGAAAAACGCCACGATACTGCACCATCAATTTCCACCGGCAATCCAGTCGCATCACGCATCAGCCCCAGCAAATTCCCACGAAGCGTTTCAAGGTTCACACTGCTTAACGCAACAACGGCCGCGACAATTAACCCGACAACAAACAGTGTCAGTATTCGTACAATTGGAAAGAAAATACTTCTTTGGGCCCTCATGGTAATTTAAATTCCAAGAACTTCATAACTGGCTGCATAAAATCCGGCACTTGCGCGCGGAAAGTCATCATTTTACCAGTTGATGGATGACGCAAGGTTAGCCTATATGCAAACAAAAACAAGTTATTTGTTTCCAGCACAGACCGTAACACCCCATCCAACGATTTGGACCGACCATATAAATCATCACCAACAATTGGCGCATTCAACGAATACGCACTGTGTAATCTTAATTGATGCGTACGACCTGTTTTTGGTGAAAACATAACCCAAGAAACACATCCTGCCGCCGCACCCAGAACTTTATATTCCGTAACCGCTCGTTGTGGGCGCTGCCCCGAACCATTATTTACACGCGCAGCAGTATCAAAAACCTGCCCCTTAATCATATAATTATCAATTACACCAGATTTAGGGTTAACATCGCCATTAAGTAATGCAATATATTCCTTGTGCGCAACCCTTGATTGAAATTCATCGGCCAAAACCTGCGCCGCCTTTTGATTTTTCGCTACAACCAAAATGCCACTTGTTTCCTTGTCCAGACGATGAACCAAAGAAATTTTATCATATGGAAACAATGCTGCCGCCATTTTATCAATAGACTTGCGAATACCGGTCCCACCCTGCACCGCCAATCCTGCCGGCTTATTAAACACAACAATATCCGAATCGTTATGAATAATACACTTGCGCAATTCTTCTAAATCAGCCAACGAAAAATTACCACCACTTTCCGTCTTTTTTACTTCCTTTGTATATCCAGCAATCGTTGGTGGCACGCGCACCGCATCACCGGCCGCCAAAATCTCTTGCCCACGCACGCGTTTGGAATTTACACGAATTTGTCCACCACGACAAAGTTTATAAAACTCACGCTGTGGCATAGAAGGAAAATGCCGCAAAAACCAGCGCAACAAACGCGTTCCATCTTCAACCTTGGAAACAGTGATAACTTCTGCCATAAACACCCCCGCGCAAATCAAATATCGCGGTTATTCACCATATACTATCTGGACCGAGTTCATACCATTACTGCTGGCACAATCTCCCGTTGCCCCACCCTGCTTGCCATCAGACATCTGATATCCAACAGAATCAGACCAAGCCTTGGCCAACAAAGCCTGACAATCGCTTTTATTCAATCCGTTAACTGTGACAATAAACTGTCTGCTGTCCGAAGGATTAACCGACAATTCATATGTACCACCATACGGATTCTTATTAGACATCCCAATCGCGCCAAAAATAGTCGCACTGTTCATATTGGAAAAGTCATCATATTCACCATGCAAATTACGCACCATTGTCACCATTTGAACGACTTCATCATTTATCGCAGTCAACTTTTGCGTACGCATTGCCGTAGAAATCATCCCAATCGCACCAACCGTAATCACACCCATAATTGCCAGCACACCCAACATTTCAATCATAGAACGACCTGATTCTTGTCTCATAGCATAACCTCTATTTGATATTTCAATATTATTATTCTATCATAAATATTATGAATATTCAATTTTCTGATTTAATAGCCAACGCCCCACATGCCCCAGGCGTCTATAAAATGTACGACACTGATGGCAACCTGCTTTACGTGGGCAAAGCCAAGAATTTATCAAACCGGCTAAAACAGTATTTAGACATATCGAAACTTGAATTACACAAACAGGTCATGCGCACACTGGTATCACGCGTTGATTGGGAAACGACGGCAACCGAATCGGACGCCCTTATACGCGAGCAAGAGTTAATCAAAACACAAAAACCAAAATATAACATTATGCTGACAGACGGCAAAATGTACCCGATGCTTGCGCTGACAAATTCTGAATACCCACGTCTATTAAAATTTCGTGGCAAAATATCACAACGCCGCGATGTATATGGTCCATACCCCAGCGTCAGCGCACTGAACGAAACGATTAAAACATTACAAAAAGTTTGCAATCTGCGCACCTGCACCGACAGCTTTATGCGCAACCGCGCCCGACCATGCCTGCTGTATCAAATCGGACGATGCAGCGCCCCATGCTGCATACAACAACACGAAAAATACGCAGAAAGCGTGCGTATAGCACGCAAAATACTGACCGGCGACAGCGCCCCTATCATCGCCGATTTAACTAAACAAATGCAAAAACATTCTGACAATCTTGATTTTGAATCGGCGGCACAAATTCGCGACAAAATCGCCGCACTAACCCAAACTTCAACACACGGGAAACGCCAAAACAATGCGCATAGCGCGATTTCAGACTGGGATAAAAATGTATCAGAACTTGAAAAATGGCTGGGGATAAAAATTGATTTGGTTGGTGTCTTTGATAATTCACACCTTTTCGGGAAACAGCCTGTCGGCGCGATGATAACTTTTAATCACAACGGATTTGAAAAATCCGGATACCGTCATTTCAAACTTATAGACAAATCACGTGCCGGCAACGATATTGCCATGATGGCTGAATTTGTCAGACGTGCAACAGAACGCGGCCCAAAATTAAGCCTGATTATTGTCGATGGCGGCCCAGCACAATGGAATATTGCCAACAAAAATTCTGGCGAAATACCTGTTATGGGTGTCACCAAGGGCGAAGTTCGTGACGGTGATGAACACTTTATTTTACCAGATGGCACAGTATATCGCGACCTACCCAAGGACAGTCCTTTGTTCCTGATGCTTCGCGCTGTGCGTGACGAGGCACACCGTTTTGTAATCACATACCACAGAAATGTTCGCGCAAAACAAATGACCGCATCAGTTCTTGATGAAATAGAAGGCATTGGCCCGACACGCAAACAGGCTCTGCTGCGCCATTTTGGGAATGTCCGCGCGATTATTGATGCCGATATCAACGCCCTAAAACGCGTCCCAGGACTTGGTAAAAACGCTGCCGAAAAAATATATGCCCATTTTCATTCATAAGTGATATAATCAACAATATATAAAGGAGAAAAACATGAAATTTTTTGTTAACTTTTTATCTGCTTTTCGCATTGCGGCTGCATTCGCGATTATACCAACCCTTATGTTCCAATTGTATTGGACAACATTTATATTGTATGTCCTGGCGGCATTATCTGATTTCTTTGACGGATATCTGGCTCGCAAATACAATGTCTGTTCCAAACTTGGTGGTGTAATGGATCACATCGGCGACAAACTGTTGGTCGTTAACACATTAATTATGTTAACAGTAATGATGCCAGTTTGGTTTGTCGTAGTTCCTGTAATCATTATGATTGCACGCGAATTATACATATCCGGCCTGCGCGAATTCCTGGGCACCCAGAAAATCGAAATGCCAGTTCCCAAGGCACGCTTTTCAATGGGCAAAATCAAAACAACACTTCAAATGATTAGTATTGCTGCTTTCCTGTTAATATTCGCGTTAAGCACACTAATTACACCAACAATGGACAGTCGTGCGTTATTGCTGCTGTTGTACATCCTGCCACAAGTTGGTATTTGGGGCTTATGGTTGTCTTTGGTTGCAAGTGTATGGTCTGCAACACAATACACAAAAACATTTGTTGGCCACCTAAAAAAGATAAAATAAAAAATCGTTCTATACGCATAAAAACCGGCATACAGCCGGTTTTTTTTATCTTTGTCTTTCCATCAGATATTCTGTTCTTATTTTTTCAAACTTCTTTGCCTCTTTTGCCTGCACATTTCCACAACCCTTGACCACCATAATCACCGCAGCGCACGCAATAGAAATATTTATCGCAGATAACAAAATATTACGTCTATAAAACTTCTTTTCCAATTCTGCTTTTTTATCTTCCCAATGTTTACTTGGCATAACATTCACCTTATCTTTTATTAACCATACAAGTATCGATTACATTTCTTTTAATTGTATCCAATGTATCGTTTCTTGCTTCAACTGCTTTTTCTTTTTTCTGTTCAGGAAAACACGCTTTGAACAACACATCCGCACCAGCAGCAATTCCAACAAACATGATCACTGTTGTTGTTATCACCGCAACGTGACTACTTTTACTTTTCTTTTTCATAGCATCAAACCTATTTCTGTTTAGTAGAAGCAAGATCCATAACTTTTGCCTGTTGTGCACTGATTGTATCGCGCTGCGCTTCAACAACATTCATAACATTTTCATTTTTACGCGCTTCTTTTACATCACGATTTGCTGAAACTTGAACCAATCCAGCAACACCACACAGCAACGCAACTGTTGCCAAAAAGCAAAGTGTATCACGATCGATATTAGCAAAAATTCTCTTATTTTCTTTCATAGTTTAATCTGTCCTTTATTATTTTTTGGAAACAAATGATATTATGAAAATATATAAAAAGCAACAAAAATCCCGCTTTTTGCGGGACCTATACCCTAGAACCAGCCTTTTTTATCGGTTTTAGTTTCTGCAAACTCGTTCAAAATCTTTTTCTGCTTGTCTGTTAATTTTGTTGGAATATTTATCGCAACATCAATATACAGGTCGCCAAAGCCACCTCGACGCGTTGGCATACCATGTCCACGCACACGCAACTTTTCACCGACCTGAGTACCCGCAGGAACTTTTACCGCCAATTTTTTATCATCAATAGTTTCAATATCTATTTCACCGCCCAGTGCAAGTGTAGTAAACGGCACATCCATACGCATAATCAAATTATCTCCCGCGCGTTCAAAACGATTATCCGGACGAATACGAACATCGATATAGAAATCCCCCGCCGGCGCACCATTGGCACCAGCCTCGCCCTGACCTGCCAGGCGCAAGCGCGCACCATCTTCGATACCCGCTGGGATTTTCACCTCTAGTGTACGCTGTTTATTGGTCACGCCACTGCCGTCACACTGACTGCACTTTTTATCAATTTTGCGTCCCAACCCATTACATTCCGGGCACGGTGTTTCCATCGCAAAGAATCCCTGACGCGTATGAACAAATCCACTACCCCCACAATGCTGACACACAGGCGCAGGCTTGCCATCTGCAGTCCCATGCCCATGGCATTTATCACATTCAACATTACTTGAAAATTTTACAGTATGTGTTTTACCAAAATAAGCATCTTTCAGGTCAATCACAACTTCATCCAGCAAATCGCGACCACCGCGTTGTGGTGCTCCACGGCGCGCACCTGCGCCACCAAACCCATCAAATCCGAAACCACGCATAGCCTCGCGCAGGATATCCTCCATTCCAGCGCCACCACCCATATTAAAGTGGAACGCACCATCACCGAACGGATTTCCGCCACCAAATCCTGCCCCCGCGCCATTACCACCCGCAAACGCAGCATCACCAAAGCGATCATACGCGGCACGCTTTTGCGGGTCTTTCAAAATATCGAACGCATTATTTACTTCTTTGAACTTTTCTTCTGCGTCCTTATTATCAGGATTTCTGTCTGGGTGATATTTCATAACCAGTTTATGATATGCCTTTTTAATATCAGCGTCGGTCGCATCGCGCGCAACCCCCAGAACTTCATAAGGATTTTTATTCATATTGTTCACTCGTCATTATCGTTAACAAATATATAGACAATGGCGACAAAAAATCAAGCCCCGAATACGATTTAGGCTTAAATTCTTTGGGCTTGCCAAAATTTGAAAAATGTTCTAATAATAAGAGCATTATGACAGAGAAAACAACACACACATATGACGCATCCGACATTCAGGTACTCGAGGGTCTTGAACCTGTTCGTCTGCGTCCTGGAATGTACATTGGCGGCACTGATGAAAAGGCGTGGCATCATTTGCCAATCGAAATCATGGACAATTCGATTGACGAAGCGGTTGCCGGCTTTGCCAAGAAAATCACAGTAAATTTAATTGATTCAAAAACTATCGAAATTGCGGACGATGGCCGCGGTATTCCTGTGGACGAACACCCAAAATACCCTGGCAAATCCGCACTAGAAGTTATTTTAACCACACTGCATTCCGGCGGCAAGTTTAATAATAATGTGTACAAGACCAGTGGCGGTCTGCATGGTGTTGGCTCTGCGGTTGTGAACGCGCTGTCATCTGAAATGATAGTAGATATCGCGCGCGACGGCTATAATTGGCACCAGACATTTTCACGTGGTCTGACCACATCCCCGATGCAACAGGGAACCGCGACCAAATCACATGGCACAAAAATCCGCTTTACAATCGACGACCAGATTTTTGGCGCAAACGCGGTATTCAAGCCTGTAAAAATCTATCGCATGGCACGCGCCAAGGCTTTCTTGTCCCGCGGGGTCAAGATTGAATGGACCTGTAATCCCGAATTATTGACCGAGGATATGAATATCCCAGCCAGCACAACTTTCTATTATCCAAATGGTGTTGCGGACTTCTTGGCGGAAAAGACAGATTCCAAGCCTCGCATTTTGCCACGTATATTCAGTGGTGCGGTTGACTTCCCGGACGATTCGGGTCGTGTTGAATGGGCTTTGACATTTTTGACCGATGAAAACGGTGCCGCATCTGATGACGGATTCTTTTCATCATACTGCAACACGATTGCGACAATCGATGGTGGCACACACGAAACAGGTTTCAAATCCGCCATTACCAAGGGGATTAAGGCATACGGCGAAAAAGTAAATAACAAAGCGGCCGCCACAATCATCGGCGAAGACGTATTTGATTCTGTTGCCGCGATTGTATCTGTATTTTATAAAACACCACAATTTTTGGGCCAGACCAAGGAAAAACTCTCTAATCCCGAGGTTGCACGTTTCACAGAAAACGCGCTGCGCGATCCATGGGAAATGTTTCTGGCATCTGATCCAAAAACCGCGAACGCATTACTGGACTTTGTTGTAAATCTGGCAAATGCGCGTATTAAAACGAAACAGGTCAAAGAAATTGCCCGCAAAACCCCGACCAAGCGCGTGCGTATGCCTGCGAAATTAGCGGATTGTTCCAAACATGGTATTGCCGGCACAGAACTGTTTATTGTCGAAGGGGAATCGGCGGGCGGTACCGCAAAACAAGCACGCGACCGCGCGACCCAGGCAATTATGCCACTTCGCGGCAAGGTATTAAATGTTATATCCAATTCGGACGAACGCTTTGGTGCAAACAAAGAATTAAACGAATTAATCGACATCATTGGTGCCGGCACTGCCAAGGATTGGAACGAAGACAAACTGCGTTATGAAAAAATCATCGTCATGACCGATGCCGACGTAGACGGCAGCCACATAGCATCATTGTTGATGGCGTTCTTCTATCAACACATGCCCCAGTTAATTTATGGTGGCCACCTGTATTTATCGTGTCCACCATTGTACAAATTAACCTGTGGCACCGAATCGATTTATGTTGATACGGACGAAGAATTAGAAAATTTAAAAACAACTAAATACAAGAACAAACGCGTGGAAATTTCTCGATTCAAAGGGTTGGGTGAAATGATGCCGAACCAGTTAAAGGAAACAACCATGTCACCCAAAACACGCCGTCTTATCCGCGTGGAATTACCACCACGCACAGACGAAGGTGCCGAAGACACAGAAAAAACACGCACAATCGTTTCTGAATTAATGGGCAAAAAACCAGAGTTTCGTTTCAAGTTCATCACCGAACACGCCCAATTCGTAAAAGATTTGTTTGTATAAAAAATCCCCGAATGGGGATTTTGTTTCTCTCAACTTAATCAATCATAAATCAATTACTGAACAAATGTCACCCTGGGCAAGAATTCATCCCCCCAGTTCGCGACCAACTGGCCACCAATGGTACATTGTAAATCTTCAAACCCTTCTTTGACCTGGGCTTTTTTAATCAGATGACTGGACAGCAACGCGCCCGCCGTTCCCAACACAACGGCACCGGTTGAATCCGCCATTAAACGATACGCATTAAACTTACCTTCCTTATTTTTCCAAACCGAACCACCAGTTGACAGCCCAGCATAAATCGCCTGAACCCGCGCAACCTTTAATTGCAATTTCAAACCTTCCAATTCACTTTCAAAACCATCCACTGTCCCCAAATCAGATGGCAACGCATCCAACAGCGCTTTTAATTTTCTTTCAAAACCATCAACATCTTCTTGCGTCGCATTCGTTTTACCACCCTCGCAAAAATTGATTAATTCTTGCAACTTTCTTATGACCTTAGGAACACGATCACCATCATCATAATCATCATCATCATACGTATATCCAAACAACTTGTTCTGCAAATCATTTAACGCATCCCTCACCGTGTCATTACAAATATTGACCGATTGCCCAACAGGATTCTCATTATAAATCAAAAAGATATACACCGCACGCCCTTGAAATTGACTTCCTTCTTCCCATGGCTGATCACCCGCAGCAAAACTCGCACACGGACCATCAGAATCAGAAGTGCAGTCATATAGTGCAGAAGTAACTCTTGCAGTGTCCAAGGCATCTTTAACCGCCGTCAATCGGCCCTGTGCCAAAGTTACATTGTTTTCTGTTGTTCCGGTCTTATCAGCCGTTGCAAACAACAAAATCCCATTCAATTGCGCTTCAATGCTTTTTATGCTATTAGCCATAGCAGATACTCTGTCATTGCATTCTCCAGGCACGGCCGAGCTAGCATTATCAAAATAAACGATATAGTGCGCATTTATACCCTGACCTGTAGAAGTATTATATATACCCTCGGTCTCACCACTCGGAACATTATCAGTCCCTAACGTTCCTGCCACACACACACCAGACGGACGCGGATCCACCGCCCCCCATGCGCCGCCACATGCGCCGATAACCAATGCCATAAACAAAAAGAATCTTTTCAAAAACATTTATTTTTCCCCCGCAACAAATATATATTATCAGTACTATTTTATCACAAACCAACCCCACAACCAAATAAATAATCCCACACACACAAACAAAACACCCTGTGTTTTGTCACCCTGTGGCTTGACCACAGGGCCCAGGTCATCATTCCGCTATACTAAACGAACTCTCTGACCACCCCACCCTTGGCCCCGCGCAAACATTTGTTTGCGTGGGTGAAACCAAGCGGGAATGACAAGTTCATAAAAATTGTTTTAATTACTCATATATCATGCGCCATAAAAAAATCCGCCGTCGGCGGGATTTTTTTACTTACATTCGTTAATCAACTGTTGAATCTGGGCATTCAATACCAAATCCGCCGCTTTCTGCTTTTCAATCTGTTTGATTGCATACAATACTGTTGCATGATCACGACCACCAACAAAGTTACCAATTTCAGACAAAGACAAACTGGTCACTTCCTTCAATACAGCCATCATTGTCTGACGTGCCAAGACCAAGTTACGGCTGCGACCCGCGCCACATACTGCATCATATGAAACAGCCAATTTTTCACACATTACCTTTACCATTGCCATTGGTGTTTTTACTGTCTGTAATGTATCCGCCAACAAACGGGATGCAACCGCCATATCAACCGCAGTACCCATCAAGTCTGCATATGTCTTGATTTTCATCGCAACACCAGAAACCAAATGACCGTCATTTGCGATACGACCCGCCAATTCTTCTGCTACATTTGCTGCAACACCTGCACGCTTAAGCATAACAGACTTTACATATGCGTTTGGTGCAACAACATCCGCAACCAAACCAGATGCCAACAAGCCCTGTGCACGGCGATCGAAACCAGTCAGGTTGCTTGGCGCTGCATTAGATGTCAAAACAACATTTTTACCTGCGTTGCGCAAATCCATAACCAATGTCAAAAATTCTTCTGTTGATGCCTTTTTACCAGACAAAGCCTGAACATCATCCAAGATAAATGTATCACAATTACGGCAGAAATCTTTGAATGCGAAAACTGTGCGATCATGCAGGCTGCGTGTGAATTCGGAAACAAACTGTGCACCGGTCATTTTAACAACACGACCATTTGATGCGCCCTGGATACAATCAGCCAACAAAGACTTGCCACAGCCAGACGCGCCATAAATAAACAAAGGTGAAAATGGAACATTACCAGCCGCCAATTTCTTGCAAGCAGATACAACAAACAAGTTTTCATCACATGTAACAAAAGAATCAAATGCAACATTGTTTGTCACAGGCGCCGCCGCTGGTGTAAATGTCTGTGTGTTATTATCATTTGCAACTGGTGCTGTGCGAACTGTATTACCACGAACAATAACAGATACATTCAAACCGAATTCCGCAACAATCGCATTCAGCGCATTTACATGAACAGAATTAATAAAATCAGCCGAGAACTGATTCTGGGCCGCCAGAACCAAAGTATTACCAATAACTTCGAAATCCAAAGGTGCAATCCAAGAAGAGAAAGTAGCAGAATCCATTTTTGCGGCGATGGCCCCCTTGATTGTTTCCAAGTTTGTCATTGTATTTTTTGCCGCTGTCTGCATGCCGTTTCTCCTTTCCTTCCCTAAAAGAGTTTCCTGCCCCGCGCAAGGTTGTAAAAGCCACCTGCACAAAACGCAATTTTATTCCTTCCTTTCAGAACAAACTGCTTTTTTATTGCTTTGTTTTACTCTCTCGCACACCCTTGTGGATTAAACTTTTTTACCAAAGTTTCATCCGATTTTTCAGAACGTTTTATGTATTTATTTTTTAAACACAACCGCGCCCTGCTTTACTTTCAAAGACAAATCCAAATTCAGACTTACCTTTGTTTTTTTGATTGATTTTTTTCTCTCAATCATCTTTTGGATACGTCAAATAATTTATAAGATATTTTTCGGTTTACAACCAAATATTGAACAATTTTTTAACATTTATTTTTTGACAACGATTCGTTTTTTTGCCTATTTTCTGCGCCTTGTATATACACTGTATATACATTTAAAAACCTATACTCGCACATATCCGCCGTCAACTTTTCGCACCAAACCCTGTAATTCCAAGACAACCAGCTCCGATTTAATTTCCGAAACCGATTTTTTGACAAGATTTGCCAATACAGATTCTGACACAGGAATCGTCCCAAGTTTATCAATCAGATTTAATTCCGATTCACTTTTTTCAACAACTTTTTTATTGGCGATCTTTTTCGCATCCACCGCAAAGAAATCGGACACCCCCATACAAAGTTTGGCCTTTCCAGCCTGAATCAATGAGTTAGGCCCCATCGAACGCAAATCCGATGGATGTGACGGCACCGCCCAAACAGTGCGCCCCAATTCATTTGCGAATCGTGCAGTCGTCATTGAGCCAGATTTTATGTCCGCTTCGCCCAGCACCAGCGCATCCGCCAATCCGGCCACGATTCGATTTCGCATAACAAAATTTGTCGCAACTGGCACAAACCCAACCGGCATTTCACTTATGATTGCGCCCCGCTCTACTATTTCCCAATACAACGATTCGTTTTCGGTTGGCCAAATATAATCCGCACCACCCGCCAACACCGCAACCGTATTAACATTTCCAGCCGCACGCAATGCGCCCATATGCGCGGCAGTATCCGTTCCAATCGCCATACCAGATACAACGGCCGTACCATGCGCCGCGAATTCAGTTGCCATATCCGCAATCAATCCCATCCCCGCGGCGGTTGCATGTCGCGTTCCGACCATCGCGACCATGGGCCGCGCCAAAACATCCAAATTACCACGCACCGTTATTACCGGCGGATGATTTTTTACCGCACGCAACGCCGCCGGATATCGCGCATCATCATCTGATATATAATATATATGATGCGATGCGGCCAAATCCATTTCACGCAGAACCGAATCGCGTAAATCTGAATCAGCGTTCAAACTTTCCGCCGCCGCCGCAACCGAACCAAAGCGCGAAACCAAATCATTATATCGCGCCGGCCCAATCTTTGGGGTCCGCAAAATCAATAACTTATTAAACAAATCTGACATATTCGCACTATACGATAATATTCATATATAAATAAAGTACTGATTTAAAAAACCGCCATCGGCGGTTTTAATTATTATTCGCAGTTTAAATCTTTCTTAACAGCATCGTATATTGTTTTGACTTGACTACAACCAGTCTCCCATTTATCGGCGCACACTGTTTTCAAATCACAAATTGCGGTTCTATGACTTTCATAATCTTTATCTTTGCTTGTTCTCAATTCTTCAAGCCTTGACTTAAACAAGTCAGTTCCAGACAATGCTTTTTGGCCCATAACCTTATCGCCAAATATTTTATTTCCGCCCGCTTCCATCAAACCAAAACCAAGCCCCGCAGACGCAACAGTCGCGCCAACAGTTCCCCATACACGACCAGACTTCTTGGCATCTAAAATACGTTGTTCCATTTCTTCATCAGAAACCCATCCACCACATTTAATCGGATCGCGATTCCATTCAAAGTATTTAGCACTTACACCTGACATATCAATTCTTGGGTCATTAGTGCGAATCTCGACCTTAATAAAGCAGGTATTATTTTCTGGATTAACAAAATCCTCTACCATTGTGGCATAGTCACTTGTGTCACTGTTACGCGATGCCCAAACATATGTGTTGCCAACGCCAATATTATTGGCCAAGCAAGCCTCTTTTTCCTTTTGACGAATATCTTTATCAGCAGGCAACATTTCTTCTGGGGTCACCGCCAAGGCCGCCTTTTCTGCCGCTGATTCCGCATCTGTATTTTTCGCTGCCATTGCATTTAACTGATTTTTTGATGCAACCGCGCGCGGTGCCGCCATTACCATCTGGGACGACATAGAACGGCGTGATGTATCAGGCGCGGCATTTGCAATCCCCACAAAACAGACCATCCCCATCAAAAATACGATTGATTTCGACATACTCTCTTCCTAATACTATCGCGTGTATTATACCACAAAATGATGAAAAAATAAAGTCAAATATAAATCAAGGGGGCGTTGCCCCCCGATTTTATTTCTTCCACTTCCACTCGATTTTCGATTCGTTTCCACCAATCAATCGTTTGATATTTTCGCGATGTCGCCACATACATAACAACCCAATTGCCAGGAATGCCCATCCAACAGATGTGCTAATCAAAAACCCAAGAACAGGTATCAAACAGAAAACAATTACCGCCCCCAAAGACGAAATACCCGAAGATAACGCAACCAACAACCACTCAAGACCACACACCACAAAAGACATTGGACTTACCGCCAACAGAACACCGAACAAACTCGATATGCCCTTGCCACCGCGGAACCGCAACCATACTGGATAACAATGCCCCACAATCGCCGCAAATCCGCACCATGCGCCGAATGCATCACCCGCGACATAGCACCCAATAAAGACCGCTGCAATTGCCTTGGCCATATCCAGAATCCATACCAACCCAGCCATACGCAAACCACCCACGCGCATAACATTGGTTGCGCCGATATTACCACTGCCCACCTTGCGCAGGTCACCCTTGCCTGCCAGCTTGGTCAAAAGCAATCCCATAGGTACAGAACCCAACAAATAAGAAACCATTATAGTAATTATATATATCATGTTATTTTTCCTTGATTTTGTGTTTGTTTTCTATAAAATATCAAAAACGTGAAGAAAATAAAAGGAAAATAACGTGGCAAATCATAAGTCATCTGAAAAAAGAGTTTTGGTTTCGGCCAAGAAAAACGCAATTAACACTGCACGTCGCAGCGCGGTAAAAACAGCAACTAAAAAAGCATTGGTCGCAGTTGCATCTGGCGACAAAGCTGCTGCTACAACAGCTGCACGCAACGCAGAAAGCAAAATTATGAAAGCTGCTGGCAAAGTAATGCCTAAAAAACGCGCAGCTCGCAAAATTTCTCGCTTGGCTAAAAAAGTATCTGCAATGGCCTAAATTGCGTAAACGCAAATAATTTAGTGCGCCCGTCGGCGCACTTTTTGTCGTTTTGTATTTTTATTTTAATCAATCCAAATAAAGGCATGCCCTTCTGGCAATTCACCTTGAGGCCTTTTCAACGAAATTGTATCAAAGCGTCTGTCGCTCAAATCAACCTTGCCGTCCAATTTCTCATTAAATTCTTTCTTAACAGCTTCTAATTTTTCCGATGTATATTCAACACTTGCCACATGTGGAACCAAAACTGTTGTCACCGCATCCTGACAAATCGCAGGCCCAATCGCCGACACCATTAAGCACAAACAAAAAAACAAGCGTCCAATAACAGACATTATCTCTCCGTCCAAGATTCCTTTCATCAACATATTAATATCACACTTCAAAGCAACACGCAAATCCAACCCACAACAAATTTAAAATCTATATATTTTTACATAACTGACATCGCTGACATTCTGGACACCACTGCCACCGGCACCACCATTAACACCAACACCAACGCCCAACAATCCACCGGTCGAAACCGCGCCACCACCGCCACCACCATACGAAGTTATCGTCTGACCACCACAGGACCACGATACATTCGCACCACCGGCACCACCCGTTGCGTTTGAAGAACCGAACAATCCGCCCATGGAACTGCTGCCGCCGTCGCCACCACCACTATCTGTGGCATCAGCACCAACATTCCCGCGATACAGCAAACCAGATGCGGCTACACCACCACCACCACCAACGGCGCCACCGCCGCCACCACCACACCCAAGACCATCAGCACCCCATGCATCACCGCCCTTGGCCGCAACACCATCTGTTCCCTGTTCAAAACTGCCGCCGCCGCCGGAACCACATTCTTGTTCAACCTTGCTACTGTTATATCCACCCTGACCCGCCCCACCGGCACCACCCTGGGACAAGACAAATTCATCACCAACCTGAAAGAAACTTGGTGCGCCCGATGCGCCACCACCACCGGCCGACATAACACCACTGCTGGCAGAATTTACACCACCCGCATTACCATCACCGCCGCGAAAAGCATAAACGGTTGTCGCCGTGTCAATTGTAAAACTATAGATTTCTGGGGCAGCATCCTGACCATTACCTGTTCGACCACCACCATCGCCGCCACAACCGCCAAGAATCTCTACGGTATAACATCCCGGGCGCAACTCAATAGCCTCGCATGAATTCAAAGATGTTACTTCGTGATAAAGACTGGATTGCCCAACGGTGTACACAACACCATCTTTTTTAATTTTTAATGAATCTGGACAACTACCCACCGATACAGGCGCATAATAAATGGCCCCCGTCTGATCTTTAATATTAAGGGCAAACTCAGTCGTCTTAACTGTATCAACCGCTATTTGAAGATCAGCAACATTCAGAACTGGCATTATCCACATCCTTAATATCAATTAAACCAAATAAAAACCTGACCTTCAGGCGGGGTTCCGCTTGGTTCAGTTGTTGGCACCGTACTAAATCGAACATCATCAGCATCTGCCTTAGTATCCAATTTAGTATCTAGTTGTGTCTTGGTATAAATATCCGGCTTGTTCGCAATATAATCAGATGCAAATGGATCTGTCTGCTCCCAGTCCGGTGTCGTTACATTACCTCCAGACGAACCAAGAAAACTTTCAACATAGGATTTGTCAGCCTTGTTATCTAATTTATCATCAATTTCTGTCTTGGTATAAATATCTGGCTTGTTTGCGATATAATCGGACGCTGTTGAATCAGTTTGAGCCCAATTTGCCTGCTTTTGATTTATACTCGCAACAATGGCATCAACATAACTTTTACTGGCAATATTTGCGTGCGCAAAAGGCACGCACAAAACGGCGTTACAAATTAACACCAGTAAAAATATTCGACGTGCTTTCACATCCCTCTCACATAAAACCTAATACTATTATACCAAAAACACGCCCCCTATAGCAAGCGGCACACAGCGCAAAAAAAAAAAAAAAAAAAACGAAAAATCAATAGGTTACAGCAGCACCAAACAAACAACCACACATCCTCCAAAAAAAAGATATCGAATAAAAATTTAATACATTCCACCACTAACCCTAATCAGAATGATTTAGATGTGGAACGGTCCCGACAACGTAGTGTACTTAACGCTACATGAGTTGTCGGCCGCCCCCCTTGCTTGTCGAAAAAATAAATTAGAATGATTTAGATAAAAACAAATCGGGCATTGTAGTGTACAAGCGCTACATGAGATGCCCGATTTGTTTTTAGATGAATTATTATAATTTATTTTAGTTGAGAGGTGCACCCCAATGCTGTTGAATAGTGCGTTCCGAATCCATCGGACTAATCAGAACCTGCGGAGTCAGGATAACAACCAAAACTTCGCGTGCCGCCTTGGTTTCACGAGAACCAGACAAAGCCATAAAGTCAGGATCGCCAAGACCATAACGAGTATCTTGATTTGTCTGTTTTTCAAATCCAGATACAACTAACATTTGGCCTGATTCCATAATTACTTCCTGCATAAAACTACGTTCTTCAACTTCTGGCAACTGCAGCGTCACTTCACCAATTGTCTGGGTTGACATACGCAACAATTCACGCACAGACATACGGAACAACAACAGGATTTTGCCGTTTTCCAAAACATTTGGCAACAACTGCATTGTGAAACCTGTTTCCAAATCGTCCTGATCAACGGTACTTGATTCAACCGTTGTAAAATTACGCGATTCAAAACGTTTGATATAGCCGGTTGTACGAGTGTTGCTGACTGGCGCGACACGATTACTGCGAGTGGTCACACCCACATTTGTCACCAAGGACACCTTGCCCTGCTTAGCCAAAGCCTCGATAAGCGCGCTGCTGCCAGCCGCACCTGACAAAGAACCATTCATAATCTGGTCATTGGTATATGCACCTTCAACCAAAGAACCATTTTCCATATGTGTCGCACCTGTCAAAGCCGAAACCGTATTTGACAGAACCGCGATATTCATAGAACTTGCCTCGGTCGAAGCCAAATTATTCTTTGGATTGGCAACAATATTCAGTCCAGATGTGGAATTAATCGCCGCCGCCAAATTCAAACCAAACGCAGAATCATTAGAAATCGTAACCTGTAATACCTTTACATCAATTGTCACCAACTGGGACAGACGCTTGTTTTGACGATCAATGTATTCACTGATACGCGACAGAACCGATGGTGATGCGGTCACAGTAATCGTACCCAAACTGCGTGACACCGTGAAATTAGCATTTGAATTTTTACCTATAATAGAAGAGATAGCACCTTCAACTTCGTCCCACTCTTTCAAAGTGGATTCCAAAGACACCTGATTACCATCATCCGTTGAAACCGCGGTTTGATATGCGACCTCGGTCCCCAGGGCATACAATGCAAATGTTCTTGTTTCTGTTTCATAGAACACAATCGAGTTTTTATCATAATACCACAGCAAATCTAAATCTGTCGCAACCTGAGATAACAAACCAGACAGTTTACCAGTATAGGCAACATTAATTGCCTTTCTTAACTTTTCATCAGAAACCTGACCATCAATTTTTACAGGAATACCAGTAATTGAATAAACATCATTTGCAAACACCTGTAATGAGACAGGTTCATTTAATAATAATGTAACACCTGTATCTGTTTCAAACTGTGCTGGCAAATTATTACGATGTTCCAACACAATTGATTTATTACCCAACCAAACACCCTCGGACATAGAAACAGTGTCACTGCTGGCAACCTTGGCGCGTGGATTCTTGGCCATTTCAAACGCATCATAGGCATTGATAAAATCCTGATCCACAGATGCCGCAACCTTGGCTGATTCTTGCTTGGCACAACCAACCAGCGCGACACAAGCCAAAGTACAAACAAACAAGTTTCTGATTGTTTTTTTCATTTATATATCTCCTACAGCATCCTGTTTTATTCTTCGTTTGTAGAAATTACCAACACTCTATTACCTTTATAGAACTTTGCATATGGGATTGGTGTCGCACGCCCAAAGTTACGAACCAACGCAGAAGCCACATCAACAAAGCGTCCTTTAAACACAGCACTGGCTTCGACTGGATATTCACGTGATGTTGCCCATACCAAATCCCAGCCTTCTTTATTGCACCAGTTCTGTAAAACTTCACGCAAGGTCTGACCATTTGCCACAACCCAAGAACGAACCTGATCAGTCAGAACAGCTGGCGCTTCCGCATCAGCTGAAACATCAACCGCGATTTCTGTTTCTTCTACCTCGACCGCTTCAGGTTTTTCTGTCTTCATACCCATTCTGACTGCAAACGCTTCATAACCATCGGCATATTTGCCACAATTTTTACGACCGCTGCGCGATACAGCCAGAACATTACCACCATCATCTTCTAAAACCTCGCGATGCAACAAAGGCATTTCGGACTCATTTGCGCATTCATCATCGAACCCAACAGGAATCTGAGTACCATGCAACATATTCGCGCCACCAGACCAACCACCAAAATCACCACGCGCCCCCAGATTGATATTATTTTCAACCACCAAATCCGCACCTATTTTGGAAACGATGCGAATATTATCGGACTTGTCACAGTCTGTGCATTCCACTTCCCTACATTCAACCTCGGCCGCGGCATCCGAACCTGCAATTGGCCACGCTGGCACCTCTGGCATTTGGGCGACTTCGTCCTCTACCTGATAAACATCCACATCATCGCGGACAAATTTTTCCTGTTCATAGAACACTTCTGATGTGACAACCTGTGGCAAAGTTTCAGCCGCAAAGCAATAGCCAGCAGCCGTTGCGAACATCGCTACAATCAAAATCTTGCGAAACATATCGGGTCTTCCTTTCCTATTTATAGTATTTATTATAACAATTTGACCGAATCTGTGCAAGACCTAAAACACACATAAAACAAACAAATTTTATTTATCCAAAGATAAAATCGCACGAATCGCGAAAAGATGTTATACTAGTCCCCAGAAACACATATATGCACAGGAGTTTTTTATGCAAAACACTATCATTTTCAGCCTTTTCAGTCTTGTTGTTATACTTACAGGTGTCGCACTTTGGTACATATACCGCACAAATTCGCGCATTTCAGACATGAACAAAACATTGGAACACCAGTACAACCTGATTGTAAAGATGCAGTCCATACTGAAAAACAAGTACGCAACAAACGCAGTTGCTGAAAACGCCGAAATGATTTACCAAGACCTGTTGCAAAGCCTGATTCCAATTATGGCAGCTATTGACATTATGCCACGCAATACATCCGAGCATCCACTTTGGCGTGCACTTGGCGGAATTATGGACGAATACGCAAAAAATCCCTTTACATTGGAAAAACTTCGTCGCAGCATTAAACTGGACACAGAAATTGCCCGCAACGTGGATAACTACATGCGCCGCGCGGACACATTTTTGCATCATTTAACAACAACGGAACCAGACGGATTACTGGCCACAACATTTACAGACGGACTGCTTGGCAAATCATTAACCTTCTTTGCCCAGGCAAAACAATTGGCCAACCAAGAAAACTAGGATGACGGTATTATCTGAAAATCTTATTCGCGAAATATCTGCCAAACGCAACGAACCAGATTGGCTTTTACAATGGCGTATTGCGGCATATAATGCCTGGAAAAAAATGTCCGAACCCCATTGGGCGGAAATAGACTATGCACCAATCGACTATGACAGCCTGAATTATTACAACGAACCTGCCCCCATCGACAATTCTGATTTAGAATCTGTATACGACAAAATGGGCCTACCAGAAAGTGAAAAACGCGCTCTGCTGGGCATGGCAACAGATACTGTTATCGACAGCAAATCCGTACACACTTCATACACAGCCGAACTTGAGAAATTAGGGATTATATTTTTGCCATTTTCCGAAGCGGTCGAAAAACATCCAGATTTGGTAAAAAAATACCTTGGCAGTGTCGTACCAGCAACCGATAATTTTTATGCCGCATTAAATGCTGCCGTTTTTTCAGACGGAACTTTTGTATACATCCCCAAAGACACAAAATGCCCAATTGACTTGGCCAGTTATTTTCGCATAGAAACCGCGAAAATCGGTCAATTTGAACGCACGCTTATTATCGCAGATACTGGCTCGACATTAAGTTATATGGAAGGTTGCAGCGCGCCGCGCCGTCCAAATCATCAACTACACAGCGGCGTGGTGGAAATCATCGCGCACGACAACGCCACCGTTAAATACGCAACCGTTCAGAACTGGTTCGCAGGCGATTATAAAAACAATAAAAGCACAGGCGGCATATTAAACTTTGTCACCAAGCGCGGCCGATGCGATAAAAACGCGCGTCTTGACTGGACCCAGGTTGAAATCGGTTCAGCCATGACATGGAAATATCCATCAACCGTCCTTGCGGGTGATGGCGCACAAAGCGACTTTTATTCCCTGTCAATCACACGCGGTGGTCAACAGGCAGACACCGGCACAAAAATGCTGCACATTGGCAATAACACAAAATCAAATATTGTTTCATATGGTGTAGCAACCGATGCATCCCGCCAAACATTTCGCAGTCTTGTATCTTTTACTGGCAACGAGTGTATCAACGCATCCAAATGCGACAGCCGCATCATAGGCGATAACGCTGTGGCAAATACCCTGCCCCGCATTATACATATTGGCATAAACAACACCCAAAATCACGAGGCTACAACCGGTGCTATCGATGCAGCGACATTAAATTATTTAAATTCCGCGGGCATAGAAACCGACACCGCAATCGCACTTATAGTCGGGGCAACCGCAGCGCCCGTTTTATCAAGACTGCCCATGGAATTTTTGGTTGAGTCAAAACAACTTATACAAATGGCATTATCAAAGGATTAAACGATGCTGAAAATAAAAAACTTATCCGTATCTTTTGGCGACAAAGAGTTGTTGCATAACATAAATCTGGAAATAAAATCCGGCGAACGCCATCTGTTATCCGGCCATAACGGTTCTGGCAAATCCACATTAGCACAAACAATTGCTGGCAACCCAGACTATAAAATAACATCCGGAAACATTATTTTTGAAAATCGCGATATTACAAACGAAAACACGACCACACGCGCATTATTAGGAATATTTCTGGGTGCACAAAATGTACCTGAAATCCCCGGGCTTTCCGTCACCAGTTTTCTTAAACACTCGTGCATTGCGCACACACACTTTCAAACTGGCCGCGACCTGTCTATGGGCGAATTTCTGACAAAACTAGAAGCCGCACGCGAACAACTAAACATCCCGCAACAGTGGCTTGGTCGCAGCATAAATGTCGGATTTTCTGGTGGGGAACGAAAAAAATTAATGCTGTTACGACTGTTGATGACCGAACCAAAACTTGCCATTTTGGACGAACCTGATTCAGGTGCAGATGCCGAAACCCAGAAACTTATTGCAGACACAATACACAAAATGTCGAACACAACATTTATCTTTATCAGTCACCAAAAAAACTTTACAGATTTGGTAAAACCAACTGACATAACAACTTTATCACATGGTGAAATTATGATAAAATAATCACTATCAAGGAAAGGAGAATCCCATGAAACAACGTACTCGCTCAATTATGTCCCAATGGATATTCTGGACACCATTAAAATTCGCCCTAACATCGTTTTTCATGACAACCTTGGCCATAGTAATATCTTTGTTATTGGCACATATCCTTACCATCAGCGGCACACAAATCACTATAATACTTCTTACAATATCGGCATTTATCTATTCATTGATACATACTTTCAAAAAATTACCTAAAATAAAACTCGACCAGTACAATTACATCGCGCTGAATAACTCAATAATTATTGCGACATACATATTTTTTACTGTGGTTGCCATATTAAACCTCGTGTCAATCGAAGTAATACTTCAAAAGACGCTTTTCTGCCAAATTGTATTTTTATTCTTGGGTGGCATTACAATACTATACCTACTCGGGTTGATGGCTCTTGGCATATACACACAGTATCTTCGCGTACGCGAATTAGGTATTTCAAAATGGAAAGCACTATGCAGCCTGCCTTTTGGCTTTGGTATGTTAAGCACCGCCGGCTATCTGCTGAACGATACAAAAAAATCAAAAAAAGAACAAATCACAGAATCCAAATGGTATTCAAAACTTACCGATTGGATTACTGCATCTGACACAAACACAGTTATCACATTTATATTCATTACATTATTCAATGGAATAATCATTGGCTTTGGTACAATTTTATGGACCTTAACCTATCTGCTTGTATTTGCTATCTGGACATTAAAGGTTGGTCGCAAACAACTTATGAAAAACATTGGCAAAGGATATTCAACATTGGCAGCGACAATCAATATTGTATCCATAATCGCATTTATAAGTTTAACAATACTGGCCGCACAACAAATCGCTCTATACGCATAATTTTCTGTAACACAAAGGATTAAACAATCATGAACACACTATTTTCTTTTATAATACTAACCCTGCTGTTATGGATGGGGCGTTCAATATTTATCCCACTGCTAGTGGCATTATTCTTGTGGTATCTGATTAATGCTGTTGCAGACTATTGCAGAAAAATATTCCCATATAAAAACCCAACCACACGACCACAACGCATTTGGTCACATATATTCGATTGGACATCAAACATTATGTCCATTTCGGCAATATGCGGTTTGATATACCTGTTCGCGACACAGGTACGACCAATGTTCACAGAGCTGACAGCATCCCTGCCGGCTATACAATCCAAACTGACAGAACTTGGCACATATCTATCTTCTTCTATCGGGTTCAAGTTTGACGCATCCATGATACCAAACATAACACAAATTGCGGCAAACATAGGTTCCTCCCTTGCGGGAATCGCCGCATCCATGGGCATGGTATTGGTATATATGATATTTATGTTTGTAGAACAAAGCACATTTAATAAGAAACTAGCAGTATTGTTCCCAAACAAACGCCAATCTAAAAAATCCAAATACATACTTAACAGCATCGACACAAACATGAAGAAGTATTTGTTTGTAAAAACAACTATTTCGGCGATTACAGGCGTTGCATCATATTTCTGGCTTCAGTTTATCGGTGTAGAATTTGCAGGCATCTGGGCATTCATTGTATTTGTCACCAGTTATATCCCAACAATTGGCGCAATTGTGGCATGCAGTTTGCCAATACTATACTCGCTGGCAACATCTGGCACACTGCAACAACCGATACTGGTTGCAGTTGGCTTAATCGCATTACAAATCATATTCGGAAACATATTAGAACCAAAATTCACAGGCAAAACATTAAACCTGTCCACACTTGCTATATTGATAAATCTTGTGTTCTGGGGAATGATTTGGGGCATTGCCGGCATGTTCTTTAGTGTACCATTACTGGTGGCCACATACATCATATGTGCCCAGTTTGATTCAACGCGTCCTATTGCGATTTTACTGTCTGCCGATGGCAATATACCGGATAAACGCGAAGAATAAAAAAACGCGCTATACGCATAAAAAACGGGCTTTTTATTAAGCCCGTTTTATTAAAGCAATTGCATTTTCAAGTATCACGCGCGCCGATTCAGAATCTAGTTTTTGTTTCAAATCACGCACACGAACCAGCCCCATACTTTCCTGTGCCGACACCGATGTCAGATTTTCTTCTATCAACACAATTGGCAATTCAATTTGTTGTGAAAGCGTATTAACAAAATCCCGAACCTGCTTGGTTGTTTCAGATTCCCCGCCGTCATTATAGACCGGCAAACCAACAACTATTGCGGTTGCGCCCTCTTCCTGTGCAAAATTTGCCACCAACTCCGCATGATTTACCGCGTTACGTGGCAAAACAATCGCATCACGCGCAAAAACAAATTCCTGTGACGGATCAGAAACCGCGACACCAATTCTGCGCAATCCCCAGTCAACCCCAACTATGCGCCCAGCGCGCGGAAAAGCCTTGAAATCTGCCAAAATCATTGTATAATCCCTTTACTTTACAAATATAGGATTGAAAATGGCATTTAGCAAGCAACAATTACAAAAATTCGCAGACCTAATTAAGATTGAAATTTCCGATGAAAAATTGGCTGAAATGAATATCGATTCCGTGGTTGAATGGCTGGATAAATTACAGAAAATCGACACAACTGGTGTTGAACCATTATTAAATCCAGTTGAACATAAACTGCCACGCCGCGAAGATATTGTCACAGATGGCGGCATCCGCGACTTGGTCTTGGCCAACACACCGGACAATTCCGGCACATCACGTGGCTATTTCGCAGTACCAAAGGTTATGGACGGGGAATAATAAATCCATGAAAAAACCAATCGCAGTAAATTTTGTAGAATACATGCCGTACGAAGAAATCCCAAATCATGTCATCACATTGGGCATGATATCGACTGACGATGCAATTAAACTGATGGACATATTTGCGAATCCGCATCAATCAGCATTTCTTGGCACAATTCAAAATTCTCCAAAATTACAAGAATTGCTAAAATCAGGCAATGTTGCACCAAACGCATGTATTAAAACATTGTGCCTGCGATATCAGGACCAAATAAACTTTGGCCACATGCCGGCCGGCGAATATCGTTATCGCTCGCTGGATATTGATGGTCCGTTCTATTTGGATACCAATCCACAATGTGTAAAAGACACAAACAACAGAAAATGGAACGACACAGCAAAACTAAAATGCTGCGCGCGCAATTTACGCGACGGCAAATGCACTGACGAATTTATAAAAAACACATTGGGTGCAATACTTTACCCAGAACATTATGACACACAAAAAAAGAGATAATAATGGCAACAAAAAAAACAGAAACTACGAAAGCGGCCGAAACGCAGGCGATCACACCGACTCAGATTACAGAGTCTGAAACCGCCATACCGGCTGCCGCACCTATACTGACACTTACGACCGAGGTCACCACAAAAACAATTAGCGCAAGCATTGACGTTCTAGACACAGAACCCGTTCATGATCTTGGAACCGTATCGCCTGAAAACGCACTGAAACTAATCGAAACATTCGCTATTGCAACCCCAGCAAAAAACGCATGTGTCATTCACGGTGTCGCCAGATTAAAAGAAACCGGTGTTTTTGGCATGTCCTACCGTGGACGCGGCTTGGAAATATCGTTTAACCAGTTCAGCAACAATGCTCCATTATGCACCCCAGATGAAAAGAAATTTAAAGCCATTATCAATGCACAAAAACCTAAAAAAGCCTCCGATATGACTGCAGCCAGACAAGCAACAATCGAGAAAGCCATCTCAGAATGCTCGAAACATTGTTTCAGCCATCTTAAATCTGGGAAATGCACTGATGAATTTATCAGAAATACACTTGGTGTAATATTCTTCCCAAAACACTACGCTAAACAAAACGGAAAACAAAAATGATAAACCTGACACTGACTGAAGCTTTACAAAAATTAAACAGCGGTGAAATTTCTGCTGTCGAACTAACACGCGCATATCTGGACAGAATTGAAAAATATAGCGCTGATTTGAATTGCTATATCACCACCACACCAGAACGCGCACTGGCCGACGCCGCCGCATCTGATGCACGCCGCGCAGGTGGCGACACGCTGCCATTGGACGGTGCACCAATCGCGATGAAAGATTTATTCGCAACACGCGGCATTCGCACAACAGCCGCTTCACGCATGCTTGAAAATTTCGTGCCAGAATATGAATCAACCGTTTCACAAAAATTAATTGATGCTGGTACTGTCTTGTTGGGTAAAGCAAACTTGGACGAATTTGCGATGGGAACATTCAGCAAAACAAGTTTCTTTGGTGCACCAATCAATCCATGGCAAATGGAAAACAAATTAACCGCCGGCGGTTCATCTGGTGGTTCAACATCCGCCGTCGCATCCGGATTAGCAATTGCCGCAACTGGTACTGATACAGGTGGCTCGATTCGTTTCCCTGCCGCGATTACTGGTATGGTTGGCATGAAACCAACATACGGTTTATGTTCTCGCTGGGGCTGTGTGGCATTTGCATCAAGTCTTGATACCCCAGGTCCAATTGCACGCACTGTTGATGACACCGCTCTGTTATTGTCCGCGATGGCCGGTCACGATGCCAAGGATTCAACATCTTGCCACAGCGACTATAAATGCAACGCACCACTGGAACCAATTTTGGGTGACGGTAAAAAATTACGCGTTGGTGTCATCAAAGAATTTATGGATGTAAAAATTTCTGACGATATGAAAACGCTGTTTGAAAAACGCATTTCCGATTTGAAATCCATTGGTGCAGAAATTGTCGAAGTTTCAATTCCAAACATTTTGGATGCATTGGCAGCATACTATATCATCGCCCCAGCAGAAGCGTCATCAAATCTGGCCCGCTATGACGGTATGCGCTATGGTTTGCGTGTCGAAGGCAGCGACATTTATGACACATTCAAAAAATCACGCGCTGCGGGCTTTGGCGACGAAGTAAAACGCCGTATGATTATTGGTACCGCCGTTTTATCCAGCGAATCGTATGATGTATATTTCATGCAGGCCGCACGCGTTCGTCGCATGATTGCTGACAGTTTTAATTCCGCATTTGAACAATGTGATTTGATTGTATGCCCATCCAGCGCTGGCACCGCGATGCCTTTGGATGCGGGTCTGTCCCCATTGGAATTCTATGCATTGGATTTGTTCACAGTCGCAATGAATCTGGCGGGCGTACCAGCATGCAGCGTACCATGTGGCTTGGCACAAAATGGTCTGCCATTGGGTATGCAGGTTGTAGGGCCACGCTTTGCTGATATGCGTGTATTACAATTGGCCAAGCATATCGAAACTGCGGCCGCTGTTAACAATCGCCCAACAACAATAATGGGGAAATAAAAAAAATGAATTACCGAACAGAATCCTTGGGCAATAAAAAAAATCGACCAAGACGGTCGAAAGAAAGGATTCTGGTGGCTAGGGACGGAATCGAACCGCCGACACAGGGATTTTCAGTCCCTTGCTCTACCAACTGAGCTACCTAGCCAATGCGGAAGAGATAATAGGACACGAAAAACAAAAAAGCAAGGGAAAAAGATAAAATGTTTACAATAAAAGGCAAAACTTGTGATTGGGAATTGGTAATCGGACTGGAAACACACATCCAAGTGTTATCTAAATCCAAGGTATTCAGCGGTGCATCTGCGGATTACAATCCGTCAGTATCCCCTAACACCCAGGTTTCAATGGTTGATGCGGCTATGCCTGGTATGTTACCAGTATTAAATGAACACTGCGTAGAACAGGTTATCAAAATGGGTTTGGGACTGAACGCTGAAATTTCTCGAATCAGTCGATTTGCCCGCAAACAATATTTTTACCCTGACCTGCCCCAAGGCTATCAGATTTCGCAACCTGCAGACGAAGCACCAATTGTAGGCCACGGTTGGGTTGAAATTATGGGCGATGATGGCAAACCTAAAAAGATTTTGATTGAACGCGCACATCTGGAACAAGATGCTGGTAAATTAAAGCATGATGTTCATCCAACAAAATCCTTTGCAGACTATAATAGAACGGGTGTCGGCCTGCTGGAAATCGTGACCTATCTGGACACAAAAAATCCAGAAAACAATTCCTATATCTCGTCCCCTGACGAAGCCGAAAGATACCTGCGCGAAATTCGTGAAATCGCACGCGCACTTGGCGTATCAAAAGCGAACATGGAAGAAGGTTCTATGCGTGCAGACGTTAATGTTTCTGTCCGTCCAGTTGGCGACACAAAATTCCGCACACGCACAGAAACAAAGAACATGGTGTCCTTTAAGTTCATAAAAACAGCAATCGAATACGAAGCGCGCCGTCAAATCGAAATCTATGAAAACGGTGGCACAGTTTCTCAGGACACAATGCACTTTAACCAAGGCGAAGGCACAACATCCGTTGCGCGCAGCAAAGAAGACGCATTGGATTATCGCTACTTCCCTGATCCAGACTTATTACCACTGGAAATAAGTGACGAAACAATCGAACGCATTCGCGCAACAATGCCAGAACTGCCATCTGCGACACGCGCACGCTATACGCATGATTTCGGGCTTTCTGAATATGATGCGGCACGTCTGACCGAAAGCACAGATATATCTAAATGGTATGACACAGCGGTCGGCGGCAACGCAAAACGCGCAAAATCTATTGCCAACTGGATGATAAGCGAACTGTTTGCGCATCCAGAAAATTGGGATATCAAAAATGAAAAATCTGGTATCGTGGATGAAATGCGCATTATCACACCAACCGATTTATCAGAACTGGTTGATATGATTGCCGCTTCTGAAATCAACGGCAAACAGGCCAAAGAAATCTTTATCAAAATGCTGGATGGCGAATCGGGCACGCCTCGTGAAATCGCAGACAAACATGGCATGAAGCAAATCACAGACACCGGCGCAATCGAATCGGCTGTGGATGCTGTAATTGCCGCAAATCCATCTCAGGTTGAACAATACAAATCCGGCAAAGTTGGATTATTGGGCTTCTTTGTTGGCAATGTAATGAAGGCCACAGGTGGCAAGGCAAATCCAGCCGTCGTGAATGAAATCTTACGCAACAAGCTGGCATAAGAAACTATGACAATAAAAAAACTGGCATTAAAACTAATTGAACAAAGCGAGGTCGAAGTGTATTCATTAATGCGTATATTAAGGGATATGTCAACTGATGAAGCCCGCATCAAAACACGCGAGCAAGAACGTCACCATGCACAAAAATACGCATGGAAAAAGTCAAATGTTCAATATCGCCAGATGCAGAAAAATTTTATAAAACATAAATAAACCAAAAGGAAAAAACATGGCTAAAAGAAAAAATGCAATCGAAGTAATTTGTGCCGTCTCGGATCCAATTCTTGGAACAACATATAAAACAACACCAATGGTTACAGAAGAACGCATCGCTAATGCAACTGTCGCCTACCAAGAAGCATTAAACCGCGCAAACAAAGTAAAAGCAAAGAAACAACGCGCACAACACACAAAACACAAATAAGAAAACATAAAATGAAAAAATTCTTTATCCAAACCTTTGGCTGCCAAATGAATGTTTATGATGGTTGGCGAATCGCCACCATGCTTAAACATCATGGATTCTCACAAACAGATGATGTTGCCGATGCCGACATTATAATATTAAACACATGTGCAGTTCGCGCCAAAGCAACGGATAAAGTTTTTTCAGCACTGGGCCGTATTCGTCGCGCAAAAAAGCCCGACGCTCTTTTCGGCATCGTTGGTTGTGTTGCGCGCGAAGCGGGCGCAGATGCTTTTCGCCGAATCCCTGATTTAAACTTTGTACTTGGGCCACAAAGTTATCACAAACTGCCACAAATTTTATCCAACCCTGATTCGCGATTACTGGATATAAATTTGGGAGGATTGGAAAAATTTGATGAATTACCACAAATGGAAACCAGTCCACGCGTTGCATACATTCCAATCCAAGAAGGCTGCAACCATGTTTGCACATACTGTATTGTTCCATACACACGTGGTCCAGAATTGTCGCGTTCGTTTGAATCTTGTATGGCGGATACATTACACGCTGCAAAAACCGGTGCAATTGAAATCTGTTTTCTGGGTCAAAATGTAAACGGATATAAATATACCGATGAAAGCGGTCGCATTTATCGCTTGTCTGACCTGATACGCGAAACCGCAAAAATCCCAGAAATCATGCGTATACGCTTTACTTCAAGTTATCCAACCGAAATGACAGATGACCTGATTAAAATGTTCGCCACCGAACCAAAATTATTACCATTTTTAAATATGCCAATCCAAAGTGGCTCACAAAGCGTTCTGACACGAATGAACCGTCCATACTCTTTGGAATTGTATCTGGACATTATTCGCAAATTAAAATTAGCCCGTCCTGACATTCAAATTTCATCTGATTTCATTGTTGGCTTCCCTGGCGAAACCGATTCGGATTTTGAACAAACAATGGCAATTGCCAGCCAGATAAAATATATAAATTCTTACTCTTTTAAATATTCACCACGACCACATACAGCCGCCGCACTTATGAAGGATCAAATTCCAGAAAATATCAAGGCTGAACGCTTGGCAAAATTGGATTCTTATCTTAATGAAGTTCAACGCGACTTTAACGAATCGTGCATTGATAAAACATTTGATTGCCTGCTGGAAGGCCCAGACAAAACCGGTCGACACTTGGTATATCGTACGCCATATATGCAACAGTGCATCGTCACAACAGACGATATCACAACCGCACCTGCCCTGGCGCGGATTACAATCACTGCTGCTAACAAAGCATCGCTTCGTGGTAAATTCACTGCCTAGAATTTCACACTGGCCCCAAGTGATATTTTATATGACATATGCCCATCTTGATTGACCAATGCCAAATCGGCATTACCGCCAACCTCGTCCATATCGGACCCAACAGATACACGTGCACCAATCATATAGTCCATATCTGAATATAATGCACCACGCATACCATACTCATATTTTATTCCAGCCATCTCATAATCAAACTTTACAGCAGCACCAGCACGCAAATCAATCGATGCATCTGACGCATCTTCTATGGTCATATATTCGGATACAACACCAACAAATGGAGAAAAACTTATCCCGTCATAAACGCCCAGATTTATACCTGTATCCATATCCATCGACATCGCAAAACCATTTGGCGAATCAATGACACGATTATCAACAAAAACATCTTCCAGACCAAATGCCGCTATAACTGTTTCAATAGCACCGCGCACAAACATACGATTTTCAAATTCATACTTTGCCATAATGCGCCCACTATAAATCATAGCATCATATTCTTCATACGCTTCATTAACTGACATAGTCCCAACACCAAGACTGCCCCCAAGTGACAGTGCACCAATACTATTGCCAAGATTTATTTTTGCGCCATATAAATCAAAACCATCACCAACAATCACTTCACCGCCTGCGCCAATTCCATCAATCAATATATCAGCCCCACTTTCCAGCAATAACAAACTATGCACAGGACGCATCAACTTAATCGGATTAAGTCTGACACTATCTCTTAAAATCCGATTGATATCATCCATATTATTCGCGACATCCAATGCCATCAACAGCGAATCGTGTGAATCTTTGACACGCAAATTATTAAGATAATCACCCAGTTCATTATTAATAAACCTTTACATAATCCGTTTCACGAACGCGATTCACATACAAAACACCATCAGATATAAAGCCAGATTGAGCATACAAAACATCCGTCCCCATATCATGGAAAATAATATTCGCAGTACTTGATATATTGTCCAACAGCGCGACCGAATCGGCACTGCCCAACTCGTCTATATAAAACGCAATTTCCCCATCAAGTTGTACCAACGCGCCACTTTCAACCACAGAATCATTTAGAACTATTTTTGAATCTCTGATACTAATCTGTTTCGCACCGCCAACTGTTTTCAAAATATCATCCAGCCCAAGTCTGTCTTCTGAATTAATATTAACAATATAATTCCCATCAACATTCAACCGCGTCAAAGATTTTTTGCCATCCACCACTTGAACAAGTTCAGAATCCGAATCGGCATACAACATGCCTTCAAAGACACCATTATTTTTAACCGTTAAATCATACGGCGCATTTATATAAATATCTCCAGCAACAAACCCGTTATTTTCAATCGTGATCGTTTTATTGACATAGATATCTTTTACATAAAGAGCCGCGCCCTCTTCTATTAAAATATCATCTGTGAATATATCTGACGCATCATAAACATCACCCGACAAAGTGGTCAAAGCAGAAGCCGCGTAAAAGCGAAATAAAACCAATACAAACGCAAGATACTTTAATTTATTCATACCCACAGATTAAGATATTATTCCTATACAAACAATATAAAAAAACTCCCCATCAATATCTTTCAGGGAGTTTTCTTTACACACAAACAACAATTACTTTTCTAACTTGCCCCATCCGGCCTTGTAACCACCATCACGCTCCAGATAGATATTAGCACCATTTAACTGGGCGGCAGTTAATCCTTGGATCATATATGTCTGATTCAATTTGCGACTTACACCTGTTTCCAGCATTGGTAAAGCAACATTCATTGCAGACTTGGAACAACAATTTACATCATTATTACATGATCCACATTGATAAAGACGTACATTATAAGGAACGCCTGGACGCAAATCCTTCAAATCGACAGTCATTTTCAAACCATTGTCTGTTTCATGGAATTTGATATGCCCCATTTTTGATTCACCGCCATGACTACTGTGAGTATACATTTTGGCATATACTTTATTGACATCTGCATTTTCGTATGTCTGATATACCAGTATTGTATCCGATTCGATTACTTCAACAGGCTGTGCATAACGCATCGCCTTATGATGCTTTGGCGCTTGCTTACTTGGGCAACTTGAACACCCCGTCAGCATTACTGCCGCGCCAACAACAGACGCAACCACGCATATTTTTTTAGTAAAGTTTTTCATAAGTTTCTCCTTTTTTTCTTATGGTTACACCCGACATTTTACAATATTTTTACACACATTTCGTCAGGTTTGAATCCCTAGGAAACCGCAGAAACAATGCGTACACACCGATTTTTGTTCCTATAAAAAAATCTTTTATTTTTTGATAAATTATATACACAACCAAAGGAGAAAAAATGTACGAACTTTTACGACACTTAATCGCATTTAAATACGCATGCAAATTAAATCACTGGACAACTGATGAATATTCCAAACACTTGCTGTTTGACAGATTATCCGAAAACATCGACGACTGGGTGGATAATATCGCCGAATGTTATTTCATGGCCGAAGACAAAAAGAAAGTTCTAAAAAACAACATCCTTAATCCGGACTATGTACAATGTAATTTACCAAAAGCCTGCGAATCGATTATCGAACACATCGAAGGAATACTTAATGGCGATGAAACAAACGAAGGTATGGACTCATTATTAAGTGCCATAGAAGAAGGATTCTTGAATAAACTGGCGCTGGCAAATCTTGCATAAAAAAACAAATCCCCTTTTTGGGGATTTTTAATAAGCAAAAAAAAACGCCCAATCGGGCGTTTTTAATATTAGAACATAAATCTGATACCGATATCACCACCAAAGTTATGCAAGCCTGAGTTGATATCAACATATGTATAGCGCGCCGCCACATCAACCGCAAAGCGCTCCATATCAAATGTCATGCCCAATGTTCCCATCGCAGAAAAGCGTGTTTTATCTACGCTATGTCTTGCGACTTCAGAACCATGGCGTTCAACCTCGGTCATCGCGATACCTGCGCCGACACCAACGAATGGACGGATCATTTGATAGCCACCAAATTCCATATAACTGTTCCACAACAATGTCTGCATTTTTGCTTCTACATCAACTGGGCCAGCACCTGTGCCAAAGTTTTCTTGGTCTGACAGTTTACCAAAGTAAGACCATTCAACTTCGGAACGAATTGTATCGCAAATTTCCAAACCTAATGCTGCACGACCTTGAAAAATAAAATCGGTCATAGCTTCTTTATTTCCATTATATTTGTAATTCAGGTTTGAATAGCTCATACCACCTCTTAAACCAATATATGGGTCCATACCCCACATCTGCCAAGAACTGCCCTGGTCAGGATGATTAATACCCGCAAATGCAGGACACGCAATCAGCACGGCCAGTGTTGAAATCGCAATTTTTTTCATTTTCTTTCTCCTTTTTTTGTTTTTTTGTTTTCATCAAAGTTTCATGTCAACGCTATAATTCTATCAACCAACAACAGATATTTATACAGGTATGAATCCCTGTGAAAACAATCACAAAAAGCAAATAAAAAAACCGCACTTGGCGGTTTTTATTTCTGGTGGACGCGCAGGGACTCGAACCCTGGACCCACTGATTAAGAGTCAGTTGCTCTACCAACTGAGCTACGCATCCAGAACTGCATATATTCACAGAACTGGGGCTAATTATAGTCTTTTTTCTGGCAAATGCAAGTTTTTATCACAATCTCGCAATCTCAAGCTCATATTTTTTATATCTTCGACTGTCTGCGCTCCCGCCAACCACATCACACGCTCTAAATCTGACTTAAGATAATCGAATAAAGACACCACTCCTTCCCAGCCCCCAAGTGCCAGCGCATATATCACCGGTCGCCCAATCGCAACAACATCTGCACCACTGGCAATCGCCTTGAAAATATGCTGTCCGCGGCGAATACCACTATCAAAAATAATCGGAACGCGTTTATTCACACGTGCTGCAATTTCAGGCAAAACCTCGAAACTGGCCGGCCCGCCGTCCAGTTGTCGCCCACCATGATTTGAAACCCAAATCGCATCCGCGCCGGCATCTATCGCTGCTTCAGCATCATCAGGATGCTGAATACCTTTTACTATCACAGGCAGTTTGGTAAAAGATTTAACATATCGAACTGTATCCATTGCGAATCGGTTTTGCGCCGCTGCAAATATAGCACCTATACCCTGCCCCTGTGTTTTTCCACCTTTTGGTGCAACATTAGGCAACGGCAATGGGAACTTAAAATTATTTCTAGCATCCCGAAATCTGTTTCCACCAATTGGCGCATCAACAGTCAAGATTATCGCGCGATATCCCAGCATTTCGGCCTCCTTTACTATTCTGCGATTAAAGGCATCATCCTTGCTAAGATACAATTGAAACCATTGTGGTCCCCCCTCACCTGCGGCTGCAACCTCGGCCAGTGTAGAACTAGCATAATTACTAACACTCATAATAGTACCACTGATAGCCGCCCCCAGTGCTGTTCCTGCCTCGGCGGACACATGCGCCAAGCCATGCGCTGCTGCGGGCGCAACAATAACAGGCAAAGAAATATCAATCCCCAAAATACTTGTTCCAAGTTCAGGCTTATCAACCCCCTGTAATACACGTGGATAAATGTCCACCGCATCAAATGCCAGTATATTTCTACGCAAAGTTTGTTCCGTTTCTGCGCCACCACGGATATAATCGAATCCACCATGCGGTATAATCTGTTGGGCAGCAACCTCTAAATCTCCGACATCAATTATATGTATTTTTTCTGATCGATTGGATGCCTGATAATCTGTCACAACAACTGTTGGTCTGTTAAATCGTATAACCAGCCACACGACCAACAAAACCACCAACAACACACACAAGACAAAAACAAATTTTTTCATATCGTCTCTCCTTTTTTATTTAACGATAACACAGACGATACAAAAAACTGATTAGACAGTATTCACAAAAAAAAGCGCCCACAAAGCGCTTAATCTTTTCTTATAAACTGGCCAACAAACCACGGAACCAACCAACTATTCTGCCGAACCAATATGCCAATTTATCAAACAAATCAAAGTGCTGTACAACAGCAACAATGGCTGCAACAAAAACAATCAAAACCACTATACGCAAAATCGTTCTTAACATTTTTATTCTCCTATTTTCTTAAATAATTTGATGGATTATATGCCTTGGTGCCCTTGCGCACTTCAAAGTGCAACTGTGGGCTATCAACCTTGCCTGTTTCACCAACAGTACCTATTTTCTGACCAACAGACACTTTATTTCCACGACGAACAACCATCGAATCCATATGTGCGTAAACTGTCATCCAACCGTCCGAATGTTGAACAATTATCAGATTACCCATACCTTTTACTTCATTACCGGCATACGCAACGACGCCATTTTCCGCAGCCTTGACCGCTGTACCACGCGATGCACCAATATTTATACCATCATTAAACAACCCACTGGACTTTGCGCCATATGCAGACAATATCTTTCCACGCACAGGCCATGAGAATTGCGATGAAGAACGCGCGCTTATCTTTGGCAACTTTTTAGATGGATCAGACGAAATTTTCTTAGTCTCGGCCGCTGGCTTCACAGTCGCAACCTTGTTATCCTGTTCTGTTTTTTTCGTCACCTGTTCAGGCTTTTCACTCTCGCTTTTCGGGCTTACCACCTCTGACTTCACGGTCGCCACCTTGGCCACAGGCGCTTCATTTAAATCAGGAACCTTTAACTTCTGCCCCACAGACAACGCAAACGGCGCAGATAAATTATTCATAACCGCCAAATCATTAACAGGTACAGAATAGCGGCGTGACAAAGAATACAATGTATCACCCGTCTCAACAGTCACTTCGCGTAACGCCACACGCGTTGTCGTTTGAACAGTGGCCACCGGCTTGCCCACAACCAACACATCGTCTGTATTTTCTGGCACAGCTTGCGCCGCAGCCTTTGCCAACTTTAACTTCTGCCCAACAGACAAGGCGTACGGTTCCGTTAAATCATTAAGTTTTGCCAACTCATCAACTGTCATATTATTTTCGCGCGCGATCTTATACAATGTATCACCACGCGACACAATAATTTCGCCATCTGATATCTGTGCCACTTCTGGCTGACCACCATACATAGCTGTACTGTCCGTCACAACAATTTCCGCCCCTGTATCAACAGACGCTTCCTCCATTTGTGGTGGAACAATATAGTCATTAACGCTGGCATATGTCACATAGTCCGCTGCCGCATCATATGTCCCATATAAATTAGGCGATGCATACATACCATAGTCAGTAGCCGCAGAATTATATATTTCTGGCTGAGTATTCGGGTCCGCCAACAAAGCAGGATATCGCGCATTAATAAATTCACCAACAGAATCCGGCAAAGACAAAATTTTGGGTTGTAAATCACACGCCGACAAAGCGACACACAATGCCCCCAAAACAAATATGACTTTTTTCATGAATACTATTATATCATAAAATCAATCGCGACGCATAAAGAAAATACCAGCTTCAAATAACAGCCACATCGGCAACGCCAAGCAAATCTGGGACACGACATCCGGCGGTGTTAAAACAGCGGCAACAACAACGATTATAACAATCGCATATCTGCGCATTTTTAAAACTTTATCACGCGGCAAAATCCCAAGTCTGTTCAGCATAACCATCACCAACGGCAATTGGAACGCAACACCAAAAACTTTCAGAAGTCCTATCACAAAAACTAAATAATCACGCGCCGAAGGCAACAATACACTTGGCACCAACGAATCAAGATTTAATCGCACAAAGAATTCAAATATTATTGGGAACAAAACATAAAAAGCGAATGCGGCCCCCAACAAAAACAACACTGGCGACATAACCAGTGCCGGCCATATAAAATTCCGTTCAGCTTTTTTTAACCCTGGCGCAACAAACGCCCAAATATGCCACAACAAAACAGGCAACACAACCAATACCGCAAACCAAGTTGCCAATGAAAAAGTTATCATTAAACCATCTGATAAACCACCATACAACAGCGCCCCGCCCTGCCACACTTTCAACAATGGTGCGGTTAAAAAATCCTGAATCCATGGTGCAACAACCCAACCAACAACAAACGCACCAACAAAGAACAACACAGTCCACAAAAACCGCCTGCGCAATTCAGCAAAATGTTGAATCAGGGTCATCTTTTTCATTTCTTTTTTCCCCCTGATTTTTTGGCAGGACTTCTTTTTACTTTTTTTATTGGCGTTGAAAATTCAGCCAAAACATCATTGGTTGTTGTCCGAATTAAATCATCAATAGGTTTTTCCAAATCAATTTGATGTTTGATATCTTCTGCGGCATCCGTCAATTTCCAAATAATCCGCCGAACAAAATTTACTAATTTTGCCAAGAATTTCGCAACATCGGGCCACATACGCGCCGGCAAAACCAACATCGCGACCAACAAGATTACTAAAAATTCCGCCCAACTTATCCCAAACATTTTTAATCGTAAAAGTCATCCCCATTGGCACCACTGACTGTTTTATGGCGCTGGATTTGGAAATAGTTTTTTCCAAAATTTGTTTTTTCTTTTAACCCATTAAATACCACACTGGTCACAGCACCGGTCGCATCAACAACGGTCCAAGAATTTAATTTCACAGGATTCTTGTCAAACTTTACCGTCATATGTCCCAAACCTTCTTGGCCACGCAAATTCATCTGCAATGCAAATGTATTGGTATTATCAATTGTTTCAACAACATTGATATCCGCATTTGTCAGATTGATATTTTTGCGCACCAAAATACCGGCCGGTGTACTGGTCAAAGGAACTGTTGTAATTTGATCCAATGATTTATCAAAGAAATACAAATCATCACCATCCGCAATTAATTGAACAGGCATATTATTATAGTCCAACCGCACACGCCCAGGACGCAGCATCGCAAAAGTTCCCTTTTCCTGCTTATTGTTGGCAGTCTGAACAAAATCACCAGACAATCCAGTAATTGAATTTAAATATTTTTCAGCGCGCGCAACCAGCGCATCATCAACCGCAGCATGCGCCACACCAGTAAACAAAATCAATAAAATCGCAATTATTTTTTTCATAAATTACTCTCCTTTGAACAGCGCGATAACCTTAGCCTTAACATTTTCCAAGGTATCATTAATCACTGCGCCCGCGGCCTTTTCATGACCACCGCCCCCCAACGCTTCTGCAATATGATTAACAGGTTTAGTTCTGCTGCGCAGCGACACACCCGTCTGATTAGGCTTTTGTTCTTTTAACATAGCCACAAACTCAACTTCTTCTATTGACCCCAGCAAATTCAAAACAGTATCACCGCGCCCATCAAGATGCTTGTAATTTTCACGAGAAACGACCGCCACCGCCAAACGATTTTTGTAATAAAATTCGGAACGATGAACCACACCCGACTCCATAATAATCGCCTTCTTTGGCTTGTTTCTAAGCAAGTCAAAAACATCGCGCATATTAAGCCCATCATCAACCAAATCACCAATCATACGCATAATATCACCATCGCGCACAAACCTGAAATTACCGGTATCAGTTATAACCGAAATCGCCAGTAATTCATTTACACTCGAATCGGTTTGCCATCCAGCCACCTTGGCCAAGCGGTACAGAATCTGCCCAACCGCAGCGGCATTTTCATCATTGACACACAATTGTGCCAAATGCTCGTCATTTTTGTGATGATCGATTTCAACGACAAATTTTGCCTTTTCAACCAACGGCATTGCCCCACCAATATGTCGTGGTGTACCATAATCTAGCAATATAACCAAATCACAAGATTGTTCCAAATCAACGCGCTCAAAATATTTAGCCCAGCTACGCAAAGGCACCGCATCCAAATAATTTGGGATATTACCGTCATACACACACAGCGGACGCACGCCGTAATTCAACTCAATCATTTTGGCCAACGCCAAGACACTACAAAACGAATCGCCATCGGGATTTTTATGTCCCATAATCGCGATATTTTTTGCGTCTTTTAATTTTTCCAAAAAAATCTTTATATTCTGTTCCATATTTTACACCGCTATATCTTCAAGGAAAAATTGTGCACTGACACGACCATTGTATTCATTTTCCTTTAATTTACCTAACATCATTATTTTAGTATTTGTATTCGCATCGTCCAGCAGAAAATCGCCCAACGCTGTCCCGACCAAATTAAACCCTACAAAGTTCAACTGACCACCTGTACTTGTCACAACAGTACCACGCAGATGCGCCCCATTACCCATAATCGATACATGGCGCAACACCGCCCCATGCAGCACCAATGTAGGTTCCGGATTACCCGGCCAAATGGTTCCAGCGCAGACAATTGTTTAACCAAATACATATTAGCGCCACCAGCATCCAGTTCAGCATCCACAACAACCTCTGGCGACAATACCTGACCATTTAATTGTTCTTTGACGGCGCGTTCCAGAAACTCACAAAACTTTTCTTCATTTTCCGCCAGCAGCGAAAATCCAGCCGCAGCCGCATGACCACCACCTTCGCTTATAACACCGGCAGCCAGCGCATCATGAATAATTTTTCCCAAATCAATTCCAGAAACAGAACGTCCCGAACCATTAATCACACCATCGGCCTTGGTCGCGACACAGGACGGCAAATTATACTTATCCTTTAATCGTCCTGCGATAATCCCCATAACACCACCATGCCAATTTTCACCACACACAAACAAACTGCAGTGACCAGAAGCACAACAATTTTCTGCCATTTCAGTAGCACGCAACATTATCGCATTTTGAATATCGATACGTTCTTGATTCATTTCATGCAACTTGTTGGCCAAATCATTAGCAATCAGCGGATTATCTGTCAGCAACAATTCCAGCGCAGGTGCAGCCGAATCCAAACGGCCTGCCGCATTAAGACGAGGCCCCAGCGCAAATCCAGCCGCATATACCGAAGGCTTTTTTATCGAAGCAATATCCATCAGTACACGCAGCCCTAAATTCTGACGCAGCCCCATAACCTTTAGTCCAGTTGCAACAAAGGCACGATTAAGTCCGACCAACGGCATCGTATCGCAAATGGTCCCCAGCGCCACCAAATCCATATAGTTCATCAAATTAATTTCGGAAATTTTTTCCGACACCTCATCTGACAAACTGCGCGACTTTAACTCTCGATTAAGTGCAACCAGTGTTAAGAACGCAACACCAACACCAGCCAAATAATTAAGTTCCGAAGTATCATCCAAACGTTTAGGATTAACAACCGCATCTGCGTTTGGCAATTCACTATCTGGTGAATGATGATCTGTCACCACGACATGCAGCCCCAAGCCTTTGGCATATTCAACTTCATGTATACCACTGATTCCACAATCAACAGTAATAACTAATTTGACACCAGCCTCTGCCAATTCTTGTAATGCGGCATCATTCAACCCATAGCCTTCACCTTCACGTGTTGGCAAATGCCACACAACATCACAGTCTAACTCACGCAGATACTTTACAAAAATCGCAGTTGATGTCACACCATCAACATCATAGTCACCATATATTGCAATTTTATGATTGTTTTCAACAGCATCCGCAATAATACGGGCCGCATTATCCATATCTTTTAACACAGATGGATTCGGCATATATTCTTTGATACTTGGGGCCAGAAACTTTTTAACTTCATCGTCGCCTTCTATACCACGATTTGCCAATATTTTTCCAACCAAATTCCCATTATCATCAAAACTTTCATACTCTGCCACCCACGCTTTTCCAAGCATGGATTTTTCTACTATCTTTCTCACGCGCTACTCTTTTTTTATTATCAAGAGTATTATAATCAAAAATTATTCAAATAGCAACGGCAGGATACTATCAAGAATTTTTCCTGTTGTCGGCACAGCATTCCACGCAGCCGTACGCCACCCCCAGGACTCTTTTGTGCCCTGCGGTTCATCTAAAACGACTAAAATTGTGTACTGTGGTGCACGCGCTGGGAACACACCTACAAACGCCGTCACATTGCGTTTATTATCAATTTTCCCATTTGTATATTTTTCAGCAGTTGATGTCTTACCCCCAATTTCAATACCAGCAACGCGAGCCTTTTTACCACTTGTTTCTTCGGCGACACGCAGCATAATCGGACGCAATTTCGCAGATATTTCATCCGCCAACACGCGTTCGCCATGTACAACGCCAACACTGCGCTTTTGTAATGTTGGATAAATATAAATACCACCGTTTGTCACCGCATTAACCGCCAACATCAAATGCATAGGCGTCACCGCATACCCCTGACCAAAAGCCACAGTTGCGCGTTCCACCGGCCCCCACTTACGCTGTGGTATGCTATTTTCGGTGCGTCCAAATTCCAGATTCAACGCCTTGTCCATATGCAGCCGTTCAAAGAACTCTTTTTGTGCACCATCTGGCAATTCCAGCGCAATCTGTGCACTGCCAACATTACAAGAATGCATCATAATTTCTTCTACATTGATGCTTGGGCGTGGTGGCTTAAAACTGCGGATATCTTTGATATATTTGGCAACGCGTCCATGCTTGTCATATATCGGGAAAGGCTTTGCAACATAGTATTCTTTATTAACATCGATACCGTTTTCCAATGCCAACGCCGTATTAAATATTTTGAAAATAGACCCCAATTCAAAAACACTGCGCATTGGCTTAAACAATCTGTTTGCCACCGGATCCGCATTTCTGTTTTCTGGGTCATAGTCCGGCAAAGACACCATCGCGATAATTTCACCGGTCCTTGAATTCATCAGCATACCCATCGCAGCCTTGGTCTGATACTTTTGCATGGCGATTGACAACTGTTCATAGAACACCGCCTGAATACGCGAATCGACCGACAATCGCAAAGGATCTTTGTTTTCGGTTAAATAGTTTTCGTATGTGCGCTCGGCCCCTTCCAGTCCATGCCCATCGGCACCAACAAAGCCAACAACATGTGAAAACAATCTGCGCTTAGGATACTTTCTGGTTTGGATTTTTTCGATTTCCAAACCTTCCAGATGCGCATTTTTAATAATTTCGCGCTGTTTATCACTGGCATATTTTTTCACCCAGATAAAACTTTTTGATGAATTCACCAATTCCAATGCCTGGGCCAAAGAATATTCATATGGCAACGCCTCGTGAATAGTTTGTGCGACGGCATCCCTGTCCTTTTCACGAACCGCCTTGTTTCGTAAAATGATATGCCCCGATTCGACATTCTTGGCCAATATATCGCCATTTCTGTCAACAATATCTGCGCGTTGAACATCCCATTCACCAGATGCGCCAGCCAATCTAGACCTGTCCGTTCCCTGAATTCCTAACTGCAAAGTTCGGCCACCAAACAAAATAAACATCCCCAAAAACACAACATACATAAACTGCAATCTGGGGCGCGCAGAATTTCCAGCCCGACCTGTGAATCCGTGTTTAAAAATATCTTTGCCTACTTCAAACATTATATTTCTTTATCTTTCAGTTCTGTGATTGATACAGCTTTATTAAAACTGACCACCTCGGCCTTTGGGGAAGTACGACTTACCAAATCGCGCAATATTTCAGGTCTTACATACGCAGCAAAATTTGCCTGTGCCACAGCATATTCTTGCTGGGTCTGAATAATATCCCGTCTTACACGATTAAGCGCACGATTTTGGGTTCGATAACACACTTGAAGACAAACCGTCAACAGCAGCACCAGCCCCATTGACCACACACCAATCTGAAACATCTTCTCGTCTTCCATATCGCCCCCACATACTATTATTGGTATTTTATCATAAATTCTTTAAAAATCTAATCATAGAATCAACGCCGTTCAAACGCCCCGTGCCAAGATTTAATCCCAGCGAAGAAAACTCGCCAGCGATATCCATTTCACGTATTTCCTGCGCCGTTTTTCCATCAACCATAGAAACGATTATAGCCGCCACCCCACGCACCAGCGCCGAATCGGCATTTACAAAAAAATTATTGTCCTGACGACATATCTGCACAAACGAAGAACAACCTAAAATTTCGGTACAAATTGCACCATCGGGCACCTTGGACGATTGTGCCCCAATATCCATAACCATTTCCAATCTGTCCGCAGGATTATCCATCATCATCAATAAATTTTTTATCTCGCCATATGTCATAAGTTTCTACCATCCTTCATTAGTCAAATCCAGTTCCACACGCGCCGCATCCGACATACGCGACAAATCCCATGGCGGGTCCCACACTAAATCCACACGCACAGGCACATCGCTTGTGATATTTTGTGTTGTGCTTCTGACCTGCTCTAACAACTCTTCCATCATTGGACAAGTCGGACTGGTAAATGTCATCTTAAGAACAACCACATCCGCACCTATATCGATATCATAAATCAACCCCATATCCCAAATATTAACTGGAATTTCTGGGTCATATATCGTTTTCAAGCCTGCAATAATATCATCTTTTGTAAATGTCATTTCACGATATCTTTTATATATTCAATTACAGTATCTATTTCCTGTTCGGTATTATATGCCCCAACAGAAATGCGCACACTACCCGCAATCCCCAATCTTTGATGAATCCAAGAAGCACACATATTCCCCACGCGAACGCATACACCACGCGTCCCCAGCAAGGCCCCAAAATCCAATGGATGCATATCAAGCACAACAAAACTAACCAATGCCGCATCACGACTTGAAATCAAACGAACCCTTGGCATTTCAGACAAAGCATCATAAAGCCTTTTTACCAATTCCAAATTTGGTCGATTTTGCTTGATATTATCAATTGCAACCCCCAAACCAGCAATCTGAGTCAAAGGCAAAGTTCCTGCTTCAAATTTTTCCGCTCCAGCGACAAACAATACACCGTCATCCACAACGCGCTGGACCATACCGCCACCAAATTTTACAGGCTTATGCGCATCTGGATTTTTTACATACAAAACACCTATACCTGTATCCGCACCAATCTTGTGCCCAGACCAACACACAAAGTCCGCATCCCACAAACGCACATCTATATCATCATGAACAACATACTGGGCTGCATCAACAACCACAACTACATTTGGATTTTTTTCGCGCGCTATACGCACGATTTCTGGGACATTTTGTGCAACACCCATAACATTAGACATCGCCGTCACAACCATAACATCAGCATACGGAATACCCGCAACATCTATATTATATTCATCATCCAACGGCAGTTTTACAACCCTGCCCCCAGCCATTTCAAACGGCAACCTTGCGCTGTGATGATCCAAATCAGAAACAGCAACTATTGTGTCCTGACCTATATCCAACATTTTGGCAATCATATTCATCGCATCTGTTGTACCCGAAATAAACGCGATATTTTCGGCCGCGCCCCCAATAAAATCAGCAACCTTTTTGCGTGCACGCAAAACCATATCATCAACCGCCGCTGCACGCGCACAAACCCCGCGTCCAGAATTCGCATAAAAATTCCGCAGAAAATCAACTTCTGCGCCAATAACAGCATCAGATTTCAAATAACTTGCCGCCGCATCTAAGTATATGATTTTATTCATTTATGTTTTCTCTTGCATTTTATGCTGATTATAATACACTCTTGCCGAATATCAATCAAAAGTAAGGAGAAAAAGATGGCACTAGAACATGCAAACGATACAACATTTGACGCTATGATTGGTAATGGCATTACACTGGTTGACTTCTGGGCATCTTGGTGTGGTCCATGCCGTATGTTTGGTCCAATTTTTGAAGAAACATCCGAAAAAGTCAGCGATGTTAAATTTATAAAATTCGAGATTGATGAAACGAATCGACGTACTGCGGCCAAATATGGCATCCGCAGCATACCAGCGGTACTTGCATTTAAAAATGGTGAATTGGTTGAGGCTCGCACAGGACTTATGGATCAGGACACATTACTTATGTGGATACAAGAATTAAAGGGAACAAACTAAAATGGCAAAGCAAGATTATAAGACTTTGGAATTACCAGCAAAGTACAAGCCAAAAAAGTCAGAACCATATATGTGTGCGGAACAGTTGGCATATTTTTATCAACTGTTAAATACACAAAAAGAAGAATTAATCAGCGACAGCGATTCTGTATTAAACGCGGTACGCTTGGCTGAAAAAACTGATGCTGCCGGTGTTGGTGACGAATCAGATAACGCGACATACAATCAGGATATCACAATGGATTTGCGTATGTCTGCGCGTAACAATAAATTGCTTCAGAAAATAAACGCCGCACTAGACCGCATTGAAAATGGTTCTTATGGGTACAGTGTTGTATCCGGTGATGAAATCGGTATTCAGCGTTTAATGGCACGTCCCTTGGCAACAATGACTGTCGATGAACAAGAAGAATACGAACAACGTCGCGGTTAAATAAAAAATCCCCCAAACGGGGGATTTTCCTTTATTTCTTTCTAGCCGGTGCTTTTTTAGTCACCTTTTTTGTCGCAGGCTTTTTTGCCTCGGCCTTTTTTGGTGTCTCTTTTTTTATTTCTTTTTTAAATACATTCAAGCCATCAGCCAAATTTTTCATCATCCCTGGAATTTTGTTTGAACCAAACAAAATCAACACCAGTACGACAATAACCAGAATTTCAAGCCATCCTAAACGTCCAAACATATCTTTCCCCTTTTATTATTTTGCTACATAGCAATCCAATCCATCTGATTTTGCGTTACGACAGAAACCATTTGCATCAGCAGATGTATTAAATGGAACACGCAAACGATATGTTGTTGTACCGTTCTTTAATTGCGCCGCCAAAATCACAAACTGTTTACCGCTGAACAAACTTGGGTGCGATGCAATCATTTTGCGTTGTGCGGTTTCTGCTGCTGCGCGTGTACCATATGAACCGAACTGAACATACCAATCAGCAATCGATTTCTGAACCACAGGCTTTTTCGCCGCTGGTTTTGGTGCAGCCGCTTTAACCGCAGGTTTTGCAACCGCTTCTTGTTTTTTTGCCACAGGCTTTTTTGCAGCTGGTTTTGGTGTGGCCGCAGGATTAAATGTCACTTCCTTGCGTTCTTCTACCACGCGCACAGGCATAGTCGCCACAGGTTCCTCTTTTTGAACCTGAACTGGTGCCACTTCTTTTTTCGGCTGTTCCATAACCTGAACAGGTTTTGGTGCCGGCATAACATTCATGTCCACTGGTACCCCCGCATCGTCAACTACCGCGACAACAGGCGCATCCAAATCAACCTCCATCGAAGAAGAAGTCTCATCACCAATCGTACGAATGATGATATAAGTTGCCAAAACAATTACTGCCAAACCAACTGACAGCAGCAACCAAGGTTTCTTTGGTCGTGGCGCAACAAACGGTGCTGCATCAGGCAAAGTATCCAAAGAACCATTATCGTCTAAATCCAATAAATCCAAGTTATCATCATTCATGATAAAATCCCCCATTTAAAAATTCTCTGGATATATTATATCATAAAAAAAACGAATAACCAAATACATAGAATTAAAAAAAGAGACAAGATATTATCCTGTCTCATATATCATCTCTTATTATTTAGGCATTTGTCCAAAATTAGGTGGCACAATCAACTTATGATTTTCTTCAATGATTGGCTCCACTTCGCACTTTTTGGCGCATCCTGCCAGCACAGTTGGCAACGCGACCAGCGCACACAACAACAAAACTTTTTTCATATTATCCCCCATATTCTTTTAATGGGGCAAGTCCCCCTGCCCCATCATATATTTACAACGGCATCTTTACGCTATCTTTCATCATTTCAACGAATTCAGCAAGTGACATAGATTCCTGTTTATCGCTGCCCAGACGGCGCAAAGTAACCATTTTATCAGCCGCTTCTTTTTCACCAACCACCGCAATAATCGGTGTTTTGGCCAAGGACAGTTCACGAATCTTATAGTTAACCTTTTCATCACGCAAATCTGCACGTGTGTTTATACCGGCCGCACGCAATGCAGACACAACTTCATTTGCATAATCGGCATGCTTTTCAGAAATTGGTGTGACAACGACAGGCTCTGGCGACAGCCACAATGGCAAATTACCACCCGTTGATTCCAACAACACACCCATAAAGCGTTCGATTGACCCCAACAAAGCACGATGCAACATAATTGGACGATGCTTTTCACCATCTTCACCAACATAAGACAAATCGAATCTTTCTGGCAAATTCATATCCAACTGCACAGTTCCACACTGCCATACGCGCCCCATAGAGTCTTTCAGATAATTATCAATCTTTGGACCATAGAACGCCGCATCACCTTCGGCAATTTCGTATTCGATTCCGTTTGCATCCAACGCGTGTTTCAACGCGCCTTCGGCTTTGTCCCAAACTTCATCAGAACCAATTCTGAACTCTGAATTCTTTCTGGTTGCCAACTTCATCGTGATTTTATCAAAACCAAATTTGTTATAAATATCTTTGATAAAGCGCAAGATTTTCACAACTTCCACTTCAAGTTGTTCTTCCGTACAGAAAATATGAGCATCATCTTGGGTAAATTCACGCACACGCATCAATCCAGATAAACCACCGGCTGCCTCGTAACGATTTACCTTGCCGAATTCAGCGACATACATAGGCAAATCCTTATAAGATTTAATACCGTGTCCAAAAACCAACATTCCACCTGGACAAGACATAGGTTTAATACAGAAAACCTTGCCGTCTTGTGTTTTACCAGAATAGTTATGTTCGCCATACTTTGCCCAGTGTCCACTGCGTTCCCACAGACATCTGTCCATCACCGACGGCGTGGAAATTTCCTGATATCCGGCCATTTCCTGACGAGTACGCAAATATTCAATCAACTTGCGATAGATTCTATATCCCTTGTCATGCCAGAACACAGACCCCGGCGCATATTCTGGTTCAAAATGGAACAAGTCCATATCTTTACCCAGTTTACGATTATCGCGTGCGGCGGCCTCTTCCTGCATTTTCAAGAATTGTTCCAATTCTTCCTTGGTTGCAAACGCATCAACATAGATACGCTGTAACATTTTATTTTTTGCGTCACCCTTCCAGTATGCGCCCGCAACACTGCGAATTTTAAAGGAATCCCTTGGCAAATCCTTGGAAGTTTCCACATGTGGCCCACGACACAAATCAACAAAATCGCGGAAAGTATAGATAGACAATGCCTCGCCCGCGGCATCGTATTCGTTCAACCATTCCATTTTATATGGCTGAGCCGCAAAAATTTCTTTGGCTTCGCTCAGCGAAACATTGCGCTGTTCAAAGCGACCATTTGATTTGATTAAATCGCGCATTTCCTTTTCTATTTTCGCAAAATCTTCTTCTGAAAAACGATATTCTGTATCAAAATCGTAATAGAACCCATTTTCAATTGCCGGTCCCCCTGCGAATTTAACATCTGGGTGTAATTTTTTTACCGCCGCCGCCATAACATGCGCCAGCGAATGACGAATAATTTCGATATCATATGACATAATAACTGTCCCTTGTGTTTATATTAATTTTTTACTGATTGATTATAAGAATTTAAGCGGCACACCGCAATAGAATTTACACCCCCAAAGGGGTTGTAGTAGTTGTTGTAAAGAATACATAAATCTGTTTCATGTCTTATATCATACGCCCATATTCCCACAAAATCAAGAGATATAATTCCCCTCCCACGGAGGGGGATAGTGGCTATGCCACCGAGGATGGTATTCCCATCCATGGGAGGGGAATTCTACCGTACCTTGCTGTGCTTACAGGTTGCACGACACCACGCCAAAGCGCCTTGATACAAACAATCTGCATTCCATATTTCAATCATCGTTTCTGATTCAAGAATTGTTGCAGTGTTAGCAGCCGACAAACCACAACCATACAGTTTCACACCATCTGCATACATTACCGGTTTAACATAAAAGTTCTGCTTACCGCCTTCGGGCATAAACTTTTCATCTCTTACATTTAACTGCATAGAAAGTTTGCAATGCGTGTCACAACCGTTACAACATAAATCTTCCGGCAACTTAGGCTTTGGCCATTCGCAATCGCTTATATCTTTTGCAACATTACGTTCATACGACATAACACATCCTTTTTTAATTATTAGACCTTTACACCCTCGCCCCCGCAAATTTATAAATTAACGCATCTTGCTGTGCTTACAGGTTTTTCGGCACCACTTCAGCGCAATCTTGTGGGCCATGGTAATGCTGTCCGGCACAGGTTCCGCAAAAACCAACCTTACATCCCCTGCATACATTACCACATCAATAAATGTTTCCTTTTTAAAACCAGGCTTCACAAAAGCATCATACACAATAAACTTGGCAGATAATTGACAATGTTCCGCGCACCCGTCACAACATAAATCATGTGGCATCACATCCACTGGTTTGCGCATCATGTCATATGAATAACCAAAAAAATCCTTTTCATACGGCATAAGCACACAACCTTTACAAATCTAAAATACACCCAAACAGCACCGCAAAGAAGAAGCACACACTGCCCCCGATTACAAACAGGTGCCAAACCGCATGTGAAAACTTCATCCGCCGCCACAGATAGAATATCACACCAATCGTGTACGACAATCCACCCGCCAAAATAAACCACAATCCGCGCACAGGAATATTTGCAATCATCGCCGGCAATATAAACAACAGCGCCCACCCCATCGCGACATACAGTCCAACCATCCATCTTGGTTGCTGCTTTGGATTACGGATTTTCATATATGACCCAAACAATACAATCCCCCACAGAATTGCGAACACAACCCAACCAATCAAACCGCGCAAATTCACCAACAAAAATGGCGTATAAGTTCCCGCAATAAGCGCATAAATCGCAACACTGTCCCAAACTTCAAAAAAACACTCGTGCTTTTTACCAATTGTCGCATGGCACATTGTCGAACCGAAATAAAGCGTAATCATTGTCACGCCAAAAATAGCGCAAGACACAATCGCCCAAGGATCGCCCTTGATTCCCGCAAAGACCGTTAACAAAGTCAAGGCCGCAATGGCAAGTCCAATACCAATACCATGTGTTAAAATATTCACAATTTCTTCGGCGTGTGTGGATGGTTTTTCCCAGCGGAACAATCCAGTTGCACGCAGAACCTTTAATAATTTTGACGCATGTTCATCTTTCTTAACGGCCTTGATTCTGGCTAGCTTTGACTGTGTCATTTAATCGCCTCCTCGATTCGTTTAATTACACGCGTGCCCCCCATAACCGACATAATTGAATACAAATCTGGTGTGTTTGTACGCCCCGATAATGCCACACGCAAATTCATCGCCACATCACCATTTTTAACACCCAACGATTCGGCCACCGCAACAATTTTTGCCCACCAAGTGTCCTTGTCATCGTCTGGATTATATGTCGCCAAGAATGCGCGCAACACATCCCGATTAAATTCATATTCAGAATTTGGAACAAACAATTCATCCCAGAAGAACGCAACATTTTCCAATGTCTGGGACCAAGTGATAAAGTCCTTGCGTACACGCTTTGGATTATCACGTTCGATACCCAACACACCGGTCAAGTATGCCACATCCGCAACCTGCATTTTGTTAACATCGGTACCATATTCATTTGCCCATGTAACAACACGATTAACCAATTCTGGCACCGGCAACGAACCAATAAATTCTTTGGCCCACCATTCCAGTTTATCTGTATTAAACAGTGCACTGCTGGTTGGTATTTTTTTTACACGCAAATCATAATTCCAAATTGTTGTATCCGGCTTTTTATTTTTTTCTTCTTCAAAACCAGACGCCACAATATTATACAGATAATTCAACACAGCTTCTATCGGCCAACCCGCGGTCAAATAATGCATTGTATTTGCTTCTGGATCTGTGCGTTTGGACAGCTTGCGCGAATTACCAGTCTGCTCATCTAATTTATTAATTGTCGCAACATGGATATATTCTGGATTTTTCCATCCCATCATACGAAACAACTGCAAGTGCAAATTTAATGAAGACAACCATTCTTCACCGCGTTGCACCAGTGTTGTATGCATAAAATGATCATCGCACAAATGAGCAAAATGATATGTTGGCAAACCATCATTTGATTTAATCAAAACAATATCTTCTTCATTTTCCGGAAAAGCCAAACGTCCACGAACCTTATCATTATAAAAGATTTTATTTTCTTTATTACCCATTGAATATAAACGAATCGATGGCACTTCGCCATTATCTAGATGCGCGATAATTTCTTCTTCGGTTAAATCACGGTCACGTGCAAATTCGCCATAGATACCAGTTGCGAAACCAGCCGCTTTTTGATTTTCACGAATTTTATCCATATCTTCTGCCGACAAGAAACAAGGATACGCCAACCCCTTTTCCAACAATTCTGCAACAACACTGTGATAAATATCTTTACGTTCTGATTGATAATAAGAACCATATTCACCGCCATATGTCGGGCCTTCGTCTGGTTGCAAACCGAACGCATCGGCACATTTTAAGATAACATCAACCGCGCCCTGCACTTCTCGTTTTGTATCCGTATCCTCAATACGCAACATAAACACACCATCTGATTGTTGCGCCAGTTTTTTTGCGATCATCATTTGATAAAGTGTACCCAAATGCATAAACCCAGTTGGACTGGGGGCAACACGTGTCACCATTGCGCCATCGCCCAGATTACGGGCCGGAAACTTTTCTTCCAGTTCTGCAACAGTATATTTTGGTGCACCGCCCAATACGCGTGCGATTAAATCTTTTGATAAACCATTTCTCATTTTTGTTTCCCTTTTTCCCATTCTGATTTCAATTTTGAATACTCACAATTATCATGTATTGAACCATCTGGATACACAACATCCTGACGACAAACTGCATCCAATTTATACCCATGACGTTCTGCAACCTTACGACTAGGCATATTGTCACCTGCACAATTTATAATTAATTTACGCATATTCAAATCTTCAAACCCCAGTCTTTCAATCTCTGGTAACACATAACTAACGACACCTTTTCCGCGCGCTTCTTTTCTTAACCAATAACCAATACTACCAACACCATGCTTCCACCCAATATTCGAGAAACCAACCTGTCCTAATAATTTTTTATTCTCGTAAACATAATACATACACGACTTTTCATTGGTTTCATTTTCAACCATCTCTAGCAGAACTTCTTCCACCCTTTTTGGCAATCCATTTGGAACCCAAAAAAACATAGCTGCAACATCTGTGTTATAAATATCAAAGACCTCCTGCGCCAATGAAATAGATGCAGGCAACAATTTTAGTTGATATTTTCCAACTATTAAATCTTTTGGAAAATCTTTCATTTCTATATATTCCTTGTGTTTTACAAAACCCAATTCTATACTAAAACTATGGAAATACAAGAAATAAGAACATTTGGACGCCGTCACGGCAAAAAATTATCAGCCCGCCAAAATTGGCTGGTTGAAAACCTGTTACCAACCCTAAAACCAACCGCTGGCGACATACTTGAAATTGGCTTTGGCGCGGGCGAACATGTACGCGACCTGGCGCGCGAAAATCCAGATAAAATCATCATCGGGGCCGAACCATTTATGAACGGCGTGGCCAGCCTGCTGTCCGCAATTACCGACGAAAAAACGAATCGAATTTTGGATGAATATGCGGGAATTCGCATTTGGGCGGATGATGTTCGTGACTTTCTGCGTGGGACCGATTCGAAATTCAATCAAATCTGGGTCTTGCACCCCGACCCTTGGCCCAAGGCCAAACATGAAAAACGCCGTCTGCTGTCCGCGGAATTTTTGAACACATTATCCAAATACCTGACCGATACCGGTGAAATAATTATCGGAACAGACCACTGGGAATACTTTGATTGGATTTTGGAACAAATCAAGGAAACCGACCTGAACGCATCCATACCAGATATGGAAGTCATTCAAACGCGTTATCAACATAAAAACAAGGCGGGCACAACCGCACCAAAATATCTGGTCCTGACGAACTAGACATTTACAAAGAATTTTACTTTTTTTGCCAGCTCTGGACGAATCGATTCTACCAGTCGTTTAGCCTGCTCTATACGCATAAAATCCGCCCCAAAATAGAAATGAAGCGCGCCATTAAAATCCGCATCCCATGTATTTAACAAACCGTACAACCGACCAACAAAATCAGATTTATTACCATCATCACGGGTCATAAACAGAACCAATGAAGACGCATTTATTTTTTTCAATTCTTCGAATAATTCATTGTAATTTTCCGCATCAATTTCGCATATATCAACACCGATACTTAAATACTTGTTAAAGAACAAATCATCGCGTATCACATGTGTCTGTTCCACCAAATTGGATAACGCGCCATACGGCAAAAATACCTGCGCCCCACTGCCCCCATTTTTGAACATTGCATTGATACGCACTGTCACATCAGAAATCTGTTCTTCGGTAATTTTAATATCAGGAAAATAAAATCGCCCCATTATTTTAACATTTTCTTTTTCCAGCCAAGGCCACAACACGCGCACCGCATCCGGCACAACGGACAAAATATCCACACCGCGTTCCGCGACCATCTGTGCCACCTGGGCCAATTCCCCAGAATCCGAATCGCCCCCACACCACACAACGGCTGCATCACCCAGTTCTTGAAAAATGAGACTTTTATCAATCATAGTACTTTTTACTTTATCACAAATATGATACAATATAAATACAATGAAGAACAAATTTGATAAATTTTTATTTGCCTTTTTATGGCTGACTGTATGTGTACTGGGCATGACCTTTTGGTTCAACAGCCAGTATGGATTCAACCTTTTTTACGGCGCGCACTGGCGGCATCTTGCGTATATGCAGGCATCCCAAGCACCTGTAAACCCAATGTTCTATGTTTCATTGGTGGTTGGCGCGGTTATAATTCTTTTCGGCCTGCACACTATTGTAAAGCCACAACTGCGTAAAATCAAATTACCAATTCGTGATACTAAGCCCTTGGACACACCACAACCATCCAGACCAGAATCACCAGTTGTACAAACCGCGCCAAGTGAACAACCACAACCTCAAACACCGGCACAAAATATTACACAGCACACACCAGTCGCAGCACCGGTCACACCACAGCCCACAGCACAGATTATCACACCACCCGCACAGGCACCTGTTATCCCTGAACCCGAGGCTGCGCAACCAAATCCAAACGTTCCACATATGGCACCTGCGTTAACACGCCCACCGCGTCTTAACACATCAGCAATAACACCTATATTCCAGCCGCCACAACAAACAGCTACACCAAGTGCCGCACCAACGGCATCGGTACCACCGGCCACCCAACCGGCACAACAGTCATCAGAACAATGGGCCGAAATTCCGGAAATGTTTGAAAAGGCGGGCTATACAATTAAACCAAACATCGCCGTTGGAAACACAAAAAGTGCGGTTTTGGCATTGGGTGCAAACGAAACCCTGTGGATTGGTGCGGTTGGTGTCACAACATCGGACCTGCAGAACACAATCAACAAACTGGAACAAATCTTTGATGACATATTGGATGACATAGAAATAAATATAAACAGCTTTGTGGTCAACGCACGCGATGCTGCCAACCCAGAAGAACCAGACATCCAGTTATTTGATTCAATGTCCGAACTACGCGAATTTATATCGGCCAACCCGAATCCAGAATTATCGGACAGCGAAAAGGAAAACTTTGAAGCGTTTTCAACATTTATTTCAACAGTTATTGACTACATAGGGATAATGTAATGCAACTTACCCAAGACGCAGCAGAAAGACTTATATCTGACCTTGGTATGAAAGACATGCCACTGATTCAAGTCGCTCCAAAATGCGTTCCTGTATCGATGGGCTGGTACACCACATATCGCAAACTATGCAAAGAATTTATGTCGTCTTTGACGGACTCGGTGGAAACATTGGCGTTTATGAACCTGCCCCAGGACGAATTTATGAATTTAATTATGGGCAAATCCGTCCCCCAGAATATGTCTTTTCGTTTTCGCATTCCATTGGTATGGGGTGGGAAACTGGAAGTGGATAATTTATTTATGTGCCATACATTTCCATACTCGCATAATCTGGATCGCTTTATAATCTCGCAAAGCGGGAACGAAACAGTATGGTTGCCTAATCCGGCCAAGAAGATATATTTACCAGCGCACACCACTGGCGGTGGCGATGGAGGTAACGCAACCGATGACCGACTGTCACAAATTGCGGCCCAGATATCAATTGGGCACGACATCTAGTGGGGGGAATACGACACAATGACACATAATGAATTTATCACAAATATGAAGTCACGCGGTGCCGTTGCATCATCGGGCGTATCTATGCGCGAAATAACATTGGCCAATGCAGCACTGCAACAGCGTCGCTGCGCAATGATTCCGGCATTTTTAATGGAACTATACACAATATGCGGCAGCATTTTTCTGGACAGCGGCTATATCTTTGGTCCAATCGAAGTATCGGAAAATCGCATCTCGCCAATTCCTGGTATTGTTCAAATAAATGATGAAATCGCCCCAATGGGCAAAACCGTTGGCAAGACTATATTTGGTCGCAATGATTTATTTTGGTTTGCATTTGACGCATTTGGCACTTTCTATATGCTGGACAACCTGACATTAAATACATTACGCAAATACGATGATCCATACAAGGCTTTGGCCGATTGTTTAATTGCGGGAAAAATATAATGAAGAAAATATCTGTATCTTTATCTGGCCATCAAACCAGCATCACACTGGAACCAGAATTTTTTGACACATTAAAACAAATCGCCACCGCGCGTGGCATATCGGTTGCATCGATAATAAACGAACTTGACCGCACCCGCGCACCCGAAACAAACTTGTCGTCCGCAATCCGCGTTTGGGTATTACAACAGGTGCTATCTGGCAAATAAATTATTTATCTCTACATATACGCAATCCAAGAATCGCCGTCAGCAATATTATTGCCATCCACCAATTCATACCAATCATTCTGTATGGCGTATCATGCGCGCCCCACACATATCCATCAAGAATACCTGATTCACCAATAGGCAAACTGGATATAATATTTCCATCTGGGAATACAAACGCGCTTATCCCAGAATAATTAGAGCGCACAATCGGCAATCCAGATTCAATCGCATATCTGCGCACCATATCCAAGTGCTGATATGTCCCAGGGGTCGCGCCGAACCAGTTGTCATTTGTGATATTAACTATCGCATCAGGCCTGTCCCCACCACGTGGTAATAACGAGTCTGAAAATATAACCTCATAACAAACCGCAGGTGCAAACACAAACCCATCAACCTCTATCAATTCCGGACCATTCCCCGCAGACAGATTTGCAGGACTTGGCAATATACCCATCGGGCGATATTCTCCGAACGGCACCAAATGCGACTTGCTGTAAATCTTGTTTATCTGACCATTGTAATCAGACAACACCATTGAATTAAACAAACGCCCATCACGATATGTGGTCGCCCCCACTATAACATTAGTCCCCAATGCAACAGACAGTGGCATATCATCGCCATCAATCACAACCAAAGGATACGCAGTTTCCGGAAACACAATCAAATCTGGATCGCCATCCTGTGCCGCCAACATTATCAGATTACGCACATTATATTCCGCATTGGCAATCGCACCTGCCCTATCATGCGAAGATTTTTGCGCCTGTGATTGTGCGGGCTGAACTATTCTAATTAAATAAGAACTATCCTGCGCCCCAGTATTCGACACCGCTATATTTCTTTTACCAACCACACAACCAGTGACTGCCAACACAATAAACAACCAAAATACGAACCAGTTTCTTTTTGATTTTGGCGCACGAACTAAATTCACAATTCCCGCAACAAAACCCACTGTTATAAATGTAAGGCCAAGCGCCCCCCACAACGACATAGAATTATACAACCAAGGTACCATTGCCCAAATATTGGCAACCGGATTCCATGGAAATCCTGTAAACATCCACTCGCGCAACCACAAAACAAGCGTCCAAGTTGCCGCAAACAAAATCGCTCTATACGCACGATTTCCTGCCACACGCGCAATTGCGACCAACGGCCAAGAAAAGATAAAAACACCAGCGATTCCAAGTCCAATTATTGCTGGCGCAGTCCAAATTGCAAACTTTGCCGCCAATTCAGGAATCACATAAATAGAATTCAAAACCCACCAAAACATAGATATAGCATACATTGCACCAAATGGCGAAACACGCAATAAACTTTTCCAAAATCCACCAATATTTTCATTACGAACTGTCAACCAATACGCGCCCGCAATACCAATCAATGTCCACCACCATTGATAAAAAGGCGCAAAACCAAAACTCGCAACCCCACCAAACAGTGCGTATAGCGCATATTGAACCCAACTATTTTCCTTGACCTTTAAACGCTTTAACCATGCGATTGTTTTACTGCCCACACAACAACTGCCATCAGCGCAAGTTATCTCTAAATTTTCTTCATACGGATTTTTAATTCCCAATTTTTTCAGAATATTTATCTCCTTAAATTCCATAACGGTCGCTTCATCATCAGTAATATGATCATACCCTATCAAATGTAACATACCATGAACCACCATATGCGCGGCATGTTCCTCGACCGATATTTTCGCTTCACGCGCTTCACGCACAACCGTATCCAATGATATATAGATATCACCCAACAACACATCATCTCCCAATTCAAAAGACAACACATTTGTAGGTTTATCCATACCACGATATTGTAAATTCAGCTGATGAATTTCATCATCATCGGTCAGAACAATCGACACCTCGGAATCCTTGTATACGGCACCAACCGCCGTACAGGCGATTTTTTCAAAATCAATTTTATACTTTTTCCAACGACTATCGTTCAGATTCACACAAACTTTCATCAGCGTCCAACCTTTGTAAAATTACTTTTTCCCAAGTCCTGTTTTCTTGGCTATTTTTGACCGGTGCGCAGAATAAGCCGGTGCAACAAACGGATAATCATCCGGCAACCCCCATTTTGCGCGATATTGCTGTGGCGTCATATTAAATCGGCGTTTGATATATCGGCGCAGCATTATATGCCAAGTTCCATCTTCAAGACATTGGATTTTATCCCTTTGCACAGAATCTTCGATTTGCTGAGGCGTAACAGATGCACCGCGTAAAATCTCGCGCGCATTTTGAACTGCGACCTCCATAGTCAATTTTGGATTTGCCGCAATTGCCGCCGCGGCCAGATTTGCCACCGCCAGCGTAAATTCAGAATTTTGATTTCCCAACTTGCCAATTCCTTTGTAATTTAATAAGATAATTATATCACAAATAAACACCGAATAAAAGCCAAGTAAAATGACACGACCACTTGCGGATTTAATGCGACCAAACACCATCGAAGACATCGTGGGTCAAACGACCTTGTTGGGCGAAAACGGTCTGGTTCGCCGTATGGTCGAGAATCGCAAATTATCCAATCTGATTTTATGGGGTCCCCCTGGATGCGGCAAGACGACAATTGCCCGCGCATTGGCAAATTCTGTGGACATGGACTTTGTTCCGATGTCAGCGGTATTTTCCGGCACAGCGGACATTAAAAAAGCGATGGATGCGGCGCGTATGAATCGCGACATTGGCCGCAACACATTATTATTCATCGATGAAATTCATCGCTTTAACAAAACACAACAGGACACCCTGCTGCCTTATTTGGAAGATGGCACAGTCGTATTTATGGGTGCGACAACTGAAAACCCCAGTTTTAATTTAAACAACGCGTTGCTATCGCGGTGTCATGTTGGGGTGCTTCAACCACTCTCGACCGAGGATTTATTAACACTGATATCACGTGCCGAAGAATTCCTGTCGGCCAAACTGCCCTTGGACGAAGCGGCCCGCACCCACTTGGCGATGATGGCGGATGGTGACGCGCGCTTTTTACTGAACACAGTTGAATATTTAATCAACGCAAATTTCAAACACGATTTAACCCCAGACGAATTGGATGGCGCGATTCAAAAACGCGCGCCCCTGTCGGACAAAAGCGGGGACGAACATTACAATTTAATATCCGCGGTTCATAAATCCCTGCGCGCCAGTGATACCGATGCGGCACTGTATTGGACGGCCCGCATGATGACATCGGGTCAGGATCCAAAATACATATTCCGCCGATTAACACGCTTTGCGGTCGAAGATATCGGCTTGGCCGATCCTAACGCGTTGCAAATTGCGATTGCGGCATGGGATGCATACGAAAGATTGGGCAGTCCCGAGGGCGACCTTGCCCTGACCCAGTTGGTAATATACCTTGGGACGGCACCAAAAAGTGTTGGCAATTATCGCGCACAAAAGGCGGCCTATGCCATGGCGCGCGAAACGGGCAGCCTTATGCCCCCAAAAAACATACTTAACGCCCCAACCAAGATGATGAAGAACCTTGGGTACAACGCGGGCTATATATACGATCCAGATACAGCAACGGGCTTTTCCGGCCAGAATTGTTTTCCTGAATCACTTGGCCGCCAAAAGTTTTATGAACCGGTTGAGCGCGGATTCGAGCGCGAAATAAAAAAACGTCTTGAATATTGGGAATCCCTGCGCAAGAAAATGGGATAATCCCCCCCGCTAATAAAAAAATTCCCTCCTGCGGAGGGGTGCGGCGAAGCCGTGGGGAGGGTTCGCACCACAATGCCGAACCTATCCATACCCCCCTAACCCTGCGGGTCCCCTCCCCCACATGGGGGAGAATTTACCCCACCACTGCGCCCATAAAAAAACAGGGGGGAAATCCCCCCGTTTTTTTTGGACAATGATTATTCAAACATAACTGGTATAATGTCGCCATATCCACCAACATCAACACCGCCAATTGTGCAACGGATTTTTTCATTCAGTTCATCCATAATGGCCTGAACTTCTTCATCCTTTTGGGCGGACAATGCGGTTTCGGTCGCCATCGCGGTCACACCAATCCCCGCCAACGTGGTCGCGGCACCTACACCCCACGCTGCACCCTTGACATTATCACCTTCATTCTCTTTGTCTTTTTCCAACGAAGTTTTTTTGTTATCGCACTTTGCTTTCAAACTAGCTGCTTTCGACTTTATGGATTCCAAATTATCACCTTTTTCATATCCATACGAGCTAGTATTCAGCCCTGCATCATCAGCATGCTGCACCGCAATTTCAAGTTGCGCCTTAGCTGTGGCTAGTTTAGATTCATCAGTAACAGCAGCAGCA
>JAGBVH010000026.1 GCA_017630405.1 Alphaproteobacteria bacterium
ACGTAAGAAAGAAGCGCATATTAACAGTATGCAGACACCGATAACTGCCGCATTCGCAACCCCAAGTTATGGTCATGCGCGACTTTATGCAGCCATGGAAATAATATCTAGAGGCTGGATGTCTCCAAGAAGCAACGATACTTTATACGTGGAAAAAATAACCTCGAATATCGCAAATCGCAAAGCATATGTATATGAGGTTTCTTCGGATGGGTTCATCCCAGATGGTAATGATTATTATTGTCTGAACGATGTGCCAATCTTGAAAACCTATGAAATTGACGTTATGCAAGAAATCAAAAACGGAAATATTAAGGTTTATGTCCTGCAAGACAAAGTGAATTTTGATGGTCTGTCAGATAAAGAACGTCTGGCTTTATGGCGCAAAACATGCAAAACGGGCAACTTCAAACGCTATCTTCCAGAAGAACCAAATCAAATTGCGACATTTCTGTCCAAAGGACCAGACAGATAAAAACAGGGATTGAATATGAAAAAGAATACTTTTGAACAAGCCACACAACAGATAGAATCACGCACGTTTTATCATGGTTCTGCAACAAAAATAGATGGCGACTTTTTAGAACCCAAAGAACAATTTAACAGCGTTCAAAACAAACGTGTCGTCGGCGCATTTGTTACATCAGATGCAGATTATGCAAAATTTTTTGCCTTGGTAAAATGCATATCGGGTCGCGGTCAATGTAAATTACATGGTAAAAAAATATTTTTTGAGAGAATATCCGACAGTATAAAGCCAGAATTCAATTTGTATACAGTTGTCGAAAACCCAGGCGAAAAATTTATTCACGACAAAGGCACAGAATATTATTCGCCCACACCAATCAAGATATCTAAAAGGCAAACCTGTAATACGGTTGAAGAAATAGAAAAGTTGGGGTATGAAATATACGTGCTGAACGAACCGTTAAAAAACAAAACAAGCAAACAAGCCAGTGACAATTCACACGTTCAATCTGAAATGCGCCAGGCAATTGAAAACGGCGCATATCATCGCGTAGATATTGCAAATTTAATTAGGCAGCAAAAATCAAAAAGTATATTCCACAAACTATTTAATTGGCAAAAAGATTAGGCACAAACAGACAAAAAGGTACAAATATGAATGTAAAAATCAGAAATGCAGTGCCAGATGATGCGGCCGCAATCCAAAAAATTATTGCAGCCGGATACCGCCGGTCTTTTACTGGTCTGCACAGTCCAGAATACCTGGAACAGAAGATTCAAGAATACCTGAGTCCGGCCAGAATTGAAAAAATGGCAAATATAATCCGCAATGAAAATTCCGTAAATATCGTTGCAGAAAACGCGGATGGCGATGTTGTTGGCTCGGTCGGTGGTATGCGGGACGAAAACAACAACTGGGAACTGATTGCATTATATGTAGATGAAAATGTAATTGGCGACACCAAATTTGCATTATCACTGGTTCAAGAATTTGCCAAACGCATCAAAGATGCCGGTGCAACAACATTTACAACCGGCACCCTGACCGGCAGTCGTGTTTGCCGACTGTACGAATTACTGGGCGGTAAAAAGATAAAAGAATACATCAACGAAAAGCGCGACAATGTATCAGAAACAGTCTTTGAATTTGATATAAACAGATTTGCATAAAGGGAAACAGGCATGAAACTAACCTGGAAACAAAAAGATTTTGAATCAGACATTGATTTTATTCTGTTTCATCAGACAGACGATACGCCAACATGGTGGAAATCGGAACTATATCGTGCACATCCGTCACTGGATTTTGATTATGCGCAATCGCTGTCCCAGGAAGAACGATTTGAATACCTGACCGACAACCTGCGCAAAATCAGAAACGACAAACAGACAGATATCGAAAATTCAATTCATATGTTTGAAAACGCATGGCAACCAATCGCCAGTAAATTAAACGATGCGTATTCGTCTGCGTTTGATATGGAATGTTCGGACATATTAAACAATATGGTGGGGCTGGTTGGACTAAATCCAATTTGCCCACGCGACCTGTCAGACAACAGTTTTTCTGTCTATTATTATTTTGACCCAAATTACGCGGTATCAACTGCATTGCATGAAATAACACACTTTGTGTGGTTTAATGCATGGCAACAACATTTCAAGGACGATGTGGCGGAATATAATTTCCCACACCTGAAATGGCTGTTATCGGAATTAGTGGTTGAAACAATTATACGAAATTCCGATATCGCAAAACTGACCCCGCCACCGGAATATATCGCATATAATTATTTTTACAGTATGGACATAGATGGAAAACCGATTTTTGACACACTGCACGACATGTACACAAACCGCAAATCAATCCAGGGCTTTATGGAAACGGCATACGATTGGATACGTAAAAACGAACCGGAACTACGTGCCAAAATAGCCCAGGCAGAGAAATAAAAAACTGTGAGGCGAAGTGTGATGCATGCGGACCAAATCAACTGTCTGAAACCATTGAAAATCTGGGACTTTGGACTCGCCTTGGCATCCCGACAAAGGCTACCCGTTTTAAAACGCACCGTTTGGTGCGTTTTTTTGTTTGGATTTCTTTGCTTTTTTGAATTTTGCCCCGACAGCAATTTTGTTGTGGGGCGGACCGTTTTTATTTTAACCAATGGCTGCAAATCCAACCCAATCCCGCCCCCATGCCCCCCAAACACCAAAAACTGTGATGCAAAGTGTGATTGCCTGTGGTATAATTTGTGGGAAATAAAGGATTTTGTATGAAAAGTTTATTAATTATTGGTGTGCCACGTGCTGGGAAATCTTCACTGGCGAATATGCTATGCGATAAGTTTGGCTACGGATTAATATCAATTGATGCGATTGTTGCCACCTTCTATAAAACTTTTCCTGATTTAGGTATGCACGAAGAGCCCGAAAAAAGTGAGCCGATTTTATCAAAATTTATTTTTGAATACATGCGTCAATTACACCAAGAAAACCCAACCAGAAAATATGTCGTTGAAGGTTGTCATCTATCCCCTGAAACCGCTACAAAAAACATCTGTTCTGAAACATGCGATATCGTATGCTTAGGCTATCCAAATTTAACACCCGAACAATTTTTAGTACGTGCACGTAAAACGGATTGGGCATCCGCAAAAGACAATAATGAAATTTTACAAATGGGTGAATATTTTATTAAACAATCCAAACAATATAAAAAAACATGCGACCAGCATGGTATAAAATTTATTGATACGTCTGACGACATTGAAATAACATTAACAGAATATATAAAACAGACATACGGGGAATAAATATGCAGATACAGTTAGAACATCTTGATGCAGAAAGTGCATGGCAACGCATTATTCGCGCCCACGAAAGATATCATACAAACCTTAAAAATTATAAATATAGTTACGAAATGTTCATCCCAAACGATGACAGAATGCGCGAAATGTTTGAGCAGTCAAAACTGACCGAACAACAGATTCAGCACTATCACGATATTTTTGTTAAGGAAATATACAAACTGTCAGATTTAACGCACAAAGATGCTGATATAAACAGCGCAATACAGAGATTCCAAAACAGAATTAAAACACTTATTGCACCATTATTGCCGGCATGGAATGCAACAATGCCAGAAACATTAAGCATCAAATGCACATATGGATACGGTGGCGGATACTCATCAGGCAGGAACGCAACAATTCTGTTCCGCATGAGTCGCGACAAGCGAAATGATTATGGTATATACCTGTTACTGATGCATGAATTTGTACACATCTTGATAGAGGAACAGATTATAGGCAAGTATAATGTGCCACAAGACCTGAAAGAACGCATTGTTGATATTATCGGTCTGGAATTGTTTAACAAGCCAATCCAACAAATGTATGAGAATTCATTTGCTAATTCATATATCACACCAGAAGTTATTAAAACAGACCTGGAATCTGCGGTCAAAAAAATGATGGCGGACTATACGGCACTAAAACAGGCACAAAACACGCCAGACATATAAAATGCTATGTGATGCAAAGTGTGATTGCCTGTGGTATAATTTGTGGGAAATAAGGGATAATTTATGAAATTGTATCACTATGCACCAAAAGCGAACACTATTTTAACAGATGGTTTGTATTCATACGCGAAACATCCAACGGACTTGAAACGATATTCGTCATATGCCAAATCAAACAAACGCAAAGATGTTATCGCATGGATGGAAAAAGCATTCCCTGGCCGTAGCAGAACCGTTTCATGTTTAACCGAACCTGTGAAATGGCGTGGTAATGACCCAATTCTAAAAAAAATGGCAAAGGGGTCCGTCTTGTTTTCTTTTGAACTGGATGATTTGGTCAAAGACGGCTTGGTAGAATCAATATGGTGTCGGGATGACTTGGCAAAGAAAGGACGCAAACTGCATATACACAAGGGATGCGATAACTATTTTTATCAAGTTAAACCAAACGAAATCGACACATCACCATTAACATGGGAAAAAGTTGATATAAAAAACCAGTTGTTATATGGTGCCGTACGACATTATATGATTGTATTAAAAAAAGGCATTATCCCAGCCAAATATATAAAACAAGAAAAACAAGGGGTTAATTTGATTTCTTGGCTAAAACAACTGTTCTGACATTTATAATGTGGGCTAAATAATTACAGGAAACTGCCAAGTAATTTGATTGTAAAGACATGTGCAATGTGTAAATAACTTATTAAAATTCTATGTGATGCAAACTGTGATGCACATATAAAAAAACACCGCCCAGTTGGGCGGTGTTTTATTCGTATTGGTTGTCGGGGTTGGCGGTGCTTTGTGTCTGTTTCTTGGTTTCTGCCATCTGGGTCATTGCCTTGACAACTTTAGTTCCGGCATGGAACTTTTCTGGGGTGACTTTGCCACGTCTTTTTAAACCTGACAGCTGTGCAAATTCGTCCAGCGCATCGCGATGCAGGCATAAGGCGGTATTGGCGCCAGATTTTCTTTTTTCTATTCTCTCCGGCATTACATCTGCTAACTTTTCAAGCGCACTTAAAATTTTAGATTCGCCGCCCACAAAGTGTTCCGTAAGCTCTATTGCGGTCAGCCATTCATCGGTTTTCTGTGGAATCTCGCGTCTTCTTTCGCGTCTTCTTTCTAACCCCGAATGCTGTGCAAATTTTTCAATTGCCTTGCGGTGCAGGCATAAGGGGGTCTTGGTGCCAGATTTTCTTTTTTCTATTTCCCCCGGCATTTCATCTGCTAAGTTTTCAAGCACTCCTAAAATTTTAGATTTGTCGCTCACAAAGTGTTCCGTAAGCTCTTTTGCGGTCAGCCATTCATCGGTTTTCTGTGGAATCTCGCGTTTTCTTTCTAACCCTGAATGCTGTGCAAATTTTTTAATTGCATCGCGGTGCAGGCATAAGGCGGTCTTGGGGCCAGAT
>JAGBVH010000027.1 GCA_017630405.1 Alphaproteobacteria bacterium
AGGCGAAGGCCGTCAACCCATCTATCTTTAATTTTTTCCCGGAATTGTATATTATAACAATTTGCGGAATATTAACTTGAAATTAATATTAATTCTATATGGCCGATGATGATAAAAAAGTTTTGCCGTCCGAGATCAAATACAGAACGGACGTGTCAAACATGAGACTGCTAGAATTGAAGGTCGAATCGGTGCGGCTTGCGAACGAAAAAGCGCAGCTTGATTTAGACGACAGAACGGGCAGGATGTGTTATATATCAACGGCACTAAAAGAATTTTCCAATGTTTTAAATCCCTTTGTTGGCGAGATCAAAGGTCTCCCAGACGATTTGCAAACCGCGTGTAATTTGTCGCCCGATCAATATCGGGCTGTGCAATTGGTTGTCAATGACTTATTGAAGCGTCTGTCTGGGGTGCGTGTTTCGTTGGAGTCGTCAAGCGAACTCAAAGCAAGAGCAAGCGCATTAAGTGCTAAAAATAGCGCGGTTGCTGAGAAGGCAAAAATTGTAAAACGTGAAGGAGGGTAAAGATGTATGCTCTATCATGTTTCGATTATTCAGATCAAATCAATGCAGCTGAGTGGGCGTGTAATAATCGAATAATGCCGCACACAAACAGGCTTTTCTCCTTCGATCCTTCGCCGTATTTTGAAGAACCGACAATATACGCAAGCGACCTTGCAAGTACATGCAGAATCATCGTCAAAACGCCGGCACAGTGCGGCAAATCAACGCTTTTAGAGAACTTCATTGCTTGGGTGTGCCTATACGATCCGTCGCCATCCCTGTTGATCATGGACACGTCTAAAAACGCGCAAAATTACAGCAAGACACGACTGAAACCATTTTTGAGGGATGTTGTGCACCTGGGGGCATTCGAGGAACGCACCGCCGATAATCGCACTGAAGATAAGATCAAGGAAGTGTTTAATTTTTCGATTGGGCCGAACGCAAATCTGATGCTGGGCGGGTCTGCCTCTGCAAGCGATCTATGCAGCCGGCCGATTAAATACCTTATTTGTGACGAGCTCGACCGCTGGACCGATCAGATCCAGGGTGAGGGCGATCCACTGCTGTTAGCGCTTAAACGAATGATGCGATTCAGGGGTATTGCAATATTCGCAAGCACGCCGACTGATCCAGACAATCGAATATCTGCTCATTATCGGCTTGGCACAATGCAGAGCTGGGGCGTTATATGTTCAGCGTGCGGGCAGTGGATGCCGGTGCTATATGATGATATAAAATGGGATGGTGTGCCGAATGTGTCATGTAAGCATTGCGGGCAGTGTTACTCAGAGCAAGAAATAATTGCACTAAAACACGCATATTGCAAGCCGCAAAACAATGATCCGTTCATTGATAAATTTGGCCGGATTGCACGATCTTACGAGGTTACAGCGCCGCTTTGTCATGCATTTTACACCTGGAATGATCTGCGAAACGAAGAAAAGCAAGCATTGAAGCTCGATGACAGTGCCGTGCAGACATTTCGCAATGTGACATTAGGGGAGGCTTATGTCCCGCCGGAGATCAAACGTCAAGATCCACTTGCATTTACTGCATTCAGAAAAAATTACACTCTGCAATCTGTCCCGGATTATGTCGAGTATGTTTTTGGTGGTGCAGATACACAAGACAACATGATCGCCCTGGAGCTGATTGGTGTGTCTGCCGACGGAATGAGAATTTGTGGACTTGGATATTATACATTTCCCGGAGAGATGGGAGAGCCGGCCGTGTGGCAGGCATATCTAAAATTCGTTCAAGGGTTCAGCGGTATAACGACCGACGGCCGCGCCTTGCAAGTTTCGATGGTGTTCCAGGATTCTGGCGGGCATTATACAAACGCGGTCTATAACATGCCGCTTTTCGACCGAAGAATCAGGCCGGTAAAGGGCCGCGCCTATGCAGTTGAAGGGACAAAACTTGAACGTGCGTTAGTTGAGCGTGTAACATACAGGCAAGCAAACACAGCATCAACAGCATTCAAAGTTCCTGTTGTGCATATTGGTACTGTTTTTGGAAAAGATATTGTATTAGCGAAGCTCAATCGTATGTTATACGATGACAAGTTCGATCTGTGGCAGTGGTCCGATGATTTATCTATGGGATATGATGCGATATATTTTGGTATGTTATGCAGCAATTATTGCATTAATACAAAGTTTGGGCATAGATACGAGCTCGCAGCCGGTGAGCACGACGAAGCGCTCGACTGTCGAGTCTACGCAATGGCGGCCGCTGAGTATTTCCGCCAATGGACTGGCAAGACGCCAGAAATTCAGGCGATGCGAGATATTGTATTGACTAAAAGCGATGCGGCCAGAGAGCGTTTGGAGGGTTTGCAAACCGTCCAGGCAAAACGGGTGACAGCTGCCGATTACAAAGAACGTGCAAAAGAAATTCCAATCCCGCCGATTCAACAGAGACAGCCGGAAAACGAGCCGCAAAAACGTACATTCAAGAGGACACTAAAGGCATTATGAGCAAGGTTGATAAATGGGATATAATCATTGCAATTCTGCTTGTGGTAGTTATTGTTGTTGCCATTTCGATCAGATATTGATATATTGTATTTTTACAAGGGTGATTAATCACCCACAAACGGAGGGTGTATAAATGCAATTCGAGATATTCGGAGAGATTGACGAATATTTACTCGTTCAATTAAAACAAGCGCTAGAGAGCAACCCAGAGTCTATAGAATTTGAGATTTGCTCTGGCGGCGGTGCAATATTCGTTGCCCTGGCAATGATTGACGCTTGCATTATGGCAGGTGTACGAATGACAGCAAAGATCTACGGTTTGGCCGCAAGTGCAGCTGCAACGCTCGCCCTTGCGTGTGAGCGCGTCGAGATGACAAGCAACGGAACAATGTTACTGCATTCCGCTTGGTCTCCAGACGATAACGCGGATGAAGGAATAAAGGTTTGTAATGCTCGCCAGCTCGCTATTATACAGCGTCGGGATCCAGCGTACACGATGGAAAATCTTTTGCAAGAAACTTTTTTTGATGCGAACTCTTGCAAAGCACACGGTTTCTGTGATAAAATTATTCAAGATGACGGCATAGGCCGCATTGTTGCTCTTTTATGCAATAAATTATCAGGCAATCCCGGAGGTGTTGAGATGGCAGAAAATGGCATTAAAACCACTGAACTAAAAGTTAAAACAACGGAATTAAAGGCAGCGTGTTCAGATGGCGAGAAAAAAGAAGAAATGAGAGCGGAAGAGCCCACGACTGAGAATAACAGCGATAAAACTGCTGTTGACGTTATGGAAAAAATGCTCGAACGCTTGGAGCAGATCGAACACCGCCTCGCAGTGCTCGAAGGCGAGGGTAAAAAAGATGATGATGAGATGGAGGATATTACATCAGGCGACGCATTAGCTGCCAGATATAATAAACTTTATGCAAAACTCGCCAAAGCTCCGATCCCTTGTCCCGCGCCTGTTGTTGCAAAAACGAAACAAAGCGAAGCCGCCCGCGAAAAAGCGAGTTTCGATAAGTACAAACAACAGATCAACATTAATGATTTTCTGAATTAATAAGGGGGTGAGTTATGGCACTTGTTGTTAGTGTAACATCTACCGTGGCGCAGGCTGAGGGCTTTTTGGCAGAAGTCCCGGAACGTGAGTTTTTGCAAAATCGTTATTTTCCAACCACAGACAGCGATTTATTTCCAACAAAAAATGTACTTTTCGACTTCGACGAAGTAGATCTCAAAGCAGGCGTTTTTGTAAAAAAAGGCTATGTTGTTGGAAATACTACATCTTATATCGCTCAGAGTGTAGAGCCTCCCCGCATTGGTATTGAGGACGATGTAGATGCCAATGACGAAGATCGCATAATGTTTGAAAAAATATGTTATGCGATGGGGGTTTCACCGGATGATGAAACAGGCCGCGCCGATGCGTTTGAGAATTTAAAACGCATTAAAGTGGCACGCATGGGGCAACGTGTTCAGCGCTCAATCGAAAAAACAATCGTTGATGTTTTGTTAAATCTTGGCATTCACGGTACAGAGGCGACAAGCGACACAGATTCGACGCCGATTCCAGTGGAAATTAATTATTATAAGGATTCGACTGGAAATCAGCAACGCTTTATCCCAAAATATCCCTGGGGAAATGGCAGTGCTACGCCTTATCGCGATGTTTTTGCGATGTGCATTGCACTCGCGCAGCATGGCGGCAAGCCAGAAGATCTGCTTATTCATCCGGCGGCCTATGTCCTGTTGAATAAGGATCCGGAATTTAAAGCTATGGTTGAGACATATCACAGCGACCCTTCAACACTCATTGCCGATGAGGTAGAAGGTGCGCAACTCGTGGCCCGTGTTGCGTTTGGCGGTTTTGTGCTCAATATTATTACATATTCCGGCATGTATGTTGACGCGAATGGCCAAAAACAAAACTATCTGCCCAACGATTTTGTTTGCGTACTTTCCAAAGGGTGCGGACGCACTCTCTGCGGTGGGTGTGTTGATATTGACCGAAAGGCATTAACCGAAAACGACCCCACGCTTGCTCACTCGTTTATCAATCGACGTGGTAAAATTATAGCCTCTCAGTATTGGGATCTCAGAGCAAAAAAACTTGGGATTCTCGTTGAATCTCGACCGCTCCCTGCGCCAAAGCGTCTCTGGGGCTGGATTACGATGCTTGCAGAAAATAGCAATGAAGTTTCTGGCGGAACACAAGGGGCTGCAATCGACGTTGTTTTTGAAAGCGAAGAAACAGGAATTACACTCCCAGACGACATGCACAATGTTTTGGGTGGTTCGGAAATCACATTCACAGTGCCGGCCGTTTCAGAAAAAACATGTAGTATATATTTGAACGGTCAAAAAGTAAAAGACGGTGCAAGCGGTTCAGAAACTGTCGAGGTTCCGTACATTGACAGTGTGATCGAGCTTGTATATGTAGCCGCTGAATAATATATATTATACAGTAGAACATTAAACTGGGGGTGATTATTCACCCCCTTGTTTTATAGGGGGTGAATAATGGCCGACGAAATCCAGATCCCGCGCACATACCGCGAGAAATACATGCAGGAACGCGAGCGGTTATATAGGGCGATGTATTCCGCGCAAATGGGATATGAAGATTTAATCTCAGGGCGTGTAACTTCATACAGCCTGGGCAATCGTTCTGTTTCTCGCAACGCACCAGACCTAAAAACGCTCATGGATTTTATTAAATCCTGTAAAGATCAGATCGACGAGATTGAGGCTATATTGAGCGGTCGGGCGGTGCGTGCAACGTCAACGAGCGCATTCATCATGCCGGCGAACGTTTTTCCGCGTTTCTGGTAGAGTGTAATTTAGGTGATTAATCACCTTTTTTGGAGGTTATAATGGATCCATTCACTGGATACGGTGCGGCCGGCGGTAGCATATACGATCAGGCATATAATGGATTTTGGGCGAAGTCGGAAACGGCGATAAAAGATAATTTATCGCGCCGTGATCTTGCATCCAGGTCCAGGATGCTTGAAATTACAAGCCCGGTTGCCTCTGCGTTGATTGGCCGCTTGAATGATGGTGTTATAGGGTCCGGCCTGCATTATCAGCCTCTGCCAGAATCTGAGTATTTTCAACATTACGGAGAGCTCACAAAATTATTAAAAAAGCGCCTGTTGATGGCGTCGAAAACACACGTGCTCGACAGCCGCGGCCTCTGGACGTTCCAAGAATTACAAGACGCTGCATTTTATAATATGATTTTGTCCGGAGATGTGTTCTTGATCCGACACATGCGAAGAAACAACGTATCTGGCTGGCGTCTCCGTGAGGAATTCTGTTGTCAGACGCCGGAATTTATGAAGCGTAGCAATTACAATTCAAGTGTAGCAATTACGAAATCCGGGCACTATGTTGTTGATGGTGTCGAATTATCAAAGCGCACGCTTTCACCAATCGCATATTGGTTTACTGATAATCCGTTTGAAGGCGAAAAGAAATTCTATCGCATTCCGGCCATTGGTCCCGATGGTTTGCCAATTGTACTGCACGCAAAACTTGTTCGCCGCGCCGATCAATATCGCGGAATTCCGCTTCTTGCGCCCGTAATTGAGGCAATCTGGGGCAGTTATGCCTACACAAAAGCAGAACTGCAAGCTGCAATTATTGAGGCGTGCATGGTGTTTGCTGTTACAACAGAGGCTTATAACAAAACGCTAAATCCATTAGAGGGAGTTTCGCAAATCGCATTAGATCAACCGATAGTTCCGGAAAAAAGTGATGATTTCGGCCTGGATCCGTTCGGCATAAAAAACAGTTATTTGGCCGGAAGTATAAATGCAGTGAATTATATTTCGCCTGGAAAAAGTGTTCATCTTGCACCTGGTGAGGATATTAAGTCCATAGATACACGCCGGCCAAATAGCGGTTTTGGGTCGTTTATTGATGAAATTGTTATGCTTTGTGGGGCTGCGTTAGGCATCCCGAAGCAAATACTCACTCAGTCGTTCGATTCCACATATAGCTCAGCGAAGGCCGCAACGGTGCAATTCAATCACACCTGCGACAAATTCCGACGGCCGTTTATTGAGGGTATAATAAAACCTCTGTTTGAAGTTTTCGCACGTGAAACATTAGATTTACTTGGAGTTGAAAGTACCGCAAAAACAAACAGCGAGGCCGCGTCATTGCTGGCGATTGAGAGTGTTTGGAGATCAGGAGAGCCGCCAATGGTGCTCGACCCGACAAAAGAACTTGATTACTATTTGCGAGCATTAGAGGCCGGGCTTATATCCCGCAATGAGGTTGCACAACGTCTTTTTGGGCATGATGCAGTAGAGCAAGCAACGGCGGGCGATAGCGAGAAAACAAAAGATGAAGTTTGATATTGAAAATATATTAAACGAATATTACAAACGCGCTGAAATTGAGGGCGTCAAATTAACATCTCAATGGCGAAAGCGTGCAATAAAACGACTTCAACAATACGCAAAAAACATTAATCCTTTTTTGCCGAAAGCACGAAAACTATTCGGGGTGCGAACAGACAAGGTATATAAAGATAGAATCTTTATGTACGGTATCAATCCTAATACCGCATTAGATCCCGAATATCAAAAGCCGGGAACTGGGGTGCATGATGGACGGCCTTATCATGTATATATTGAGAGCCCACGAGCCCGCTGGATTACGATCACAAGACGAAAAGAACATTTGGAAACATTAGGGTCGACCGTCGCTGAATTTGGTGTAAGCAATTTTTTTACACATAAAAGTTATACTTTTGGGATTAGAGATGATATAAAAACGCCTGTTGCTGTTCATTCAGTCCGCAATCTTGCGGAATTGGTGACAGATACGGCCGACATTGAACAAATTTTATTAGACGCGGCCCGGGAATATGGAGGTTAAAGAATGAATTTGAAAGCTCTAATTGCAAAAGATTTAGATGGTCTGTTTTTTAAAAACGCCGAAGAATATAGTGAAGAATTGCACATTTGCGTTGACAGCAAGAGAGAATATGTGATTTTTGGTTCGATGCAATCGAATATGGTGGATAATAACAATTTTTCAAATTCAGCGCCATTGCAGGCTGTATCCTGGACTTTATATTGCCCGTATCCTATCGGCGGAGAGCTCTATGTCGATTCCGGTGCAACGCTGTATATTAATAAAACGCCTTATACCGTTGTCGATGTGTCCGATGAGATGGGGGGCGCAACGATTCTTTTAAAAGCCGGAACGAGTTATTATGGTGGGGGTGATTAATCACCATGGGAAACACAGTCGAATTCTATAATATAATGGGATGCGTCGAGGCAATCGGCGATTTTCTCGAAAAGACATACAAAACGCTGGAGTTTTCGGGCGGTTCGTCAAAGGATAGCACGGCCGGCGTCGATGGCTTCGCCGATGCCGTCCCGAAAGTATTTCTTTTTTGCTGCCCGCCAAATTGCCGAAACAAACAGAATTTCCCGCAAGTGTCGCCGTCGATTACGTTGATGGTTGAGGGTGTAACTCCTGGGGACAATCCAGGCGAGGCGCGGGTGAATATGGCTGCTTATTCTGTCGTTTGGAATGGTTCGACAAATTCAGCCGAAACAGCCCGGGAAATTTCGCCACACACGAACGATTTTGTTTTGGGTGATGATTTGGACTATTCGAGTAAAAACGCGCAATACGAGCTATATAAATGTAGTTTGCTGGCGGGTCTGCAATTATACGAAATTATAGATTCGATGCGCTGCACGTCGTTCGATTTGACAGAGTTGTCATTCACGCCGCCAGATCGTGCACTTCGTGATTTTCCCTATTCTCAATCGCTCGTTGAGTTCACAGTTATTATTCGACGGCCAAAAACAGAAATATTTGGACAAGCCTACCAAGATTTGTTATAGGTAATTTGTGGTTTTGTCTTTTCTCTTTTTGGAGGGTTATATGGCAACTGAGCTTTATGGCGTCAATGCGCATGTAAGTGAAACACTGGTGCAAACGCCCGTAACTGTCGAAACAAATATAGTTTTTTATGGCACATCCCCCAGCGGTACTGTGGGAACGCCGATTCTGATAACATCTTGGGCCGATGCCGTTGAAAAACTGGGTGTGTCGGTCGATGATGGTTACACGCTCACAGATGCCTGTTTAGCGGCATTCCAGGCGTGTAATATATCGCATATCTACTGCATTCCGGTTGCCAACACCGCCGAGGCACAGGCGAGCGATTACACGTCCGCGCTTCTTAATATTTCCGATTTATGGATGCAATACGGGGTTATTGCAAACATTTTGGTTGCCCCACGTTGCCAGGATTCCGAGGTGATTGCTGCACTTGTTACAGCCGCCAAAAAACAAAACGGGCAATGGGACGGAATTGTTATCTATGACGGCATACAGGATGCAGATCAGCTCGATGCTAACGGCCGGCCGGTGTTGTCAGAATTAACATCTGTGAAGGTTAAGACGTCCACCGATGATATTACAGTATGTCACTGGGGGTATGCAAAGTTACTTTCTGGGGCTGTTATTTCCGGTGCCGCATTCCGTGCTTGTCGTTGGGCAATACAGGACATGCAGAACAATGGCCGTGAACCCTCGCGCTGTTCTGGCAATCTCTCCGCAGATATACAATGCGGGTGTATAATTTCAGCAGATGAACCCACAAAGGCTCGCGGACAATTCCCGGAATTATCGGTTGAAGCCGCTAGCGTTGGCGTCGATGGGAATGCGTTAAAAGTTACATTGAAGCAGGAAGAAGACGGCGATGCGGTTAGACTTGTCGTGTATAATGGAAGTGAGATTGTCGCAAGCGATAGAACCAACGTAAATGACCCAATAATAACTTACTCTCAATTAAATGCAATATCCGTTGCAAGCCGTTACGTTGTATTTTCTGGCTATATTCCTCTGCCGGATATTCCAGAAGAAAGCGCTTCAGAATCGCTTGAAATTCAGCTTTCTGGCGGCAGTGCTTCGACAAAAGCCACAGGAAAATTCTCAGAACCAACTACTTTGACACTTGAGGCGTCAAATAGTGGTGTGGCGGGAAATAATTTACGTTTAGAAATATATCAATCTAGCGATGGTGTTGTAGTTGATATTTACGACAGCGGAAGCGACGATCCGGCCACACCTGTTTTTACATCTTATAATGGGATCATATCTAGCGAATCAGGTATATATATTGACGCTAGCACATTTAACGAATTTGTTGACAACAATGACAGTTCAGTTGTAATAACGCAATACGTTGTTGCCACCGGAGAAATTACAGTACCATCATATAATGATGCTGGAAACCCGATAATAATACAGCTTTCCGGCGGTTCAAATGGTGAAAGCGGTGTCGTCAATATTAACGCCAAAAAGTCCGACCTAGATCAGCTGAGTGCCGACGGAATCGACAGCTTCTTGAATATCGGCGGTGGCAAATATGTCACCTGGGGCGATCATACAGCTGCATTTAATAACGCTGAAATTCAAGACGAACGCGGCCGATTCGACAATTATCCGCGCATGAGAATGCGGATCACAAACAGATTCGAGCAGAAATGGCGACCGAGTATTGATGCTGGTATGGATGCAGAGCTCCGCCGATATATTTTGAACGAAGAACAAGACTTTTTATATCATCTTGTCTCTGTTCAAGCCCTTGTTGGTTCGCCGCGTTGCGAGTTCCGGCCGCAGGATAATACCAAAGACTCAATCGCAAAAGGACATTTCTACTTCAAGGATTTTGTAACTTACACGCCGCCCGCCAAATATATCGACTTGGGCGTCTCGTTCACCGACGAAGGTTATACAGTATATTTGGAGGATTAACAAATGGCGACTGCAATTTCAAAAAGAACTGTAATTCACGATTGTACAATTTACCCTGCGTCCGGCGGACAACCAACTATCATGCAGGCCGCCGAAGGTGTAGATATTACACTCCCAGCGATCGAATTTGAATCCCAAGACATTCAGATGATGGGTACGTTTTCGATGGCCGATTTTACAAGAATCGGCAATCTCGAAATCACAACGAATATTAATGCAGACGATCCAAATGCGATGCGTTTGGGCGTCGTTGGTGAGGTCGCAGAATGGATTGTGCGATATATCCGCACCGTAATAGAACCGGATAACACAAGCCGCGTTGTTGGATATACTGTATATTGCAAAGGGTATGTACACACAATCCCGGGCACAGAGGCAACGCCAGGCGGTGAGGGCACAGGCAGCATTGCAATGAACGCTATTGCATACAAAAAAGAGGACTCCGACGGGAATGTCTACTATGATATTAATCGAATGGAGCGACGCTGTATTATCAACGGTCGGGATTTACGAAGCGCGGCCAACGCCCTTTTATAATATCAACTCAGAGGGTGATTAATCACCCTCTTTTTGTTTTGGTTTGAACATGACGAAAGAAGAACTCGACCGACGTTTAGCTGCATACGAAAAGGCAAAAAAAGAGTTTTCGGAAACTCACAAACCAGTTGTTTGCATGAATTCTGCTTGCCAACGGGAAATACAGCCGGGGAATGCTATATATGTTGTTCCGTTTAGGGATGAAATATTCTGTTCCACCGAATGCCTCGCTGAACATTATGGCGGGTATGTACTTGAATTTGATGCCGATGATGATGACTATGAATCATGGTTCGAGAAAAAGGAGTTGGGCGAATGATTGAATTTGACCTCACAAAACCAGTCAAAACGGCAGGCGGCAAAGAAGTGTCACATTTGCAGCTGGACTTCGATCAACTGTCATTTGCAGATTTGCGCTCAGTCAATACAATTCGTCGGATGGTAGATAACACGCCGATTGATGACGTGCAGAACGATGTATATTATCAGCTTGCGATTGCCTGGATCGCGGCTATTAAAGGCGGTTCCGGTGTAGCCTTGCAAGATGTTATACAGGTCGAAATGAATGATTGCTTTGCGCTTGCGGAGGTGGCGCAGGTTGATTATTTGTTTCGCGGACAAGTATATTCTTACGCAAAAGAAAAATATAGTGACACTGGCAACGGTGTATAATTGCAGTGCATTAGAGCTCTACCGCACGCCATTTGCAGAGCTCGACGCGCTTGTCAAATTAATAAATGAGGGGAGCGGTTATGGCAGGCAATAAAACAATATCGCGCTATCAAATATCGTTAGAGGCCAATATTGAACGGTCCGACGAATCGAAAAAAGCATTATTTGATATACAAAGCGCGTTGACCGATCTGCAAAAGCAGGCCGATTCCCTGGATTTCGACAAGGCGAGCGAGGGTCTGAAAAATCTGCAAAAAGACCTCAAATCGAATGCGGACAACGCCGGAAAATATCGGTCTGAATTACAAAAATATTATGATGCAGTGCAAAAGCAGGCCGATCAGATCAGCTACTCGCTATCAGAGGCCGGAAAGCGTGACAGAGAGCGGCGAAAAGAGCTCGAAGCACAAACAAATCTCACAAGGCAGGAACGAAAAGAATTAGAGCAATTACAGAAACGCACAATCGCCGGTAGTGATCAAGAGCTGAAAAAATATCAGTTACAAAATCGGGCGTTGCGTGCTCAAATTAAGGCACAGCAGACCGCGCTAAAGGGCCAAAAAACCGCAAACGATTTAATAAAACAAGATTTAAAAGGCCTAACAGATCGAATAAAAAAGCAGAAAGAATATATTAAATCATTGTCGGCAACGGGTAAAGCATACGTCGCGTTGAAAAAAGCAGGCAAACTCGCAGTTGGTGCAGGTAAGCTGGCAGCTGCGGGCGTCGGGATCGTCGGCGGGATCACAGCGGCCGGGATGGCTGGGGCGCAGGCCGAAGCCGACAAAGAAAAAGAGGCCGCACGAATTCGGGCGAGTTTGTCCGCAGATGACAAGCGCGGGCTTATATCCGCGCTCTATATGCGCACGGGTGCGAGTGCGTCAGAAATTGTCGACGCAATCAATCGCGTTGTGATCGTGTTGGGGCGCAATGCGTCGAGGGGTGAGTTAGAGGCGGCTACAGCGGCCGAAATTCGACTCCCTGGCGCGTCTGAGCTTTTCAGAAGCCAAACGGGCGGCCGCGTCGATTATCGTGCGTTAGAGGCGAGAATGGAGCGAATCCAGGGGCTTACCGGGCTTACGGGTGGAGCGCTCGCAGACGTAGCCCAAACGGTCACACAGATGCGGGATCGTTCTTTTCGATCTGGCGCATCTCAGATTGATCTTGTCGCTCTCACAGCCGCTCTACAAGGCGCGGGTGTCTTCGACTCGACGGAGCGGCAAGAACGCGCTCTCAGAGTCTTTTTATCGAAGCTCAAGCCTGGGCAAGACATATTCCAGGCCGCGCAGTCCTTCGGATGGGAGCGGTATGCTGGCAGATCCAGCCAGGCACGGGCACGGGCGCGGGCAGGGATCGCGTCGCTTGACTTCGCCGGACTTGGCAGGGCTGCAACAGCAGAGGGGCAGCATGAGGAGAGCACAGTTGAAAAAGCAGCAATGAGAATGCGGCAAATGGAAGAATATAAGAATAAATTAATCATGCGTGTATTAGAACATACATTCCCATATATTGACAGTGTATTTTCTTGGCTCGAAAAGAATGGATTAAAGTATTTTGATCGTGTAATTGAATCAATCTTAGGGCTTATGCCAGGCGGCGAATCTCGCGTTTTGACATACAAAATGGAACGACAGCGCGAACGTGAAGCGTTGCGTTTGGAAAAATCGCGTGAAAAGTTACTCGAAGATCTTGTTAATATACAAGATGAACAAGAGAAAAAACAGCTTGTCGAAATGACAAATTCGAGCAAATCGCTTGAAGAATTACAGTTGATTGCCGATTATCTTACAAGAAATAATAAGCTAGAGGGCTTGGATTTGGCAACGGCGAAGGGGGTTCCGCAGAGGTCGAATGGTGGTTTGCTTGTCGGTCCTGGCATTGTCGGCGAGCGTGGGCAAGAATTGGTTGTGCCACTCGACTACTCACGACAAGGCCGGGCGAATAATATTGTGCAAAATATAACTCAATCTTTTAACATGCACGGAAACGAAACTACTGCATTGAGCCTGTCACAGGCCATTAAATCACGCGGATTTAACCGCAATCTCTTTTTGCAACGTAGGCACGGAGGTATATAATGTTTGATGAAGATATTAATGCGCTGAATGTGTCGATTAGAACAAAGCTAAATCTGCAAAAAGAGCGCGATAACGCAAGAAAAGACGCCGCATATAGAAAAGCATTCAATAGGCGTGGTGATTACTCACCCTCGCAGAATAATTTAAATCCTGTTGCCGTTCAGCAGGCTGTGAAACGCCTGGAGATTTCAGAATCGCCAATAAAACCAACAGCTTCAGAAATTGAATCACAGCCGGCGGATGTTTTTTTTGATTTTGCAAACGATATAAAAGCGGATCCGCGTGTTTTTTCGCTGGATCTCAGTGTTGGAACGGGCAAGCCCAAAAAACAGGCTGAGGCAATCGATTTCGACACACGAAAGCAGATCGCAAAAGATTATATTTTGGAGCGAGTAGAAGCAAAACCAAAAGTAACTTATGTGGCTATTATGAAGGGTTCGAACGATCAAGAGGCCGCGAAGGTTGCATTGCAAGAACTACTCGACAATGGGCAACTTTGCAGAGTTCGAGAAAAGGGAAATTATAAATATTATCTGCCGAAAGACGATATTAATTCGGATGATTTGGGAGATGATTTCGGGGAGTTATACGATGAGTGAGTATATTTGCCCTCGTGGCTGTACATGGGATGTGATCGCTTTTGAGGCTTACGGCGATGAGTTTATGATGGATTTTCTTTTGCAGCAAAACCCAGAGTTTTCGGACGTTGTAATTTTTGAGGGCGGAGAAAAGATCAACGTTCCAGCCCGCGGAATTGTTGCCGCGTCAACGATTGCACCGCCCTGGGATGATGAGGGTGAGGCGATAATATTACCGCCGTGGGGTTAAAAGATTATGTATTATGTTGAATTTAATTCAAAAAAGTTACCAATAGAATTTGTTTCCGCCTTTTCATACACCAAAAAGGCGAGATTGGCAGAGCATAGCGATCAATCAGTCACGCCGATCGGTTTCGAGGCCGCTGAATTGTCACTCAGACTTATAATTTCACCTTCTTTGTGTTCTGCATTCGGCGTGGATTATGCGCAAACCTTGCAAGATATAAAGAGTTTAGACATATCAAGAAAAGCACTCCCTACAGCCGTAAAACTGGGCAATTTCCAGCCGCTTCTGGAGCTTCTTTTTGTGCCTACGAGCGTTCACTACACGACTGATAACGATGCGCAAAATTACGAATTCGACATTACATTGAGCGGCATAAAATGCGCACAAGCGAGCACCAATTCACGTGCCGCGGGTGCAATCGAAATTGCGCAATCGCTCCCAAAAGTGATATTGTCGTCCGGCGGAAAAGAACTCGAAATAAAAGAAGAAATCACAATCTATAAACTCATTGAAACGCCGGACGGGTGCGAGCTTGGATTAGTGGTCGGCAACGATTCCGAAATCACGAAAGATTCATCCTGGAAAACTGCGCTTGTGAATGGCGGAAAAGTGCGCATTGAGGCCGCTTTCACAACAGAATATTATATAACATCCGCCGATTTAGAGGACGGAATTTTACAAATTACCGCCTCAATCTATCCGCCGGCCGCATTCGAGGCAACAACTGCGCAATATTCAGAAACGACATTGCAGGCAGTCTTGGCCGACGTTTGTCGGCGAGCTGGCATTCCGTGCACTGTAAAGGTTTCGGGCAGCCTGGATTATTGTCTGTTTCAATGCACACCGCTGGAGATGTTGCAACAACTGCAAGATTCCGCGGGTTTTTTGATTGCTGCACAATCCGGAAAACTCACATTTGCGGACGTGCCAAAAAACAATGGTGAGTATTCACCAATAGAAAGTATATTAACCGAAAACATAGATATAGAGCCCATTTCTGGAATTATTTGGAATGATGGTGTGAATGAATTTGAGCAAAAAACAACAGATTCCGGCTCAATTCAGTATATCAATTCATGTTTTCGGTGTAATACTAACGAATATGCACAAAAACGCCTCATGCTCGCCCGCTATTGGTCAAGATCATTCGCCGCAGAAATGCCGCTAAACAGCCGGATTGTGCAATATTCTGCAATATCGGTTCAAACGTCCGGAAATCTGCATATTGGTGTTGTTGATTTTTATCAAAAAGATTATATAAATAACATGATGCACATTGATGTGCACGTTTTGGAGTGAATTATGGGGCTTTTTTTAGATCGACAGAAACATATAAATTATGTATTTTCTCGCCATTCAGACGAAATATTATACATGTGGCGTTATGGCGGGACATTGCAAGAAATTGCCGATAAATACAGCATTTCACGGGATACTGTGAAGAAATTTTTAGTTCGAAAATGTCTTTATCCGCGTGTGAAGCACGATCTGCCCTTCGATACGAGCCCTTTTCGAGATCGCACAACAATGATTCTGGATAGCGAGCAAGGCAAAATTCGAGAATTGTATAAATCCGGTGCAACGCTTGAAAGTATTGCGGCTCGTGTTGGTCTATCTGTGTATCTGATTCGGAAATTCTTAATTTTGATTGGTGTTTTCGTGCCACACAGACAGCCTGCCCAGAAAAAGAAAAGGCCGGAAATAACACCGAAACAGACAACAACAGCACAAACAAAACGCATTGTTTCTGCTGCGGATATAGAATATAATTTCGCCTGTCGAGTGTGTGATCTGCTCAATGACGGCCGCGGCCTGCAATGGGTTGCACGGGAATTGCGTGTTTCTGTGGATGAGGTATGCAGAATTATTCGCCTGCATCTAAAGACAAGGGGGTCGAGATGGTGCGTTTAGGATGGTTTAGGATCGAGAGCATCGCCGGCGACAAATGCCGGGCAGTCTGCGAATATAACAACGCAATTAGCATTAATTTATATTTACAGGTGATTGATCAGCCAGGGCAAGCGGAAACGGCGAAGGGAGGGCGTGTTTTTGCCGTCTGGGATGACGTTTCTGGTGAGGGGGTTGTGGTCTACAACCCACAGGGCTTTTCTTTCAAATTTGGGCAAAATATTGCGGTTTCTGGGGATGTTACGGCAAGTGGTGACATTACAGCGAGCGGCGATGTTGCTGGATCTGATTTAATTGCCGGGATTTTGTCAATGGGAAATCACATCCATCAAGTCACAACAGCCCCAGGCAATACCGGGACGCCTCAATCTTTGCCGGAGGTGTAATAAATGCAGCATGGTTTATATAACACACAGCAAGCGTTTAATTTTCCATCATACAGCGGCAATATATCGCTGGGTAGATCAATCGGGACGGCGACATATTTCAGCCGAACGCCGGCCGGATTGTCTCAATCGCTTTACCGTCGCAAGCGATTACAAGCGGCGAGTGTTACAATTAATCTGCAATTTTCCCGCGCATTCACGAACGATCTTGACGGCGCGGCTTACGCTTGCGAGCGTCTGTGTGGCGTCGTCGGGGAGCTCTACTGGATCGGCGAGTACATTGGTAAATATTGCGTGGAATCCGTTGGAATTTCACCTGTTATTGATGGCGATGGAATTGCAGCTCTTGGGGTATCTCTTGCGCTCAGAGAAGGCCGTGTACCCTCACAATTTAAAGAAATTTCAATCAAAACAATGGAGAGGACATAATGCAAAACATAGCGCAAAACGTCGCAAATATGGCGAAAACGAGACGCGGTGAGCATGTTTTATTCAGGTCGTTCGGACTCAATGTTATTGATGACGCAAATGGACTCAACAGGGGCGAAATTTCACGCCAATTAAAAGAATTCTACCCTCAGATTAACCGCTTTTCTGTTGTACAGGTGTCGAAAAACTTTACAGGTGCTACCCAATATGTTATTAATCTTAAAGGGAACAGAATTGCGACGCTCTGAGGTGTTCAATGGCTGAATTTATAACATACACAACCGCCGAAATTCTTGATTTATTCAAACAAGAATATTACCGGCAATACGGCGAAACAATCCAAATTGGCTCTGATGCGTTTGCGTCTGCATCCGTTTCGGCCTATGTTTTGTCGGTGCTTTGTGCATCATTCAACGATGCGGCGAGGCAGCGTTTTTTAGACACATCACGGGGAGAGTCACTGGACGGGATCGCCGCAATCTATGGAGTCGATAGAAACACGGCCAAAAAACCCGCTGTAGCGCTGTTTGCATTGACATTAACCACCACCGGAACAATTCCGGCCGGTGAATTGCAGATCGCAACAGAGGACGGAAAGTACATATTCACGAACGACGAAATTGACCTTGCTTTTTATACTTACGGGAATCCGATTGATATACTTTTACATTGTACACAGGACGGATCTGTTGGAAATGACATACCGGCCGGCGATGTGAATACTGTTATTTCTGGTGGCTCTTACCTCGTCGATGAAACGCCGCACGAAAATGCTAACCAAACGGGTGGAGGTTTCGACGGCTACAATGGCGATGATGACGGATTCCGTGAATATATCAAAACTGTAATTTCGTCGTTTTTGGGATGCGGCACAGCCGCTGCCTACGAAGCACGGGCAATGCTTGCAGACCCGCGTGTTGTTGATGCGTATTGCTTGCGTGACGGCGATTATGGGTATCAAAAAGGCAAAGCACGAATCAAAATTCGGTATGTTCCGATAAGCGATGGTGCAATTTTGGAGCGGGTGCAGGCGTCATGCGACGACCCATCATTCCGCCCTGTCGGCGATCTTGTCGAGGTCGAAGCTGCATTATATGAGTCGATGCCGTCGATGACAATAAAGGTATATTATCCAGCGCGGTTTAATACCATATTACAGCTTGGCCGAACAATAGCGCAATATCATGCAGAGTATGCGCTGGAAGAATACAGATCATACCTTGCAACGCATATTAATGCACCATTCAGCATAGATGAATTGTGCTCAATCATGCGAAAAAAAAAGGATGTCGGCGATGTTGTCGATGTTTACGCTGTCGATGCGTATCTTGAGAGTGTAACGCCTTCAGATACAGCGTTTCCGATCTTTCCAAAAAAAGGCTTTTGCGCACTCCCCAACTCAGTCACGTTCGATATAGAGTATAGAGACGTGTAAATTTTCATTATGGAGGGTTTTTCGATGCAAATACATGGAATTGTAGGCGAAGGGTCAAATCTTTGCAGAGAGGCAAAGAAGAAAGCGTCTCTTGTAACGTTTGGAGCGGTGCTTTCGACTGACAAATATGAGACGACCGCACCTGCGCTCTTGTCGCACAAATCTTGCTGGTATGATGGCATTAAAGGCAGTGTCACCGGCTGCCGCGTGTCTGAAAATTCCGCAAAACTTACAATTGAATTCCCGCTCATTGATGGAGCACAAGCGCTTAAATCCTATGCAGTAACGGTCGAATTCGACGGACAAAAACGCATCTTGGCCGCGTTTACCGACAATAACAGCCAGATCTTCATTGATGGCACAGAAACGGTTATTAATGTCGATTTGGCGATCAGTCTTGTGGGGTGTGTTGAAGAATTCGGAACGGTGTATGACGTTGTGGCACTCGCTGGAGATGTCGAGAAAAACGCCGATGATATATCGACACTAAATACTACCGTTGGTCAAATTCAAGAGGCTGTCGGGCAATTGCAAACCGACATGGAAACAATTGCGGGCGAATATATCTCCGATATAAGCTATAACGAAGATACACACATCCTTACAGCATATAGCTCAGATGGGACAAAAGAAATTATTATTGATTTGAGCTAATGCAATAAAAAGTGAGGTGAAACAATGGCACTTGCACCGCTTTTATACAATATAACATTCGACAGTCAAACACGCATATTATATTTCTGGGATAAGGCTGGGCGTGAAATATATCATTGTGAGATTCCATCCCCCGCACCAGCCCTACCGACGGTGAGTATGAGCGGTGATTTTGGTGAGGATAACTGGCTGTATGCTTGGAGTAACAGTGATACACCAAAGGTTACACCAATATCAGTAAATGACATTGGAGGATTGTACGAATATAATTCTGGTGCTTATGATACTGGTGTTGTTTACGATTCATCCAAAAGTTATGCTGTGATTGAATGGTATTCAAATACTTATCTCACAGAAAAAGGGGTAAATGGAGTTATTACGGCTGTAGAAAATAACAACTATTTGTGCGCTAAAAATATTGGAAGTGAAGGTGTGCTGTTCCATGCGTCAAGAATCGCAGTCTGTTCCTCATCCTCTGCAACTGTGGTAACAGTCTATAACTCGTCTAACAACCCCTATAACGCATTCAAATACACCTCGGATGGTACTGATTACTATTATGTCCTTGATGGTACACAAACCGACTGGACGGACGATCTGAGCAGTATTGGGTATCATCTGTTTGGCGATGAAAAACGAATCAAGCGATAGTTTTACATTTGCAAAAGTTGAATACACAATGACACCAACAGCATAACACCATGTGACCCACACCAGATGACATAGCCCGGACATGGGCAACAGTGATTATTGTGGATTTTCTCTACATCCAGTGGCACTAACGATTGTAGCTATAGTACAGCATTAGCCCTTGTAATAATCACACAATTTGTTATTATAATAGCCTCCGAATAGTCGGGGGCTTTTTGTGCGAGGTGTGGAATGAATATAAAAGAGTTAGAAAAAACAGTTATGATTGAATCGCCGGAAGACGATCAGGAACTATTCCCGGACTATCCCGTTGAGGATTTCTTTGTTCAGGGTTGTTATAACGATTGTTCCAGGGAAATGTGGTGCATGAATTGGGGACAGGTTAAAGAGTATGTTAAGCATTTGGAAGGAATAGAAGGATTAAAGTTTATACGAATCCTGCCATTTGTTGCATTGTATGAGAAGAGGTATAATTATTGGGATGGTAAACGAGACAGTGGATGCCGTTTGGCGATTCGTAAAGAGCCAACAGATCCGTTTATTCTCGATGAGCAAGCGTGTGTTGAAGTAAATAAACAATAGTGCGAGGTGTGGATATGAGCATGGATGTTCAGTTGAATGCGATCGAGTTTCAGAATATGGTTAATCACAGATATACAACATTGCACGCAATAGAGACGGCGTTAGATATGTTGGTTACATGGGACTGTCAGATTGCCAACAAAGACGATCACGAATCCTCATACGTAATTCGTCCTGCCATTCAAAAGGCTGATGAAGCATTAACTGTGCTTCGAGGGTACTCTAATCCGTTATGCTGTCTGTGCAGCATCCGACGGAGGTGACGGCCACACGATCACAACTGTCGAGACATTAGAAGCCGCAGAGCATGAACTGCAAAAGGCAGTCAACCGGGCAAAGAAAAGGCCGCATTGTACAGACACGAAGTTTTGGATAATGAAGCAAACGTTTAATTATACGAAACTATGCAAATACGATAAGGAAATAAACAAGATGGACGAGTTTGGCAAAACAGTATTAGCAGTTCATTCGTTGCTCGAAAGTAGTTTAATCGGTGCTGGATTAACCAACCGGGAAATAAACGGTAAAATGGAGCGTCTTTATAAGAAACACGAACAAGCAATTATTGACTATCTGGATATGCAGGATGAGGAAGCGTATAGATTCCTGAAAGAATGCAACAAGCACATAAACGACATTTTCAATATGGAATGGGAATGAATCGAATATAACCATTTTGCTTACGTACGCAAAATGGTAATAAAAAGGGGTAACAATGGAATTACAACGACTTGACGAAATCACAAAAGACCTGTGCAAGCTGTACGGTGAGTTTTGTTGTGAGCTGGCCGACCGGGCAAAGACGGACGATATGGCCACAGTCTGCGCACTTGCAAAGATTCATGATTCGCTCATGGACGCTATCGGCGGTGTTAGGGGACTTGGGTTTATAGAAATGGCAAAAAAACTGGCAGACGCGAGGGAGAAGCAATGTTCAGATGGCACTACGTAAAGGATAACGACTGGCCGCAGAATATGACAACATGTTTCTGCCAGCTCGACAATGCTAATTTTGAATTTGGACTGCTTGAATTTATGGACGGTCAATTTCTCGACGATCAATGTGTACCTTGCAAGGTATTTCGTTGGTGCTATATTGATGATATAGTCCGTGCACTCAATGACATTACACGGGCATTTATGCAGTCTGAGGCGGTAAAAAAGGAGACAGACAATGGAGAGTGAATTCAAGCTAATGGGAGAGAGTGGCGATGAACAATAACACTTGCCACCGATGCGCTTTCTGTGACAAAGGATGTCTTGACAAACATGTCGATTGATTATACAAATAATACGTTTGATTTGGCTGGAATATCGTGAGTAAACTTTTTTAAAAAACGTGATTAAATTATGAAATTAAAAGACGTCGAATCAAAAGAATTATTGCCGTCCTGGGCGAACAATGCGGAATGGCTGCAAAACGGGCTGGATTTGGCCGTCCGTTCTATCTCTGCGAGAATTCCGGGTATGGGTGCACCATTTACACTCGACGCCGTGAAAGCTCTATCAGACGAAGAGTTAGAGGCTTTATATGAGCAGATCGGGATTGTGAAGTATTATCCAGATTTGAGCCGAACCACGAGAGAGAGTTTCATTTTTGAGATATACACTAATGCTCGCTATCTTGGAACGCCGGCCGTCGTCGAGAAATTGATTAAATATATTTTCGACGGGCAGCCGGTAAATGTAACCATCCATGACAATCTCGCATTCGATTCTAGTGGTTCGCTTGTAGATTCATCATTGCTCGACACATACGATATTGAATTAAATATCCCAGTGTCGAATCTGCCCGCGCTTGTACTGTCGAGGTTGTACGAGAATTTGTATAATCTGGTTCGTAACACACAGAAACTCAGAGCCGTGGATTTTACGTTCGACGATGAAATCATTGATTGCAACACATATTTCGGCATAATACCAGCTGAGACGCCCGGAATTGTCGTCGATATTGAAAACGATGCAGTTTGTGATATGCCATAAAGGATTAATTACATGAATCTCTCGCAACTTCTTTTCATCATCATAATTGAACTTGCAATCATTATAATCGAACTGCTTTTCTCGTTTTTCAAAAGAGGTAAATAGTCATGGCAAACCCATTTTCAATATGCACTATAACACTGGAAGGGATTAATCTCATTGCGCAGGCGACGGCCGCAAATCCAATTGTATTTGTCGATGCGATGACAAGCGAATCCGCGGCCGCAGATGTTGTAGAATTGGCTGGGGAAGCATTATCCTTCTATGATGGGCCAACGGGCAGCATTGATGCAGTTAGTGCCGTTGGTTCAAATGCGCGCATTATAGCTCGTTTTCCAAATGCACTTGATGATAATGATATTAATATCAAATCGGTGTGTGTAACGGCACGTTTGGCCAATCAAACAAGCGGAATTGTGCCTTTTGCTGCGATGAGCGATGCAAATTCCACAATATATATTCCCGGAGCTCTGAAACCCGCTCAGAATATTAGACTTCCGTTTTATATTATAATAACAGATCTAGGAACCATCCAGACCGTCGCAGCCTCAGCGGCCGCTCCAGGCGATCTCGAAAGATTCGTGTCAATGCACGCGGCTGGAGATCCTGCGTCCGGCGAGAACCAAACGATTCTTGGAAATAAGACATTTAGCGGCGATATAATTCCCGGCGGAGTGGTCAAGGCGGCTGGGGCGTCCAATGGATGGACTTTCGTCGGCGAAAAGATCACGCCGACGGGTGTGAATGGAGAACTGGGGAGCTCTGAGCATCCGCTACTGCGTGTCAATACGAATGGCTTAGAGTGCGGCACGGGCTACATGCGCGCGCAGAAAGGATATACTGCATTCACGCGGGACGCATGGGAGATAGTGCGCGGGATTGTAACATCTGACGGGAAGGTAATCGCGGGGACGTATCAACCCGTTGTTGGCGCAGCCTTTATGATCGTGATCACGGCCGACGGATGGACCGGCGGCACGGTGGAGATGATGCCAGGGGATACGCTGTCAGCGATCACAAGCGGGCTTCTCATCCAGCCCGCGCTCCGCTACCAGGCCGGCTGGGCTGCTTCGAGTGCGACCCTTTTCGCGAGCATGACGATGCGACTAATGCACGGGATCACGATCACCGATGCAATATCATTGATGCCGGTGCTTGTGCAGCGCGTCGAGTAGCCTGGGCTGATCCGTTTTTTTGGGGGCGAGTCAATGTGACTCGCCTTTTTTTTTGTTTTCGCTATCCGTTGAATTTATTGGTACTTGCGGGATGAGGTAAAAAAAGTGAAAAAAAAGGTAAAAAAAAGTTTGACACGTTCAAGGCAATCTGGGGATGGTATTGGCCAACCGGTGATTGTGATTGCTCCATTGAGTGGCTTGAAGATTTTAACAGTCTAATGCAAACAAGAAAAAGGTGTTTGAAAGAAAAATTTAGCCAATCGGAGGAATAACAATGGGCGGAGCAGGCAGTGGACGGAAATGCGGACAGAATGCAGAAAAAAATGCAGAAATGCCTAGCATTAATGACATTCGGGTGGTAAGATTCCAAATATCAGAGCTGGAAATCTCGCTATTAAAAGAAGAAGCGCAAAAACGTGGTATTGGTTATCATGTCTTGATGCGTGATATAATTCGGCGTTACATTGAACAGCGAATTATATTCAGAAAATTATAACTTGTGGGGTGATTACTCACCCCACCAAAACTCAGAGGTGCGTTATGCAAATGCTGTGTAATTGTAAGGCGTCGCAATTCGTTGGGATGACGATTAGCGATGCAATGGCGATCCTGGATTTATTCGAGGATGACGACAATTTTGATTTTTGGGATTTGTTTTGTGAGGATTCCTATTTTTGCGGAGGGCAGAAATAATGCGGAAAAGCTATTCAGTATCATTGGATTTATATTATATGTATAGGCAGGGAAGAAACATGAAAAGCCTGTATGTATATGCACTTCGCGATATTTTGGAGCAATATAAAAAGGCGATGGAGGGTTGCAAATGGACAAAGTAAGATACGGTTTTTTCATTCACGTTGGGCAAAAAGAGCACATGATCGAGACTGATGGACGTCTGATCGAGCATGACTTTGACGTGCTTGCCCACACGATACCGGAGATAGCCACACACTGGAGCGTGACAGCGATCTGCTGGCATGATGACGGGTCCCCAGTACCGCCAGAGGCTTGGGAGAGAGTCAACCCCCTTGTTGCGGGGACAGAGCCACCGCCGACAGCACGGCGGATTGTGGCAGACAAAGAATAGATTGAGCGGGTCGCAAGACCCGCTTTTTTTTATTCCCGCGATTCGTTGAATTTATTGGTGTTTGCGAGATGTGGTGAAAAAAAAAGTAGAAAAAAAAAGGTAAAAAAAAAGGTTTTGACACATTCAAAACAATTCGCAAAAGTCAGATAAAAATCAGAGAAAAGTTAGAGAAAAGTTAGAGAAAAGTTAGAGAAAAGTTAGAGAAAAGTTAGAGAAAATATGGGGTTTTCATTGACAATCGAAGCGGATCGGCGCATATATCGCGCCGACCTCGCACAGGTCGGCACAGCAAGATGTATGCGCACAAACCGCCCACCATCCCAGGGCGGTTTTTTTTGTAAAAAAAGTAATTGACAAACGAGCATAAAAAGGGCATACGTGTATTCACGAGCGCAGTGCAAATGCTCGCTTTATTCAACCCCCGGACGGGTGCAACCGTCCGGGGGTTTCTTTTGCCTCATCCTTTTTGCTCCCGATGATCTCGCGAAGCGCAGCCGATTTGCCGCCTGCATCCCACATGATGCCGTGACGTATGATCTCGGGCGATCCGATCTTGATGCCAGTAGTTCCCAGCACGTCCCTGGCTGCGTCCCGCATGATCTGCGATGTCTGGGCGGTGACTGCATCCACCTCCGACTCCATGCAGTCGATGAGCACAGCGTCATGGATTGTGGAGACGATGGAGAGGCCGGCAGCGTCGGCGAGGTGCACAATCCTGCGCAAGATCTGCGCACCCGTCGCCTGGATTGGAGCATTGATGAGAGCCGATTTGGCCGGCGCGGTCTCCGATCCGTCCGGCCGCGTCCGCAAGATGTGCCCATCTGCCATGCAGAGCCCGCGTGTAATGGCTGCATCTATGGTGACTTTTTGTCGCATTTTTTGAGACGTTGGAAAAATTCGGGCGAGTGTGTCGGTGATCACATTAGCGGTGTCGGCGTCGCCAACAGCATCCGCAAGCCTTGCTTGCCCCGCTCCATAGCTTTGTGCAAGCATTACAATTTTGATTGCATTTCGCTCTTTTTTGTATTTTGTTTTGAGTTCGGACGGCGACAAATTATTATATTCATCCCGCGGAATGAGGCCGCAAACGGTCGCAATATTGCAGTATATATCTTTTGATTCGTAATAATAGCGGTTTAGATCTTTGTCGTTATAAATTGCTGATTGAATAAATATCTCTTCGGCGGTATAGTCAAGCTCAATGAGAGCGTGCCCTGGAGCGGGATTGATGATTCCATATAGCGATTTGTCCCAGCCGAAAACAAATCCAGCGCTGGGGTCCGGTTGGCAGCGGCCGGTTGCCGACGCAAACAAATTGAGGGAATTATAATATATTTTGGCGTCTTGCTCGTTGAAATTATTAAGCCAGTCTCCACAGATGCCGCGCAATTTTGTGATATTTTGATTTAATATCATTAGATCATGGCCAAAGCTGTCGGTTTTGTCTCCGAAAAACGCGGCGAGTGTGTCCTGGGTGATTGAATAAGCACCTCCGTTTGTTCGCGGGTAGTTGTATAGGCGGCCGGCGTCGATCTCTTTTTTCAAATATTCTTGTATTTTTGCATTGTTGCGGGTGAACTTGTTATCTTTTGATTTGTACGTTTCCGGATATTTGAGGCGGAATGCCGATATTTGATCGTTGATATATTTCGGCGCGTTCTCTTTTAGTTTCTTAGTCCAGACAGAATGAACGGGTAAGCCGCGGTCTGCAATGCGAGCAAACTCAATGACGGAGCGTGTTAGATCAATTGCGCGTTGAACAATCCCGCAACGTTTGTAATTTGCGAGTTTGTAACTTTTTTCGATTGCAACTGCATAATGCGAAAGCATAACAGCGCATAACTCGTGCAAATACTGGCAGTCCTCAAGACAATATTCAACGATCTGTTTTTCATAGCCGGCCGTTGAGTTCTGAATGCACAAAACTTGCATTTGCGTTTTATAAGCCTGGTCTATGTCGATATTTAAAAAGTATTTTGTAATATCAACGAGTGAACGGTGTTTTGGTGTTACATTCCCGCATGATGTATTATATATTAGTCCGGAAATGGTATATAAATCAATCCAGTCGAATGTGTCGGGATTATCTCCAAGTGCAATAAATGCTTGACGTTCCGCAATTTCCAGACCGTGACAGATGAACACAGGCCGCTGAATGTTGAGTGCGTCTGCAATTTCTCGAAGTGTAATTTTTTCACCAATATTCAGCCATTTTGTATAATTTTTACGATTTTCTCCCTCGTCGAATGTGGTTGCGCAAACACAAAAAACACGCTCAATTCTTCCAGCTGCAAAGCCGTTTACCTTGTGGCAATAATATTCTGTGTCGATTGCAATGCACTTTGTTTTAATGGAATGGGAAATTGCATTATATATTTCTTTTCGGTCCATCGTTTAGCCCTTTATCTGTCGAGGTTTGCGAGTTATGTTTTTTAGTTTTGTTGGTTCGGTCGGTTGTACAAACCCAATGCGGAATTGAATACCCTTATAATATTTTGTGCCGGTCCGAATTACAGAATCTTGCGGGGATTGCGTCTCGACAAAGCGCAAAAAGCGCCGGTACTGCCCAGAGTATGGCAGATCCAAAGATGCCGCCTTTTCGATCATTTCTTCGAGGGTTGCGAGTGTGGCACCGTCGAGCGTTTTCGATAAATATCGCGTAAAAAAACCCCAAAAAAGCACCTTCCAGATGTCTGCTGATTTCACTGCGCTGTCTGGCGTTTCTATAAATATTGTATTGTACAAAACGCTAAATGCAGCCGACTCTTTTTTCTTTTTGATCTTGTCTTTGAATGACATAACGCACCTCATGCACAGGCCGCGGGATTGCGGCGCGGTTCATATATCGCAGGATCCATGCCAGTCGGGTGACTACTCACCCTGTAAATAATGGTTCATTGGGTGGCACACAAGCCACCCTGTTTTTAGGGTGGCTATGTATGGAGACAACACACCCCACAAAACGGGGCTTTTTGTCCTCAAACTTTGCCATTATTGGGGTCTTTTGACATACAATTTTTTGATTGCAAAAAGGCGCGAAATCTTGCGCTGGACTTGCCCGCGGTAGAATGGACGGCGTTCAGACTGATAAAATTCACGGGTGGCATAGTATTTGCGCGGGGTTTTGAGAGCGCAAAAAAAAAGCCCCAAAGTTTGCCGACCTGGGGGCTTTTCTCCTTGTTGTGTATTGAGCGGCAAGCGCGGCCGCTCCATTTATAAGGTGCAAATATTATGCCGTTACAATTGAATCAATTAAACGAATCTAGCGGGATCTTCGGTTTAAACGTTGCTGGTATTGAATCCGCACATCCTGGATTAATTCGCCGAATTGTGCCAATGGCTTACGATTCCAAAGAGGCCCATTGGCTAAAGATTCCGTCCCGTGTATGGGCGAAGGCACACGACGGCCGCGATTATATACGCGGCAAGCGTGAAGCTGATAAAAAGTACTTGCGCGGTATGGAGGGAAAGGGCTATCCGCAACGCCTGGCCGAGTTTCCGGAAAACTGGCAGTGTTCCGACGTTGAACATGAGTTAAAAAGTGAAATTAATGTTATGATTGCGCGGGCGCTTGATTGGACGTGGGGGCTTGCGCTTGGTGAAGGGTGTTTCTCAATTGATTGCGATTGTGATGATTTTTCGATTTCTCAAAAAGTATATGATGCAGTGGCTTCGGTTGTTGGCGAATTTCCGTTTAGATGGCGTGGCGGTGCTAGATGGGCGACTATATTTATTTGCGATGCCAATGGAAAGAGCTTATATGATAATATCAAATTGCAAAACGGTTCTGAGGTCGAGTTTTTAGAAAAGGGCCGCGGGATTGTCGTTTCTGGTTTCCATAAGTCCGGCGAAAAGTATTATTGGATTGGCGGTGATTTGTCGAGTGTATTGGAGATCACAGGCGATCAATTGACCGCAATCCGCCGGGCTATTGCTGGAACGGGTGAGACGGTCGAAAAGCGAAAGCCTGGCAGGCCGCCCAAAAAAGTTATTTTTGATCAGACTCAGAATGTTGTTTTAAAAGATTGGGATGGCGATATGCTACAGCTTCGCACGCTCAATAATATTATAAATTATGATAAAACAATATTATATTTTCTCAATCGCAAAAAAGTTGAATGGCTGAAAAAACAGCCATTTGTGAACGGATTTGAGCCCGGCGAAGGTGATGAGTCGGATAAATTATATATTCGATGCCCGTTTGAACATGAGCACACCTCGCCAAATGGCGAAAAGGATTGTGTGTGTTTTATCCCGCGTGAGATTCCGTGCGACAAAGAGATTCAGTTGTATTATAAATGCGTGCATGGGCATTGTAACGATCGTGAGCACAGCGAATTTGATCGGGCAATTTTCGCGAATTACAAACAGCCGATACAGGCAGTGCTCTTTGATTGGACGAACGTCAAGAGGCAAACGCGGGATGTTATGATTGAAAAAGAAAAGATCAAAGAGTCTTGGAATGCCTTTCAGGGCTACCAGGCACAGCCGATGCCGCTACAGATGGCGCTGGCCAACTATGAATTTTGCAAATTCCGCGTTGCCTGGGATGATTTTAAAGCAGCGCGTGTATGGAGTCGGTCGATGCGCGATGGTAAACCTGTTTGGGATTTGTGGAATGATGGCAGCATTGCGCGGGCTGAAAGCATGATGAATGCTTGTGGTTTTACGAAGCTGGAAAAAGGCGCGGTCGAGAATTGTATAAGATCATTCGAGGAAGAAAACCACATCCACTCATTCCGCGATTATATCTCAAAGCGGTTTAAAGAGCATCGGCCGACAATATCGGCCGCACATGAAGCGTTCAGCCACTTAATCGAATGGCTCAATATTCGCCCTGGCAGAGATTATTTTAGGCAAGTTGATTATTTATGGGCTGCACTCAAATTGTTATTCACGTCGCTTTGGGCAAGGGCTACGGGAGGTGCGGTGTTGGATGATAATTTCAATTGGATCGAAAAAGATGGCGCAATATATCGACCTTATCCGGGAGACGGTTCTGGTGGTGTCCAAGCTGATAATATATTCATCTGGCAGGGTGAGCAGGGGGCGAAAAAAACAAGTTTGATGAAGGCGTTGGCAATTGAACCAGAATATTATACTGAGGTATCATTCGAGACAAAAAATGATGATATTGTAAGAATGACGAGGGGAAAGATTATTGCTGAATTGTCCGAAAAAGGATCGAAGAACCGAAAAGATAACAATGAGTTTAAAGGATGGGTGTCACGTGCCACGGAATCACTAATCCCCAAATACAAAGAATACGCAAAGACGATGCCTCGCTCGTTTGTGCCGCAAATTACAACAAACGACAGAGATATATTTTTAGATTCGACAGGCGAGCGGCGCAAGGTGTTGTTTTGTGTTGGCGATCATATTGATCTTGATTCGATTCGCGATCATATATTAGACCTCTGGTATTATGCCAGTGATTTGTATAGGCGTAATGGGGTCATGTGGCAAGATGTGGCTGAAATACAAAAAGCGCACAAATATGATATTACAACCATGGATGAAGCTGATGAATGGGAGGAAAAAATATTCGGATACTTCGCAATGTGTCTGCGAGCAGGCACGCTCCCCTATTCATCCGACGTTTATTTCTCGCTGCGATGCCTTGCGCTCGACGGTGCGCAGGCCGCGCAACGCGCTGCACAGAATCGCGTGAGTTCTATCATTATGCGTCGAGGCTGGAAGCGGGCGAGCGTTTATGGGTTGCCAATAAACGAGGAAAAACCCTCCAAGAATAAAGAAAATCCGCAAGTACATGATGTTGTGCCAGGGCGGTATGTTTCCCCTTCGGCGCGAAAAAAAGTGCGGGTGTGGGTCCCTGGATCGGCGGAGGCTGTAGCGGCGATTGATGTTGATCCGGCGAGCATCCGATTCTCTTGCACCGGTGATCATGGAGAGATGAGCGGCCTACCTGCGGAATGCTGGCAGCCAGATGTGCAGGCAGACACACCCGCGCCAGGTGTGTCATTCTATCAGGACATACCATTCGAGTACTTGTGAGATGCCGAAATTTTACGCCTGTTGAACGTTTTTAGTGTTGGCCGTGTGTTTGGTTGTCTGAGCTCAAAAAAGCCTCTGAGATGTCAAAAAACGCGGCCTTTTTTGTGTGATTTGGCATGTGTGCTCTACCCAACCAGAACCGGCGCGGCACGCGGTGTGGAATGAGTGACGTTTTTTTTTGTGACGTGTTCTAGTGTCGTGTTCTAGTGTCGTGTTCTAGTGTTTTTGTTTGTTTTCAATGACTTACACAAAACATTCAAAAAGTCGTGTTCTAGTCGTGTTCTACTCCAAAACGGCATAAATACTGGTGATAGCGACCCAGTAGAACAGTAGAACACCGATTTTTATCAAAAACTCATAAAGAGAAATAAATAAATACTCGATCTGCCCCCCTGGTTTACACTGCCAATAATTATTTTTGATTTTCCGGAATAGTTTTCAGCGAAATTTCGTGTTCTAGTGTTCTATTGTGCAAAACTCAATAACTACAAGGGTTTTAAGTAGAACAGATGTCGTGTTCTATTCCCCTCTAGTCGTGTTCTACTCTGTTCTATTCGAGCCCATACTATATGGGCTGGCCATTTTGGCCGTTTTCTCATATATATGGGCGCATTCATATAGTATGGGTAACTTTGATCGTTCAAATTGCCCATACTATATGGGCAAAGGCTTATTCATATAGTATGGGTAACCCATACTATATGAGCGATTGAATTGACGAAATTACAAATAAATCTTGACATTGTTCAAATAATCCCTATTTATATTGTGTTGTGCGGGGGACAAAGTTTTATTAACAAATAGCAAAACGATGCGTGTCAAGAGTTGCTACCCGCACAACACTTTTCTGCAATTGGAGGTTTGTCAAATTCGGACCGATTGAAATTTTCAACCAAAGGTACTACCAGACCCCCTACCC
>JAGBVH010000028.1 GCA_017630405.1 Alphaproteobacteria bacterium
TAAAAGAAAAATAATTTATATCCGAGAGAACGATAAACTAGAACAAAGAAAAAGGTTGGATTTCTAACCATTTTCTCAAAAAGTTCGCAAACTGTCAAAAGGTGACCGGTTTTTACCGCCTGACTTACGAACCACAAAAAAGCAACGAAGACAAATAAAAAAACCGCAAAAATGCGGTTTTGTTTATTTTGGCAGTCCCAACGGGAATCGAACCCGTGTTACCGGAATGAGAATCCGATGTCCTAACCGCTAGACGATGGGACCAAATGTGTTGGAATTATATCATTTTTAACGACTTTGTCATTATAAAAATTAAGCGCGTTGATTTTCGTTCAATTTGTTGTAAACGACTTTTTCAATCATCGCAGAACTTTCTTCGGTTGCGTTGAATTCATATTGTTTTTCATCATATATTCCGGAATCCAGCACCGCCTTTTGCGAGCCAAGCGCACCAGAGTTTGGCTGATACCAATCTATGAAATGACCAAATTCGTGTAACAAGGCTGCAACAATCGAATTAAATTTGTATTTTTTATCCCTGTCCGCAAATATGGTTTTGCGATTGATATAAATCCAAGACTTTTTACCATTAAAATCAATCAGGGCAAACGCATCTGAATCAACAGAGTTCCATAAATGCTTTGGTATGCGCTTCCAAGAATCAACCACAGAAACTTTTAATTTACGATCATACAAACCGTATTCAAACTTCATATCATTGGCAAGTGTATGAAGAAACAAGCCAAGAACTTCTGGGTGTTTGCTGTGAAGCGAAGCCTGCGCGGCACGCGCCAACTTTTCATGCTTGGTCATTAAACGCACGACCTGTTCGCCATAGTTAATCGCAACAGGGCGCAGATTGTTTTGAATTTCTTCGCGGATAACAAATCTTATCTCGTTATCATCGATTCTTTCGCGCCACATTTTTGACAGTTCTTGATTGTATGTGGAAAAAGGGCCACCAACATATTGCAAATCTTCACGCATAGCAAACATTTCAAACGATAAATCGCGTGGACGAAAATTATCAAGTCTTGACGCAAGGGTAAGACGCTCTATCGCCTCGGCCGGCGACATAAACTTTACCATCACCTGAACTTCCGGCAACATTTGTTTAAGCAGATTTGACCGCACTTCGTCATTTTCAGCCTTTATATACTTGCGAACCAACGCGATACTTTCGTTCGCGTTTTTAATAGCCTCCATTTGTTGTATAAAATCGCTTTTTGTACTCATAGTTTTAGGATTATAGCAACAAAAATACTGTTTTCAAGCCTTCTGACGAATTTATCCCCAATAAAAAAATGCCCATAACGGGCATTATTTTATTTGATAATCACAGGTTTCCACCCAGATGTATCAAGGTTCTGTAATTCAGATGGCAATGTTGAAACATCCATAACATTCCATTTCTGGGTACGGCCAAACGGGCCGATTTTACCGCGCACATTTAATACATTTGGTGTATCCTGCCATATTACACTTGAATAAACTTTGCCAGATTTTGGATCCATTATTTTTCCATCTTCATATCTGTTGTCGTCATCTTCCCATTCCATATCCCAGATAATATCCAAACCAACCATTTTTGGGGCTCCAGATACCTTGTCCGCGATGCGAGTTGGGTTGCTTAAAGTTTCGGATATGTTTCCCTCGGTGTCATACAGGGCAACTATACGGCCCGCCAGTTCCATATCGTCACCTTCCATATACTTATACAACGCAACAATTGATTTTGGCTTGTTCGTTTCGTCATCAATGGTTTGATACAATCCATTAAATGATGCCGCCATAGAAACAACGGGCAATAATGATAAAATAAATGATGATAATAACTTCTTGTACATTTCTTTTTCCTTTTTAATTTGTTCATATTGGACACTCGGATTATAAAATTATTTTTTTTGATTACAAAGCACAAAATATTTGACAAATGTTTTTTTAGGCAGCACAATAACTAGTACCATGAACAATAAAGATATTATAAAAATTTTACATCAACTGATTGCTCGTCACGACATATCTGTCGAGTACGAAGAAGCATCGACCAGATACTATATTGACATGGAATCTGGCTCTATGGTCTGCGTAGAATGTGCATATGCCGCTGATGAAGAAGGTCGTCCTGCGTACTATTATGCTGTATCTTTGGACGACAAAGTAATTATGGAATCTTATTGTCTGCGAAACGCCAAGAAAATTTCAGGCCAAACAAAACAATTGATTGAACTTGCCCGCAAGTGCAGCAATAAAATTATTTACCAAGAAATGCGCGCACGCAAAGCAGGACTTTTACAGCAGGCCAACCCAACAAAAATACATAACTAGATATGCATCCAGACAACAAAAAATTTTTATCAGATATGATTGATCAATGCCCTGTGTCTGTACACGAGCCAACAGACGGCATGTCTGCATATGTAATATCATTACCTGATGGCGAAACATTAACTGTATCGGCATTGATTACGGAACTTGAAAAGAACAAATTAGAAGTTTATTATGCCGCCGGTACTGATGAACCTTTTGAAGAAGCATTTGCATCTATTAGCCAGAAAACACCAAGTCCAGATGTAAAAGATTTTTTGGACATATTGCGCAAATGCAGTGCCAAGGTAATTTTACAAGAAACACATAAATTAAATTCTAAATTGATGGTAAGACATATCGCAAATAAAAGACACTTAAGTTAATATCAGGCGCATCGCGCAACACGACAAAATGTAACACCATATACAGATTCCGCACCAGCACGAACTAACGCGCGACGCAACTCAGAAAATGTTGCACCTGTTGTCATAACATCATCGACCAATAAAATTCTTTTACCACGAACATTTTCTGATTTTATTACTTCGAACACACCGTGTATATTTTCAGAACGCGCACGCGCATTCATATGCCCCATATTGTCACGATACTTTCTGCGCACAGAATCAACATCCATTTTTACATTTATCGCATTTGCAATTGGACGCGCCAGAAGTGTTGCCTGATTATATCCGCGAAAGCATAATCTTTTATTTGCCAATGGCACAGGCATTACAATATCAACTGTGCTTAAATCCATATCGCGTAAAGCCCAGATCATCGCGCGCGACATAAAACCAGAATAATTTATTTTGCCACAGTGCTTGAATGGTAACATCAAATTTCGCGATGCATCATCATAAACACATGCACAACGTATCCAATCCAGTTCGCTTTTGCCCGCTGCACATACAGGACACATTGGCATATTTTCAAATTCAAAATGTGATGCAAATGGGAAACCGCATCTGCAACAGTGTGGACCATCTATCCAATTTATCGCAGTCCAACAATCAGCACACAGTTCACCATGTATTGATACCGGCGTACCACATACTGGGCACGCCGGCGGAAATATAAATTCAATTACGGATTTTAATATACTTTTCAACCACGCTACCATGACATACTTTTCTGCTTTGTTGTGCTGATAACATCACCAAAGATATCACGTTTCTGTTGTGTAAGAGTTTCATACTGTTCGCTGGTCAAAACGCGCAGAACAAATCCATCTTCGTTTCTTTGCGACAATACTGGCACAATGCGCTGCTCAGACACACCATTGTCACGCAGTACCTGTTCCACAATTGCCAAGCGGCGTGCCGCCAGTTTGCGTGCATCTTTGTCCGTTGTTGCGCGCTGTGGAATAGCAACCTGAATCGCACGGGTTGGTTTATTAACCACGATTGCTGCCAATTCGCTTAATGTGCTGTAATTATCGCGCGACAAAGCGGAATCATCATCGCGGAATTTTATTTTCACTTCCAGTGTGCGAATTTTGTTATCTTCGGACAGGTCGCGTTCCGCGCTAAAGACACCTGCGCCCGATGACATATCACTGGCCACATCGAATCTTGAATCTGTTTGATATGTGGAAATGTGTTTATTTTCCGATAAAAAGGTTTTACGGAATGCACGACGAAGTTCAGCAGGGCTCATCTTGGTCATATCATCACGAACTGCGGCGATTGTTGGAGATGTGTTATCCGCAACCTTGCGCACAATAACATCATCGTCTATTGGCACTACCAAGCGGCGTAATGTTTTTGGCGCAGCATCTGCAACCTGAACTGGCGCGACCGGCGTTGCAACCTTTTGCGCAACAGGCGCGCTGATTACACGCGAACTGACCACAGGTGCCACTTGTTCTGATGCGCGGCGCATATTAACCAATCTTGCAATTTGCGCATCCAAATCTTCGTCATTATTTTCGATTACTGGTGCGACAACTTTACTTGGCTTTGTGTTTACAACCGCAACGCGATCCAGACTTTCTTCAGGCAACAAACTGTCTGAACGAATTACAGAAAATTCTGATGGGCTTGGCATACGAAGTGGCGCATCATTCTTTGCCCACAAATCATTACTTGGACGGCGTGGCACCAATACATCGTTTGATGCAATTATTTTTTCACCCGAATCAGCGGCAACAGGTGTCACTGTTTTTTTTGCACTGCGTGCAACAACCTTTTTAGCGCGAGTTGGTTTGGCCACCTGCTTCTTTTCAGTAGCAACAACCAATTCTTCACCAAACGCACTGCGTGCGGAAACGCCACCACTGGCAACATTTACCACCGGCAAATGAGTACCCGCAACAGCAGGCAACACAACGAATAATGATATCGCAGAGATTGTAATCTGACGCATGTTTCCTTTCCTTCCGCTTTAATCATAGAACAAATCGCAAAACACACGCAAGCATAAAAATACAAAAAAACAATCCCCAAACGGGGATTTTTATTTTGTGACTTCGTCTGCAATCATATTTACAGCATTATTTGGAACAAGCGCTTTTTTCGCCATCTTGTCCAGACGCGTTTGGTTTTCAAACAACTCGTTCAATGTAGATGTCAACCAACGCGATGTGAATTTAGATTGTTCTATCGCAAAGCCACCACCAGTCTTTGCAAAGCTGGCCGCGTTTGCTGCCTGATCTGGATTAATTCCAAGCGGAACAAATATTGCAGGACGACCGATTGTTTGTAATTCTACGACAGTACTTGCGCCACTGCGTCCGATAACTAAATCAGAATTAACGATTGCGCCAGCCATATCATGAATAAACGACAACACATTTGCTTTGATTTTATTGTCCGCGTAAAACTTTTGCAGGCGCGCAACATTTTCTGGTCGCGTTTGGTGTGTGACGAATATCTTTTTATTTTTCATCGCAACAATTGATTCTGGAACAACTTCGTCCAAAATCTGGGCACCCAACGAACCACCTGTGACTAATAATCTTGAAGTGCCAGGTAATGGTGCACCAGCACAGGCCAATATTTCACGACGCACAGGAAGCCCCGTATAAACAACACGCGTAGTATTTGACGGTACACCTGATACAGTTGGGAAGCTGGTCATCAATGTTTTTACCCAGCGCATCGCAAATCTGTTCGCGCGACCAATCGCCGCATTTTGTTCATGTAAAAATGTTGGAATATGCCAAAGGTGCGCCGCAAAGACCGCAGGTACAGACGCATAACCGCCAAAGGCAACAACACGATCTGGGCGGAACAACATAAAGCGCAAAGACAACGCAACCGCTGAAACACCTATCTTGAACAATGCGATAATCTGATTGATACGACTTTTCGCACCAACACCAGATGCCCAAACATGCGCCATTTTTGCACCAGTTGGACGACCGCGCTTTACCATGTCACGTACACGACCATCACAAGAAATTGTCACACGATGCCCACGACGAACTAATTCATCCGCCACACTTAATGCAGGATATACATGTCCTCCTGTTCCGCCAGTTGCAATCCATATTTTCATATTCATTACCCCACTTATTTTTTCCATTTATCTTCGCGTATTAACGCCAGCAACATTCCAAAAAGCAGGCAATACGCCAACAAAGAACTGCCCCCATATGAGATAAACGGCAAAGTCATACCCTTGGGCGCAAACAGCTTTAATGTTGATAACATATTTATACAAATCTGTGTTCCAAATAATGCCGCCGTTCCACCCGCAGCATATGTAAGGAACAAATCACGCGAATTCATCGCTGTTTTAACCAAACGACGAAACACATAGAATAACAACACCAGCAATCCACATGCCATTATCGCACCCAAATCTTCGGCGATTGCTGCAAAAATAAAGTCTGTGTGCGCATCGGGCAAAAACTGTTTAACGAATGCGTCATCCCCAGCCCCCAGCAATCCACCATGACGAATTGAATCTACAGAATTATCCACCTGATATGTATCGCCCGTTCCCGTGACAAACGATATAACACGACGCTGAACATGCCCCAGCGTAAAGAACGCGACAACACCCAGCAACCCAACACCAATACCAATAAATGGCAATACAGACAGTGGCAGACCAGCAATAAATATCATCGCCGAAAATACAGCAAGATACAAAATAGAAGTTCCAAAATCAGGGTGCCTGAAGATAATAGCAATCACTATAAAAAACACTAGCAAATACCAAACCCAGCTGAACAACTTGTCAAAACGCCAGGCTTCGCGATTAAAGAATATACTTTCACCATAACGCTGTTTCATCTGGGCCAAAAACCATGCGGTCATTATAACAAATCCTGGCTTCATTATGTCCGATGGCATGATATTAAAAAATCCAAACGAAATAAAACGCGCCGAATTTTTAATCATATGTGGCGACACAACGGTGACAGGCAAAAGAGCCAAGCCCACCCCAAGATTTAAAGCCGCCAAAAACAACACCTGTTTTTTTGTAAGAAAACTGCTGCCGAACAAAAATACAAATCCCATTATATAAAACGGAATTGCCTTGACCAAAAAGAAGTGCCAAGGCTGACCAATTCTTTCGGCCGCAACAGAACCTGCCGACAACGCAAACAACATACCGATAAAAATCATTAACAGCACACCACCTAACAGACGGCGATCTATTTCGTAATACCAACTTGTTAACTTACTTTCTTCGGTGCGCGGGCCAATTTTGAACATTATTTATACACTTCTTTATTAGGCGAATTTTAACAATACCAGGGCAAGACCCGAAAACAATACCGACAAGATAAAAAATCTTTCTACGATTTTTGTTTCAGCCCAACCCAACTCTTCAAAGTGATGATGCAGCGGCGCACGCAAGAAAACGCGCTTGCCTGTGCCTGTGATTTTTCTGGTCGCTTTGAAATACATTGTCTGGACAAACGATGACAACAAAATCAAAACCATCATACCAGCCGCAATCCCCATAATAATTTCAGACTTTAACAGCATAGCGACCGTACCCATAAACCCACCAAGCGCCAGCGAACCAACATCCCCCATAAAGATGGATGCAGGTTTGGCATTAAACCACAAAAATCCCAACACCGCGCCAAATGCCGCACCAAGCACAGCGTACAGACCACTGGCCGTTGGCAAGAACATAACCGTATCCATAAAACCAATACGAGTTGCGCCATACAATGCCACAACCAAAACAATCAAGACCGGCAAGAACAACTTTGACAACATACCATCAAGGCCGTCTGTGATATTTGTGGCATTGGCACTACCGCAAATTACAAAATACGCAAAAACATAATAGAAAAAGCCAAGTGGCAAGATAATGCCCGAACCAATCGACAGAGAATTTTCCGCAATATATGGCGGCATTGTCTGGTTAATCAGGTACGCCAGAATAACAACAAATACACCTTCGACAACCAATCTTGTCAATGGCGACAGGCCATTAGATGCCTTTTTAGATTGACTGGTGACCTTTTTATAATCATCAACAAAGCCAAGGGCAGCAAACATCAACAATGCAGAAACTGCAATCCAACCCGTTGGGTTTGACCATGGCATAAACAGAATACTGGCAACCGTAATAGCAAACACAATCAGAATCCCACCCATTGTTGGGGTGCCCGCCTTTTTACGGTGTGCTTCGGGTACATTTTCGCTGATTGGCTGACCCTTTTTTTGAAGGTGACGCATCGCGCGAATAAATGGACGACCGAATAACAGTACCATCATAAACGCCACAAAGAACGCGCCCGCAAATTGAGTCCAACCACTGGCAAAAAACGAGAAATCATGGGACAAAAAATAATCAGTCAGCATACAAAATCCTTTCGTTATGCTGACATTTTATCACAATAAAATATGAAAATAAATCCCAATTAATAAATATTATCTAGAAAATACCACCAACGACTGGTGTGCTGGCCGCAGCGGCCTTTTTAGGGGATTTATTTGGGGTTTGCCCTGCCTTGAAAACCTCGGTAATAATCGTGCCTTCTGGGTCAGCGGATGCCGCCGCACCACTGCGGCGATTTACGCGCATAAATGTCATACCATCTGGAACCGAGAAAGGCTGATTCTTTTTATCTTGAAGCGCGACACGCATAAAGTCCGCAAAAACACGCGCCGCCATATGAGAACCAGCACCCTTGCCCAATGGCTTTGGCGTATCATACCCCAGATAAACACCGGCAATTAAATTCTTGGAAAAGCCAACAAACCATACATCTTTGACATCATTTGTTGTGCCTGTTTTGCCAGCAATCGTATGACCAGATACACGCGCCTGTTTACCTGTTCCGCGTTCAACCGCACCCTGAAGAATCGAAACCATTTGATACAGGCTTTGTGGATCAGACAGCGGCGTTGTATCAACAGCTGTTTCTGGCGGCAACAAATCTTCGGACCATTCAATCATTTCGGTTGGTTTACCACCGATAACGCGGCCATATCTGTCCTCGATATAGTCCACCAATTTAGGCTGAACAGCGCGTCCACCGTTTATAAATGCTGAATATCCCAATACTAGTTTTTCCAATGTTGTTTCACCAGTTCCCAATGCCAATGACAGATTTATGTTTTTCATATCCGCAGGATATACACCGAAACGCTGGGCCGCCTCAATCGCGTTTTGAGTGCCTATTTGTTCCACAAGACGTACAGTTGTCACATTACGTGATGTTTCCAACGACAGACGCAAAGGAACATCGCCTAAGAATTTCTTGTCATAGTTTTCAGGCTTCCACAATGTGTCGTCTTCGCGCCAACCAACAATAGGCGCATCCAACAACATTGTTTGTGGACTGTATCCGCGTTCCAGCGCAGCCAGATATACAAATGGTTTAATCGTTGAACCAACCTGACGATAGGCCTGAGTTGCGCGGTTAAATGAACTTTCCGCGAACGAACGACCGCCCGCCATGGCCAGCACACGACCAGTATGCGGATTTATGGCGATTATCGCGCCCTGAAGTTTATCGGTGCGACCTTCGTTATATCTGTCTAATTCTTTGTTAAGGGCAGCACTGGCAGCACGCTGTAATTCTGGTACAATGGTTGTTTTAATATACAGACCTTGGTTGTACAAAGTTTCACGCCCCAATGTCCCCAATAATTGACGGCGCACATCTTCGGCAAAATATTGAAATTCCGGTTCCATCTGGGCGGTAAAACCGCTGTTGATATTTAATTCTTCGGCCGCCGCAACATCCGCTTCGGATTGAGTGATGAATCCTTCTTCGACCATACGGCGCAGAACATAATTTCGGCGTTCGACCGCACGTGAACGATCATTTGGCGCCTTGGGCAGGGATGCCAAAAACGCACACTGGGCCAATGACAATTCGGATACAGGCTTGTTAAAATACATCAATGATGCAGAACCCACACCATATGCGCGCGCACCCAGAAATATTTGATTCATATACAATGTCATTATGTGCTGTTTGGAAAACGCACGCTCAAGGCGCAACGCCAAAATCGCTTCTTTGATTTTACGAGAAATTGTACGCTCGGATGTTAAAAAGAAATTCTTTGCAACCTGTTGAGTGATTGTTGACGCACCAGAAAAGTCCGCGTTGCGCCCCATCATTCGCATAGCATTGTTTACAACCGCGCGAATAATACCCTGAACATCAATGCCTGGATGGGTCCAGAAATTTTGATCCTCGGCCGCGATAAAGGCATTAACCAACTGTGGTGGCATATCGTTAAAATCAATGAATACACGGCGCTCTTCAGCATATTCAATCAACAGCGAACCGTCCGCCGCATAAAGGCGTGTGGCCACCGGTGGCGCATAGGTTGCCAAATGTTTGTAGTCCGGCAGGTCATTGCCATAAATCAACACCAGTCCAGCCAATGCCGCAACACCTGCTGTAAAGCACCAGAATATAGTATTAAGACAAAAACGCGCAATTTTTTTGAATTTCATAATACTGTAAATGATAGGATACTTTTTGTTCGTTTGCAAATAATATGTTTATATAATAAAACGCCCAGTTGGGCGTTTTTTATTCTTCTGTTTCTTGTTCGCCTTCATCCCCACCAGGTTCTGACTGTTCTGGAGATTCTGGTTCTGGGCAACCGCCATCTGTTTTAAATTCAGCCCCACCTGAACATTCTGGCTTACAACTGCTGCCCCAGGCTTTATAACCTGTGTTACATTTACATAACTTGTTTACCCACTGTTTATTGTTTCCTATGACATTACTGCTACCCGCGCCAGTTTTATCGTATGTCGAATATTCTGGACACAATAATGACTGATAGAACATTTCAGAAATAGCATCAATATAAGCCGCATCGGTACAAGTACCGTTTTCTGCACCACATACAGAGGCTGTATCGCTATCAAAAACCGCGTACGCACAGGTCAGCGCAACATTACGGCACGCACCACGCATTACGCTGCTGATATTACTTACACTGGCGGCCGAAGTCCAAGAGTTAATCTGGGCATATTGCTGGTTGTAACATGATGCAATATCGCTGATACAGTCGGAAGCATAATCCGCAATAATCTTATGCTGGGCAGCCTTGACATTTACCATTGCACGCTGGACATATGTGGTGACAATATCGTTGTATTTCTGGTATTTGTCGTCTTTGTATGTGTAACGCTGACATTTATCCAACACTGCGCGACACAGACCGCCGTCCGTTACCTTGTCGCCAGTACCAATTTTCTGGAGTAAATATTTTACATTACACGAACCGTTTGCAGCCGCTTCACCTTCTGCGCCAGATGAACACACTGCAGAACTGGAGTCGCTTAAAAATTCACTGTTTATTGTCGAATTATCATAGTCGGACATCAATTTGGTTATCTGAGTTATATCCTGTCCCAGAATAACCTGACCGTTTTCATCGATATATTTCTTGGTCGGGTCCAAACATTTGTAGTAATCCGAACCGCACACCATATCATCAGACATACAGGTTTCCAATGCCGCAACACAACCGCGTGCATCATACTGATTCTTGTTTTCAAGCACCGCAAGGCGCGCCTTTTGTAGCATCAGCCCCGCACTGCGTACATTTGATTTCAACGCATCGTTCATTTTGACCAAGCCCTGTTCATAGGCAAGACAATCCTTGTCAATGGCCAAATCATAATTACCGGTAATCTGTTGCGGGGTTGCACCAGCATCCTTGCAACTGTTCAAAATTGTGTTACAACGCTTTTTCGCAGCATTATACAAACTTGAACCACGCAGGTTTGAGAAACTGCTGGTGTTATCAGTGTTCAAGAAATCCAGATTAAATATATCGGACGCTTCGGACGAAAAATCCAAATCAAAATCCAAGCCAGAATATGTATCCGCCGAATATGACGCCGCCGATGATGGGTTGCGTATCATTTCTTCGATTTCTTCCAACATATTACGAGTTTCAGAAGTATCGCGAGAACCGTTAAGTTCGGTTTCGGCTTCGGTCTCGTTCATAATGGCGCGAATTTCGTCCGCAGACAACCCAACATAGCGAATACGCTGTGCCACATCATTTAATTGTGTATTAGCTTCTTTAACAGCATCCTCGATTTTTTTATAACGAGTGATATTCGCAGAACAAGAACATCTTTTCTGGTTTGCGTCAACAACCGCACAGAATTGGTCCATACATTCATTATACTGCTGCTGACAAGTTTTGTTTAATTCAGCAGTTTGTTCCAGACGCTCTTTGGCATCCGTAATGGATTCACGACTTGTTTCAGTCGCCGCACGCGCACGCACCGAACGAATTTCTTCATCGACATTAGAACCTGTCTGCTTGCCAGTGCCAGATATCGTAGCGCGGCCGCCAACCTCGGCCGTAGAGGGACGCAACACAACACCCGCACGACGCAACGCCGGATTATTATTTATACTGGCAGCGGAAACACGTGAATTACGACCAACTGTGTTTACAGCAGAACTTAAGTTATCACGAGCAGATGCTTCGTCCGCGGTCTTGACCGAACGGGTAACAGACGCTGTTGTGCGCACACCATTTTTATCCGCAGCGGTGCTTCCAACTGTGCGTGAAGGAGTACGCAAAATTGTTGTACGATTACGAACAGACGAAACTTCATCGGATGATGTGGTTATTGCACGCGAAATACCACCCGTTGACGCAAACGCAGCGGGCGCAACCAAGCACATAACCCAAAAACATGTCAGAAACTTTCTCATATCCTTATGGGGATAATTATATCACAAAAAATCCCCCACGAAAAGAGTTTATTTTTTCTTGAAAAACTTGCGAACCTTAAGTGCTGTGTTGTAAGTGAATTCTTGAACATAGCCACGCGTTTTTTCACCCATACTGGCATCAATTTCGCCACCAATTTTCTTGGATATCTCTTCAGCCTTGGATGCCAAATACCAAACCAACGCACCAGTCAAAGCCGCACCAACAAATCCTGAGTCTGTAAGTTTCGGAACCTCGGACGCGGTGTTAAAATCAACCACACCAGAAAGCAACGCGCTGCAAAACGCAATTACAATAGAAAACGTTACAAAGAAAACCGCTGCGTTTATGAAACGACCAAGTTGCTTCTGCAATGATTCAGCATTAAATAATTTTAAAAAACCATTATAGACATCACCATATGTCCCCTTGAGAGATGTTTTGCCCAATGTTTCCGCAACAGCTGTAAATGGCAACATCATAACACTAAGGAATAAATCCGCAATCACGCCCAATGATACGAACGCATATTTCCATGCGATACAGACAAAACCGATAACAAATGCCAACCCCGCCAAAAATCCAAAACCACTGTTACCAATACCATTGGTCATCCACTGCCATCCAACACCAATTGCAGAATAGCAGAAACCGCTGATTGTTGCTGGAATACACAATATATCCGCAACAACACCCGCATCCATCATCAGATTGCTGGACGCATTAGATGCGACATAGCTACGAATTGCGCCACACGTTGTGTACATTTCTGCGCCCGCAATTTCCGTAATCGCACTGTATATCATACTGGATAAATTCGTGCTGAAGCTGATAATCGGCATCACAAGCCATAAAAACACATCACGTGCACCAAAATTTAAAATCACAATCCAGATTGCAATCAGCGCCCCCTTTTTTACAAATTCTTCGGATTGTTTTTTTACTTCGGACTTTCCCATAATCAATGTGTATGCTTCCAACCCTATCCAAAAGGCATACATAACAAGCATAAACACTATTACAAAACGCCCAAGGGAACTGTCCAGCACTTTGGCAACATGCGATAAGGCCTCCATAAAATAAAGGCTGATTTTACTTTCAATCGGAACAGTGCCAGCACTGGTGTTAAAATTCCCCCTGAAAGCCGTCAATTCTTCTGTGGTCATGGCGACAAAATTTTCACGATTTTCAGGAGTCGTCCACAAACCATGATCGCCAATATTCTGCATTGGCAAATTTACCGCCGCCATCGCAGAAGGCGATGCCGCAAAAACAGTCAATGCCACCGAAAAGATTGATAAAAATTTAGTTATACGTTTTAACATATTCGCCTATATTTTTTTCCCAAATGCTTCTGTTACTTTCTTGACCACATTCATAGGGCCATTCCATGCGATTTTGCCCAGATCTTTGACCCAACCGCCAAAATCAAAACTTTCTTTGCTGTCACCACCAAGCAATTTATCAACCTTGGGTCGAACAACTGTCCAATACAGGACAAACAAACCAACCATCATCAGGATAAAATCTATTCCATCATTTAAAAACTCAAACGCCGATGGGTTTGTTCTCTTTTTTGCTTCGAAACAGGATTGATATACAGACTCTTGGATTACACCGCCCGACATAGCGCGCCGTTCACAGTCCGCCATCGCAGAAATGACATATTGAGAATTCGCATCTGTGGGACCAGAATTAGTCAGCGGAGGCAGCAGTCCTGGGAATTGTGCACTGGCCACATAAAAAACAGTTTCGTAAATAATTATGGTTTTAAGCGCAATTGATATTATCTTGACCGCCGATGACACAAGCATATTAATCGCACCACTGGTCAAACCGCTGGCCATTTTCCATGTTCCTTCAAACGCCGCGGCCGCCAATAAAATAGGCATAAATATAATTATAAATATCAATTTGAACACGACTGATAACAACTGAAAGAAAAGGTCAAAGCCAATAATCATAAACATAATTACCAGCGCCAAGCCACCAAGCCACGCAAATAATCCACCACCATAATTCATCATGGCAAATCCACCAGCAGCCCCCGCCAACATAACGGTATTAACATTACCAATCACACATGAAAAAGGCTGAATTACAGGCGCTAATATCTCGTCTGTGTCGGTAACATCCATATCTGGGCAGTGCGCATGATCAGACAAACCACTGGCCGCCACAGATAATTCCGCGCCCAGATACATAACAGGCGTAATGGTCAAACTGGAAACTGTTTTTAACACCACCGGACCGCCACCACCAAGAACACCCAGCAACACACCAACAATCAACACACGCAAGCCCTGACGCCACACCTTGTCAAACCAGCCTTTGAATTCGAGTTTCTTTTCTGCCTCATCCAATTTTGCTGTTTGCTTGGCCGCATCCAGCAAATATTCTATTGTGTACATCACAAGAAAAATACCAAACCCAACCGCCAACAGAATCCACATATAATCCAGCAGCTTCTCCCAGAATGTTTCGGTTGCTTCACTAAGCACGCTAAACAATTCTTGAACAAAACCGCACATAAAGCAGCCATTAGCGCTGGCTATGTTGCCATCTGTAACACCAATTGCGGTTAAAAAATTATCTACACTGGTGTATGAAAGCGAAGCACCGCCAATTGACGATGACAAAAACCAGATACCACAACCAAGTAATATGCCACCTGCGATAATTCGAAAAATGATAGAAAAGATTTTTAGCTTCATCATTTCGAACTTTCCCCTTTTATAACATCAATAATAGCCTTGCCAGCTTTCTTGGTTTTATCCAATGCGCCCATGGCAATTTTTTCTGTATCATCTGCCAAACTTTCGCCAATTTTGCTTTCATCTTTGACATTAAAGGCACTTAATATCATTTGTGTAATTTGACCGATTTGCTGGTAAATCCAATTTGTAATATACAACAAAATCATTACACCACCAAAAGTTGTCGCATAAATACCATCCATCGACATATCCATCATGAAAATTTCGCCGCTGGTTATAGCTGCCATTAGTTCTGTAACCGAAACACCCCCGTCCGAAAAGAACTTGGCAATCAAAACTATTATCACAGTATATGTAATCAATGTAGCAACCAACGAAATAATAGAATTAACCAGACTTTTAAATTGCTCTATGCCCAAAGATTTTCCAAGCGCCGAAATCCATGACGGCACGCCCTCGACATCCTTGAACGCTGTCAACACCAACGATATCGGAAAGAAAAACGCAAACATTGTCATCGCAATAATTATGTCTACAAAACGACAACAAAAACGGAAGAACAATTTGAAAAATTGCCAAACCAACACAAGGCCGATAAAAAATACTATTATGTGTTTTATAAAATTACTAATCCCTGTCAAAAAACCCTCGCCATCGGTCAGCATACTTTCCCAATCAAAGGCCTCTTCCATAATCGCGACCCCCAATTTGATATACGATTGAAACTGAGAAACTGTCGTTTTCATCATCAATATAATTGTGTCGCGCAACTGAGGCCGATAAAAGCCATTGTCCGCAATTGTCATCGGAGTATATGTTACCTGCTGCTGGGTTTGTTCAGGCGTAACCTTAAGCATAACATCAGTATAGGCCAACGCAACTTCTGCGACTGGTTCAAAAGTTATCGTTGTGATAAAGCGCGGCAGCGCAACACCTATGTTAAGCAGCCCCAAGGCCACCACTGAATTAATCAATATCTTTTGGACGGATTTTGTATACCAGGAATCATCGCTGCCCTTTTTGATATTTGTCCAGACCGCATTAAGAACGTAAAAAGCCAGCAACACACCAAACAAAAGCGTACAGAAAAAAATCAGTTTATCATAGGCAACCGCCGCCGCTTGCGACACCACGCTAAACAGACGGTCAAAAAGACCGCATCCCCAGCATTGGACATGCTCGTTCACAGCGGAATCAAAAAAGCCCTCGAACCAATTCATTATTATTTATCAAACCAATCTTTTATTTTCTTTTTTGTATTTGTATATTTACCATACAGCGCCTTAGAATCACCAACAACCTGATTATACATACCATCCTGTCCCTTGGTGTATTGCTTCAGCTGTTCCTGTGTCATATTGAATATTTTAAGCATCAAATAAAATGTTAATAACGATGACAATATCGTAATGGAATGCTGTCCAAAGGTCACCATTCCTGTACTTAAAGTCGGAACATTACCAGTCGCCGAACCACCCGCCACATCTACATATACAGATGCGCCATTCGGGAACAACGCCACGACTATCGCAATATTTATGCTTAATATGAACGCGCTGGCAATCATGGTTATAACCAGTTCCTGCAATGCCTTAATCACACCATTGAACGCCGGCCATATATCAAACCATTTGTCGCTTGCCTTAAACACATATGTCAGAACCTGAAATGGATATAATAATAATGACATACCAAAATTAAATATACCCTGAATAATTAGCATAGCCATAAATACATTACTACTTGCAAAGGTAAATATTAATATAATACCAGTTACAAGACTCACAAAACCTTCACCACCATGCGGAATCAGCGTCAACAAGGTACGCAAGCCATCCGCAAGATATTCGAAACCACGCTTAATAAGCCGATTGTTTGCCGAAGTAATTCGCGATACCGGTTTAACCAGAAACTCACAAGAACGTTGGCTTAACCAACCCTGTTCAAGAATCTCTTGCGGACAATCCACATTATACGCACTGTCACCCTGAAACCTTATGCCATCAAGCACATATTCTGTGTACACAGAACCAACTTCCAAAAATGGATTCACAAGAACCTTGGTCAGCAATGTTGGTCGAACCTGTAACAATAAAACTATTGCAAGAATCGCACGAAACCCTGGCTTTAACACATTTTGAACAATGGTCATCCCATCGATACCACCACGCATTTCGCCACCACCTGTAAATCCAAAAATAGATCCCCATGTTTTTGGCAAATACAACTTAACTAAATACAATCCCACAGATATCGCTGTACCCGCCCAAATCAACACATACAACGGTCCCCGAGCATCCGCCCCAACAAAATATTCATATGTACCGGATGCCATCATCATCAAGACTTCCAGCAAATTTGGAATAAACGGAGCAAGATTAAAACCATCAATCAAATCAGCCGATGCAGGCAGTGGCGCACCAATCATCGCGCACAAAAAAAACACAGAAAACAGATGCTTTAAAACTCTCATCCCATATAACAATATCATTTTTATCTTTTTAAGTATAGCAAATTTATAACAATATGTGTTATAATTTATGATATAATTCGGCGAGAGATGAAACACCTTAAGAAACTTTGGATTGGATTAATTGCTATGCTGCCATCGGCGGCTGTTGCTTTGCCAACATTTGTTTGGGGATTGCTTATCGGGGGTGCAGGTATTGGGCTCTATTCTACTTATCGAAGCATTGCACCTGTTGATACAGCCGATGCTTTAAGTTTTTTTGGCGGTTGCTGGTCGTGCCAAATGTTTGTTGATGTAATGGAAATCATGTCCAATCTTTTGAGTGCCATCTATAAATCACTTGGTGGCATTATGATACCTTTTATGGCAGCACTCACACTAATATGGTTCGCATGGTCAATGATAAAAGGATACACCGAAGGCAAAATCGAATCCGCATGGAATGTAACCGAACGCTTTGGAACACATTTTATTAAATTTGGATTTGTTGCCGCTTTATTACTTATGCCATTACCTAGAATGATAAGCGATATTATACTTGAACCCGTATTCAGCATCGGTCAATCCGTTGTACATCATGTTACCGATGAATCTGATTTTAATTCTTGCCTTATTGCAACCAGCCTTATGGACCCAAGTCTTGCCGCTGGCATAAATCATGGCGCTTTTTCGCCAAGACTGCGACACGGTTTGGCATGCGAGCTGGTAACCATACATCAAATGACCGGTGTTGGAATGACTGTCGGGTGGACCATGATGAATATGGCATTTAATATTGACTATATGCACACCATTTTGTTCGACATTCCAGTTCTGCCGAATATTCCAATGTTTTTTGCTGGTCTGCTGGTGTTGGTGTTGTACTTTATGGCGTTATTACCCATACCTATTTATTTCCTAGAAATTTTTATAAAGCTGACTATGGATTTAGTTATGCTACCGATAATGTTGCTATCCTGGCTGTTCAAAGACTGGAAGATTATAAACAAGACAAAAACATTGCGTGAAGTTGTTGACGATGTTATTACAGGCGTGGTCGGCATTACGATGACGTGTATATTCCTTGTTTTCTCTATCGAGTTCCTTAATATAATCCTTGGCGGCAGCACAAGTTTCGAATCGCTGGCAGAAATATTGGCATCCGATTCGGGCGATACCGCAAGCCACCTGATGGATGCGTTAGTGTTGCGCAACGACAGCTTGATTACACTGGTTTTAATGGGTATTTTCATGGCTATGTTTATGACTTCGATACCGCAGTTAATCAAGACTTTCTTTAAGGTTAATATATCGGATGATTTCTATAATTCGACCAAAAAGAACCTAAATACAATGTGGAACAACGGTAAAAAAATATTCAACAAAGGCAAAAATTAAAAAAATTAAAAAATCAAGTCCTTTATTTGCCCCCACCCCCTTTTTTGTAAAGTCCGAATCTGATATAATTCATAGCAATGAGACAATTTCCGATTCTTTACTGGCCACGCAAAACAACTGGTGACGAAGCATACCAGTTGGCACGCAAGGTTATAAGCAATAATACTGGCGTTATGCCCACTGTTTATGGGGCTGACACAGATATCGCAACCATTCTGGCACAGAACCCTGATGCAGCGGTTTACTATCCTGTATTTTGCGAATCAACCGGTTGGTGGGGTGAATTGTTGGGCGGCGATGCGGTCGTCACAAACAAGGTTATCATTTCCCCAGAATGCCAACTGATGGTTATTGAACTACAGAAAAACGCTAAAAAAACTGGCCAGCATCAGTTGTTAGCAGCAGAAATCTATCCGACCAGCGGATTCTTTAAAAAGATGAATTCAGGCATCGCGACCGTTGCCGATATGCTGGCAACCGATGCAGGCACGATTCTTGCCCTGTTTTCTGGAAAAAACCAGACACAGTTTATAAATATACTGGAATCGACAGGAAATTCCTATCTTGGGTGCATTGGTCGATATTAAAATATTATTATTGCTTGCTTTCTGTAAAAATCCTTGTATAATTTGCGGGCTAAAATTCTAAACAAAGGTAAAAACAATGAAACAAGGCATTCATCCTGAATATCATGAAATCAACGTCACAAGAACTGATGGCAAGACTGTAAAAATGTACTCTTCCGTTAAGAAAGACTTGGTTTTGTCCACAGATAACTTGAACCATTCCGCATGGACAGGTCAGCGTTCAAACGCCGGCGAAAAAGGCCAGCGCGCCGCGGATTTCAAGGCAAAATTTGCTGGATTCAAATTTTAAATTTAACTTTCGTCTGATGGGGGCAGCGACATGGAACTGTTGATAAAAGGTTCAACCGAATTAAACAAAATGTTTATGGCGCTGCAGCGCACTGCGTCTGGTCTTCGCCGCGATTTTGGCGAAGTAGAAAACCTGCAACAGTCTTTGCGCGGGGCACGTGATTTTGTTCAAAAGGCGGCCGCCCGAATCGAAGAAAGTATTTTATCCGACCTGCTGTTGGTTCGTCCTGCGGCGGGTTTATTAACACCAAATGTCACACGTGAAGGCGATGGTCGCGATGAATTCGTGTTGGCGTTGTCTGGCGCGGCAAATTTCGTTCGTGGCAACCCTCATTTTGCGATTTCTTTGGCACTGCGCTCAAATGATGAAACAAAAATCGCATTGGTTTATTCTCCAATCGATGAAAGATTGTATTACGCTGAACAAGAACGCGGCGCATATATCTTTTCAGCATATCATTCGGCACGCATCAAGGTTTCCAATATCAAAGAACCAGCCGAATTGACAGTTGGATATAACACATCAGATAATCGCCCTATGATTGGCGATGCGCGCCGTACTGGCTGTCCAGCATTGGATTTGGCTTGGGTTGCAGCTGGTAAATTGGACGCTTTTGTATCCGAACCATTGGATTTCGCAGAAATTGCAGCAGGCGACTTGTTGGTACGCGAAGCGGGCGGTAAAATCGAAATGATGGCCGACCTGATTGCAACAAATGGTAAAGTAGAATTATAAAAGAACCGCCAAACGGCGGTTTCTTTTATTTTTTGAATATCTTACCTGGATGATTCATATTGATTATCCCCATAATAAAATCAACAAATGCCCAGATACAAACCGCAACGCCCGGCAGTATCAACAACCAGCCAATTGTTCCCATTAAAAGCATCGCAATACCTTCGCCTGTACGACCAGCATAAAACTTGTGTACGCCCCAGCACCCAACAAAAAACGCCAACAAAATATACACCAAAGCTGTTTTATCTTCGCATGACGCAACTGCACGACCACATTTTGGGCAAGCGCGTGCACGATCTGAATGTTTTGCACCACAATCACGACAATATATCATCGCCATAAAAATCTCCTTTATTTCAATAGGAATATTGTACCATACAAATGCATCAAACACAAGAAGCATAACAAAAACCCGCCGATTGGCGGGCTTTAATTATTTGGCTTCTTCTGGGATAACAGAAACCGTTCTGCGGTCACCGTTGCCCTTTTTGAATTTTACAATACCAGCAATCTTAGCAAAGATTGTATGGTCTTTACCCATACCAACATTCAAGCCTGGGTGTACAGATGTACCACGCTGACGAATGATGATATTGCCTGGGATAACGCGGCTGCCACCAGATTTTTTAACGCCTAATCTGCGGCCTTCTGAGTCGCGTCCATTGGTGGTTGCGGAACCAGCTTTCTTATGTGCCATATTTTTGCTCCTTAGGCTTTAATATCTGTGATTTTCAAAACAGTCACATACTGACGATGACCGGCAGTGCGGCGATAGTTTTGGCGACGTTTTTTCTTGAACACCAAAATTTTGTCAGCGCGTTTCTGTTCAACAACTTCTGCAACAACCTTGGCACCTTCGATGAAAGGAGTACCAACTTTGTCGCCGACCATCAAAACCTGGTCGAATTCAACTTTACCTTCGGCATTCAGTTTTTCAACCTTGATAACATCGCCATTTGTTACGCGATATTGTTTGCCGCCGGTTTGAAAGATTGCAAAATCGCTCATGTTCTTTCCTTAGTTCTTGTGTTTTTATTGTTATTTTTACGTCTTTTGACGAAAAGTTTATGCAAATTCTATATTTTTTATACTAAAAGTCAAGCGTTTTGTAGAAAAAATTCTACAAAATACACAAAACACATAATAAAAATCCCCCAGATGGGGGATTTTTTGTTTTTAGTTCTTGCGTGGGAACTTAACCGCAGCCTGTGCCGCCGCCAAACGTGCAATTGGCACGCGGAATGGGGAACAAGATACCGAGTTAAATCCACACTGGTGGAAGAACGAGATTGATTCTGGATCGCCACCATGTTCACCACATACGCCCAAGTGGATTTTATCACCCTTGGTCGCGCGTGCTTTCTGGACAGCGTCTTTAATCAACAGACCGACACCCAACTGGTCAACGGACGCAAATGGGTCAGCAACATATACACCACGTGCACGATATTCATCCAAAATCTTGGCTGTGTCGTCACGTGACATACCCAATGTTGTCTGGGTCAAGTCATTTGTTCCAAATTCGAAGAATTCACACGATTCTGCAATTTCATTTGCCAAAACTGCTGCGCGTGGCAATTCAATCATAGAGCCAACTGTGTATTCAACAGATTCGCCTGTTTCCGCGAACAATGACTGGGCTGTTGCGTCGATAACTGCTTTAACAATATCAACTTCCTTCTTGGAACCAACCAATGGAACTTCGATTTCTGGGAATACGCGTACGCCCGCCTTTTTGACTTCCAAAGCAGCCGACAGAATCGCGCGAGTCTGCATTTCGCAGATTTCTGGGTATGTAATCGCCAAGCGGCAACCACGATGACCCAACATTGGGTTCTGTTCATGCAGTTGTTCTGCGCGCTGTTTGATGAATTCAACAGATTTGCCGATATGTGCAGCCAATTCTTCGATTTCTGCTTCTGTATGAGGCAAGAATTCGTGAAGTGGTGGGTCAATCAAACGAATTGTCACAGGCAGACCGTCCATAATCTTGAACAGTTCTACAAAGTCAGCCTTTTGGTATGGCAACAGTTTTGCCAAGGCTGCACGACGACCCTCTTCGTCTTCGGCCAAAATCATTTCGCGCATATCCTGAATACGGCTTGGATCAAAGAACATATGTTCTGTACGAGCCAATCCAATACCTTCGGCACCAAAGTCACGCGCTTGTTTCGCATCTTTTGGTGTTTCTGCGTTTGCTTTAACTGTCAATGTTTTGATTTGGTCAACCCATTCCATCAATGTGCCGAAGTTACCAGTCAATTCAACAGATACTGTTGGGATTTTGCCTTCGATAATCTGACCTTTGGCACCGTCAATAGATACCCAGTCACCTTCGTTGATAACAACACCAGATGTTGTTTTCAATGTTTTTGATTCATAATCAATTTTAATATCAGGTGAACCAGATACGCATGGTGTACCCATACCACGAGCAACCACCGCCGCGTGTGATGTCATACCGCCACGAGCAGTGATAACACCCTGGGCCGCGTTCATACCAGCGATATCTTCTGGGGATGTTTCGATACGAATCAACATAACCTTTTTGCCTTCGGACGCCCATTTTTCCGCATCTTCTGCGTTAAATACAGCCTGACCTACGGCCGCACCTGGGGATGCTGGCAAACCTGTTGCGATAACCTTTTTGTCCGCTTTTGGGTCCAACATTGGGTGTAACAAGTGATCCAACTGGTCCGCACCAACGCGCAGGATTGCTTCTTCTTTGGTCAACAGGCCTTCGGAAACCATTTCTACGGCCATACGAACAGCAGCAGCGGCTGTACGCTTACCGTTACGGCACTGCAACATCCACAATTTGCCATGTTCGATTGTGAATTCCATATCCTGCATATCTTTGTAATGCTTTTCCAGTTTTTCACGAACATCGCACAATTCTTTGTAAACTTCTGGCATCGCTTCTTCCAAAGACAAGCGACCAGAGTCATCCTTGCTCATAGGCTGTGGTGTACGGATACCCGCCACAACGTCTTCACCCTGGGCGTTAATCAGATATTCACCATAGTATTTATTTTCACCAGTTGCTGGGTCGCGGCTGAAGCATACACCAGTTGCTGAATCTTCGCCTGAATTACCGAATACCATCGCCTGGACGTTAACAGCGGTACCCCAGTCTGCTGGAATGTTGTTCAACTTACGATATGTGATGGCCTTTTTGCTCATCCAAGAGCCGAACACAGCACCAATACCCATTTCCAACTGTTTCCATGGATCCTGTGGGAAAACTTTACCGATTTTAACGCCGATTTCTTTGAACTTTTCAACCAGTTCTTTCAAATCTTCTGCTGTTAATTCTGTGTCCAGTTTATAACCTTTTTCTTCCTTCATGCGTTCCAAAGTGTGTTCGAACAAGTCAATGTCCGCACCCATAACAACTTCGCTGAACATCATGATGAAACGACGATATGAGTCATACGCAAAACGTTCGTTGCCAGAAATTTTTGCCAATGCTTTTACTGTATCGTCATTCAAACCCAAGTTCAAAACTGTGTCCATCATACCCGGCATAGATACGCGCGCGCCAGAACGCACAGATACTAATAATGGATTTTCCAAATCTGCGAATTTTTTGCCCATAATTGCTTCAACATGCGCAATACCCCCGCGTACCTGATCCATTAAATCAGATGGATAAGTTTGATTGTTAGCATAGTAGTAAACACAAACATCAGTTGTGACTGTAAAACCAGCAGGAACCGGCAGCCCAACCAAGTTCATTTCGGCCAAGTTTGCACCTTTGCCACCCAGCAGATTTTTCATATCTGCCTGACCTTCGGCCTGACCATTACCGAAAGTATATACCCATTTTTCACTCATGGTTTCTCCTTTGAATTAAAATGCCCCAAGATTGTGGGGCATGAAGTGCATAATTGCAAGAAAAAAATCGGCAAAATGCCGATTTTTTATTTTTGTTTTTCTTTTAATTCAGCCGATAACACAGACCAACATTTTTCATTAAGTCTGGTGGCGCTTTCACTTGTGCGCATTATACATGCGATGCTGTTTTTGCACTGTTGCTTTACAAAGTTTGTACCACCAATATCCGCCTGAAACACTGCAAACATTTCATGAGGCGCAGCATTACAAAAGTGCGCATATTCAGACAGACGACCAAAAAAATCCAGCGGACATGTCGCGCGTTGCGCAATGCGCACATAATCGTCCTGAACATATGGACCATGCGAATCCAGTATTTCCCAACAGGCCGCTCGATTACATCCCGTATCACCACGACATGGAACCGATGCACAATATTTAATAAAAAATTCTGAATCCTTGAACTCTGGGTTCATATAAAAATACTGACGCGGACAGTATTTAGTCTTGATTTCATCGGGCGCAATAAATTTGTCGGCCATAATTAATCCTCTTATTGTATCGAACTAATCATAGACCAAACAAAAATATTGTCAAGACTTTACATCATGCAAGCACAGCAAATCGAATATAGTTTGGACAACTTGGAATCCGAACGGGAATTCAAAACAATCGGGGCACGCGCACCCACAACGACACCACCAAATATCCAGTCCCCAAACTGAACCATGGCCTTGATTGTGATATTACCGGCCTCGATATTAGGGAACAGTAATATATCCGCATTACCTGCGACCGGACCAGTCATACTCTTTTTCATGGCCGCCGCTTCGGATACCGCACCATCAAATGCGATTGGTCCCGATACAAAACAGTCCTTTATTTCCCCACGAACATTCATTTCATGTAATGCCACAGCATCAACCGTTGCCTGCATCGCAGGATTTAATGTTTCAACCGCACAAAGTGGCGCAACACGCGGCGTTTCCACACCCATATGATGCGCAAAGTTCACCGCATTGGTTATCAACTTTACCTTGGTTTCCAAATCCGGATACATAACCATGGCAATATCGGTCAAAAACAATGTGCGTTCCAGACTTGGCGAATATAGTACCGCAACATGCGATAAAATACCATCCCCGCGGATGCCTGTTTCACGATTCAAAACGGCACGCAAAATATCCGCCGTATGAATCAGTCCTTTCATTAAAATATCAGCCTGACCCACACGCACCAATTCAACCGCTGTGCGCGCCGCCGACAAATCATCATCGCACTGAATAATCTCAAAACCAGAAATATCAACCCCCACAGATGCGGCCGCCGCCATAATTTTTTCGGCATCACCACACAAAATAGCACGCGCAAACCCAAGGCGCGCCGCCATATCAACCGCCAACAACGCATCTGCATCATCCGCCGCCGCCAGCGCAATCATACGCGGATTTTGCGGGCGAAACGCCATTATTTTATCTATGAATTTCTGTTCCATATTCCTTTCCTTTCGCCCCACAGCATAGGACATTTGGACAGACCAGCGCAAGCAAAAACCCCACACGATATTTTTTATGCGGAAATCGTTCCCGATGCGGGCGGTGGCACAAAGTGATATGATACGCATATGATTAAACCGTTAAAATCAACCGCGGCATTTGTACTGGGGATGCACGACGCACTGGTCTCTCAAATCGGTGTGATTGTGGGACTGGCATTCGCATTGGCGGACCGAGAACTGATAATATTAACCAGTGTTATTACCGCATTGTCAGCGGGACTGTCTATGGCTGCATCCAGTTATCTGGCCGAAAAGACACACGACGATGAAGATGCCCTGCGCGCAGGACTGGTGACCGGCGGCGCATATCTGGGGATCAGCGGGATTTTGATTGCCCCATTTGTGATTACAAATAATTTGACAATTGCATTAGGGGCGACTTTTGCAATTGCCATATTAACAATATTTATTTCAAACTGGGCAATTCATAGAAACAGTAAAAAGAAATTTCTGAGCCACGCAATTGAAATGCTGATACTGTGCACCAGCGTCACAATAATAACTTTTATAATCGGGGAATTATCACATAAATTTTTAATATAATTTTTACAGAAACATATTGACATTTTGTTTTTTTGTACTATCATATATTAGAAAAGATATCAACTAAAGGATACAAAAAAATGAGTTTCAAGACAATTATTGAATACAAAATAATCGATACATTGTTGGATAACAACCAAAAAGCTCAGGAAGCACAACTGGATAAAAGTGCCTTTCAATTTTCAAAATTGGCCGTAAAATACGGCACACCAAAAGGTTTCTTGCCAGACGGCAACTTTGACAATCAGGTTGTATTCAAATATATGGGCGCAACTGTTTCTATATCATCCTATTACAAGCCTAGGGATTGTGATGTTAGCATTCAGTTTCATGAAGAAGAACCTAAGAAGCGCAAAAAAACATTTAAAGAATGTTTAAAAACAGCAAAAGACAGACTGACCCCAACAGAAACATGGTCAGACATCTCTATCGACTATGGTTCGTCTACCCATGAAACAACGGTTCGTGGCTTAAAAGACCGTATTTTGTGCCATATGATTTTAAAGCGTCGCAAGTCGGAACAATTGCGGGCTGTTGTATCAGAAAAAATGACCAGATTAAAATAAAAAAATGCCCCGTTTGGGGCGTTTTTTATTTCATTTTATTTTTCGCCGATATTACAACACGACCATCCGCATTGCTGGTTCGATATGCGGAATCTATTATCGCGCCAAACTTGCGAAGTTTTACTGCAAAACTGTCCGTTTTCCCCGCACCAAATATCGGACTGCGGCCATACTTCATCGCAAAAAACATGTACTTTATCACAGCAGGATTTGTTGCCGACAGACGAAGTACTGTTTTCTCAAAATCCGGAACATTATCGGTCTTGATATAATAAACCAATTTTTTAACCATATCTAATTCAAAACGATTAAGAGTTTTAATGTCATCAATTTTACCAGCGCGTTTGGATAATGACGCCGGATCTATTATGCGGGCATTTTTTATATTCCCTGGATGCGAATCTGTCATATGAACGCCCTTGGTCAAATAGGCATAATACATTTTTTCCATCGCATCACGAAAACTGTTTTCATAATCAGTTGCCACAAAATCGGACAAGACCCACGAATGTCGACGTTTGTTATGATAAAACGGTGCGCCAATATACATCTTGTTCACCAGATTTCGAACACGCTTTTGGTTTGGCATAACCCGTAACTCGCCAAAGGCAAAGGCAGGCGAACGATTGATTTTTAACGCAAAGATTTCATCCCCTATTTGTATTTTGTAAACCGAACCAACCGAACCCGAATCCAGATATTTAAGTTTTACAGGCTGGCCAAAAATTTCCGATGCGCTAAGTTCTATTTTGTCTTTGGGGATACCGGCATCAAATTTTGTCATAAATTCATCAGCCAGACGGGTAATACATTCATTAAATTGGGCCGTTGCCGTACCTATATCCATATTGCCAACATAGCGAAACAGTTGCGGTGGCAAACTGCCCATTTGGCGTGGTGATTTCTTGTCAAACTTCTTCATATTGTTATTTTATCATATATTTTCACAAAAACAAACCGCCCAATGGGCGGTGAGTTGCTAGCGGCTGCGAGTCTGACGAAATGGGCAGGTTAATCCAAATATTTCGCGATATGTTGCGCCACCCAACGCGCGGGGACAATTCGCATTGGTGCAACCGCGGGAACGATTTGGATTAAATTTACAACTGAATTTGCGGACGGGTTCGGCCCATTCGATTTCGCCACGGACATAACTGCATGCCACATCAAAAAATTCGCTGGCACTAATTTTATCCAAACGACCACGCGTTTTATATTCTTCGCTGTATGGCGTGGTCTGCTTAATAACGGTTACCGCATAGAACTCGTCATTATGTGTCACATATACAATGCCATTTTCATGCTGATATGATCTAATCGTACCCAAAGATTTATAGTAAATCCCCATTGGTGTCATCGGCATCACAGGTTCCTTTCATTTTTCAGATTTATAATACAGGAATATTTACACATTTCAACATAAAAAACCGCCCGGAATGGGCGGTTGAATTCGGTTTCTATATCGATACTGGATTTATTCTGGCGACGACCTACTCTTCCGTGGCTTAAGCCAAAGTACCATCGGCGATACGGGGTTTCCCTGTCTGGTTCGGGATGGAACAGAGGGTGACTCCCGCTCAATAATCACCAGAATAAATCCAGCGAACA
>JAGBVH010000029.1 GCA_017630405.1 Alphaproteobacteria bacterium
AGGTTCATTTTCTTCCAAAATCGTATCTACTACATCCAGCGCACGACGCCATGTTGTTACATAGGTATTATGCGGAATAATGCTGACATCACGTAATGTGCAGCCACCATAAAATACCACAACTGAAAACATTGGGATTTCAGACATCTGTTTGGATTGTTTTTGCAGTTCTGCAATATGCCCCGCATTCTGTTTAATCGGGTTATAGAAACGATACTTATCACGACCATACGCCAAAACCTGGGTCCATTTGTCTTGGTTGCCGCGCCCAAAAATCCAGCCACTGTAATCTTTAACTTCAAACACAATCAAACCGACTTTGGTCGCAACCACCAGGTCAATCTGTGCATGTCGCCCATTTGCCTTTTTTACATACAAATCATGAAAGATTGCCCCTGGTGCGATACCGTGTTCCAATAATTCATAAACCAAGTCGCGTTCAGACCATGTACCACGGTCCAGCGCAGTTACAGATTCAATCTGTTCGTTTTTATGATTGTTATACTCAATCTTTCGCTTGTTCTCTTGCCGAAGCAGAAAGAACAATCCAGCAAAGATTAAAAAGACCATAATAAACGCTTCCATAGTGGAATTATATCACCCGCATATAAACAGGCAAGGAATAAAAACACCGCCCACATGGGGCGATACTATGCTTTATCTTTTTCTCTTATTACAATATTTATCAATCAACTTGTTTAATGTCTTCCTATCTTTCGTATTTACAATCTCGCCGATAATTTGTTTTCTGCCTTTTCTGTCCGACTTTTTGTATATTTCACAGGATTTTACATATATATACGCTATATATTTATCAAATGAAATCCAAAATACCCCATATGTTAATTTATTAGATAATATAAATAATATAAAACACAAAACAGCGGAAGTTAACATGACAAATAAAGTCAAAGGTATAGTATGAAACATGGCTTTTTTTCTGACATATTGCTCAAAAGACATCCCTTTTGCTTTACCCATATTAGCAAACCTACCTTGCAGTCTTATATTCGAACATGGTTTGTCGTGCAAGACATTAACTGTTATATAATCTCCTGGATTTAACCACTTAAAATTTAATAAAAATTCTGAATCTCTTTCCTTAACTTGTGTTTCTGAGCTATATCTGGAATTCGTCTCGTCAATAAACACAGACTTAATATTTTGCCCCGTTATACGTAAAGGATCACGCTCTGCCGCAAAATCATTGCGTTCCAAAGCTATACCACCAGAGTTTTCTATTTTTAATGTGGTCATATATAACTTTTCAACAGGAGCATCATTAACAAGCAATTTTACACTTGCTTCGTTAGATTTTATACCCGGAAACACAGAGAATGTTCCAATTATATAAGATAATTCTGGAGCTTGAAAGCTGTTATAATAGAAACTATTGCCCAAAATTCCTATTACGATTCCCGCAATTCCAGTAAAAAACAACCATTTAAAAAATTTCCTCACATATATCATACATAATCCTTATTCCGCAAAACCCATAGATTTCAGATAGGATTTTTCTTTTTCAAAAACAGTGATGCAGGTTGAATTATCGGTCGCTGGGATATATCTTTCTGCCGACACATTTATCAGCCCCAGGGAATCAACAACCGATACACGACATCCATCTACAAAATATTCTATTCCTGCCTTTGACATAATTTCATTAACGGTTAATTTCACACGGTCATAATTCTTTACATGACAACCAGGGCAATTGGTATTTGCCTCATTGGCAACGCCCGTATTTTCATAGCCTTTTAATGTGCCCTTGGCATACATGTTGGCGACATACTGTTGTGCCACCGGCGTTTGACAAGCGGTCAATCCTAAAACAACTGGTAAAAATATAATTTTTTTCATGTGTGACTCCATTCCGTATTTATATAGAGTCTAATGAATAAATCCCCATAAATCAATATGGTTTTTGGGATTATTCCACAAACACAATGCCGAACCATTGGTGTGTATGTTTTATTGATTTAATAGTCTCTTAAACATATCCTAGTTCGAACGTATTCGCCGCTTTTTAACAAAATCAGTAAGTTCTTGTCGCCACATATAAACAACACCTACTATAGCAGGAACGAACAAGCACATTACCAGGTATTGGAATCCTTCATACGTACAAAAATCATACGAAAAAATGGCATCACATACCCCATTGTAATCAGCAAGAATCAATATGATTAAAATTTCATAACAGACACATAATGTAATAATAGCTTTTAAAGAAATTTTGCGACCTTGACTATGGTTCGTTTTCATTACTTTTTTTGTGCTTTTGACCTTAATTTTCTTTCTATTTTTATAACTTGGGTATAAACAAAAAACAACATCGATTAACAATGGCATAGAAAACCATAACACGTATAGAAAAATATTCCATGCTTGAGGAACCCCAATATCATTACAACGTCGCATGAATAACGACACACTGGGCAGTAACAAAGCCAAACTTACTACAATCAAAACTATCGTACCAAAGTACCCAAATTTAATAACACATGTATAACAAAGCAACAATATGGCCAACACCAATAATCTAGACCACAAATAATCACTGCGACTTGCTTTCCCAGAAAAATTTATTGCCCCGGAAAAAAACTTTCCCCATATCTCGAACGGATCAATAACCTGTTGTGTTTTCATAAGATGTGCCCTTGTATATATTTATTATCTTAATGAAAAAATCCCCATAAATCAATATGGTTTTTGTTATTACTCCACAAACACAATCCCAAACCATTTTTGCATGATGGTCAGGCGGGATTGATAGTCGCTCGCAGAATTGATTTCTGTTTCGTATTCGCATTTTAATTGTGCTGACAGTTCAAGTTCACGCACCAGACGATTGCACATACCCATAAGATAGAAGATATTGCCCGCCGGCCCGTTCATGTCGATGACCAGGCCTGTCTGGTATCTTGCACCCGGCACGCCCTGTCGGACGGCGTACAGTTTCTGTTCCAGCGCTTCAATCGTTTCCATGTGCGGCGCCTTTGGTTTTTAGTTCTTGCTGAATCTGCCCCCACATCAAATCCAGTTCGTCCAGCCCCGTCAGGTCTGATTTTAACCACATTTCTGGGGTCTGCCATACGTCGTCCCGGGCACAGGCCAGCGCATCCTCCACCAATTTGCGGATGCGGCGGTGGCGCATTTCGTTCTTGATTGCGGACCGGTACAGCATGCGTTTGTCCACCGTGATGGGGCGTGATGTTGTGCCGGTGTGATACGCCCACCACTTGGCCATTTTTAGTTTGTTCAGCATTGCCACGCGCAGCATCGCCACCCCATAACTCAGGGGGGCGGTGCCGTCGAATATTTCATCGGCCAGGTGTCGCCCGGCGCGCCCGTTCAGAAATTCCAGGATTTCATCGGCGGACTTTTCAGGGTGTATTTGCCCCAGGCGTTTAACCGTAATGTCCCAAATTGCGTTTTGGTGGTCTGGGCTGGCATAGCGTGCCGCCAGCGCACCATAGAATCCGTGTTGCTTGTTTATCGTTGTCATGTTGTGCCTCTTGTTTTTTTCAACACAACAATGCCAACAAAAAATCAAATAGGTAGTGAAATAGACAGGAATGTGCAAGCAAGTTAAAAAGTCTGCTTCCGCATTGAAAACAGC
>JAGBVH010000030.1 GCA_017630405.1 Alphaproteobacteria bacterium
GCCTCCATCAGTGGTAAACTCGGAGATGTCGTTTTTCGCAAATCGGCATCTGGCAAAACCTACATGGCGAAAGCACCTCAACGAACAATTCGTCAACCCTCAAAACAAGAAATCCATCATCAGCAGCAATTTGGCACAATCTGCAAATTGGTCAATGCCATCATGTCCGATCCTACGCAGCGTGCTGCTTACGAGCAATTACAACGCAATACGATGGGTGCGCAAAAAATGACCTTGCGTAAGTTTCTTTTTCAAAAAATGGCAGAAATTTTCCCACTCAAACCATCCAATATACAATAAATCTGCAATATCCATCATACCCTCATCATACCCTAAAAAAGACATCTATGGCACTTATAAAACCCCTTCCTCCCATTGCCTCCATTCGGGGCAAGTTACACAAGTTAGATAATGTTTATTTTACCGTCCGCTATGGCAAACAATTAGGCATACGCATGCGTCCATGGATGCATGCGCCTACCCCCAATCAATCCCGTCATTACCAACGCGTACGCAAATGCAATCAAATGGTACAAACCATTCTCCGCAACCCAGAGCAAAAACAGCATTATTTTCTGCTTTGGCAGGCATACGAATCACAACAGGTGCATAACCCGTGGCAGAAATCCTATCGCCGTCTTCGTGATTTTATTTATGCGCAAATTTATGCATCCGTTACTTTTGAATCGTAACTATGAAATCATATACCAAATCCGAATTAGCCCGTGCAGCGGGCGTGAGTGTGGACACCTTCCGTCGATGGTTGAAGACCGACCGAGAGTTCCTGCGTGCCAACAATGTACAACCGAAAACAAAGTACCTGCCCCCCGTGGTAGTGAAGTACCTCTGCGAGAAATACTGCATTGATATGTGATTCCATGCAGCAGATGATTCGTGATACTCGCTTGAGCGCGCAAGGATGTTGATTTGCGCGCAAGTTGTTGATGTTGTCTTCCCAAAAAAACACAGCTATTTATCTGGTTTAGTCTGGCTTAGTGCAGCGTTGTGCGGACTTGTGTGGCATTTCCCCGCAAGAGCCCCTGAAAATGTAGTACCTTTGTACTCGATTTCGGTAACCACTACGCAAATGTATCGCTGTGATTATCCGTGCACAATAATCCCAGCCTTTAAACTTTAATCTTTCTACTTTAAACTAAAACAGTATGGCTATTATCAAGAATTCCACTCCCTTCGACTCTGTTCAGAAGAAGTTCTCTGGTTCGGATGAGATTCATTTCCGCAACCGCAAGAAAGACAATGCCACCATTGGTGTGCGCGTGAAAAACCCTTATGATGGCGGTAACTCCGAGGCGCAACAGGCAGTGCGTAACGCCTTAAAAGCAGCCCAAGCGCAAGCAACCACGATCCTCGCTGATCCAGAGCAACGCGCCACCTACGAGGCGAAATTCAAAGCACAAAAGAAGTACATCACCCTCCGCGGGTACATCATCGCGCAGATCTATCAAAAACCTGGTGCGTAATAACGGATGATGTTTCGATACAAAAATACGGGCTTTTGAGCCCTACAAAAATAATTAAAAATAAGGGAACTATATACATATTGACACTGCAAACACAAACGACAAGAATTATGTTAATCAACAACAATAACAACATTTCTTTGTCAACAACTTGCGCCCCAATCAACTTCCTGGGGCGCTCAAGAAGAAACACATAGTGTCAAGTAGTATATCAATCCCAAAATAAAGTGATATATTTTTAAGACAATTTTCGTCAATGCAAGGGTATATTTTGGTGATGCTGTCGTATGCGACATCATCTGATAAAGTGACTGTTTGGTTGCTCACTGATGCAAGCATCGATTCGCACGAACATCCACTTTATCTCGCCTATCTATGATAGGCTTCACCAAAATAGTTTTTCAACAGAATCATTTTTCACGGAGTGACTCTCACAGAATTATCATTCATGGAACAATCCCTTGTACATTACTGCCAGAGGCAGTGTTTTGACGCAGATGCCGAAGGCAGATGCAGGAGCGATACATGTATCGCGAGTCAAAACCGATAGTCAGTTCGGAGAACATAGTAAATTCGACCAAAGGGAGATAAATCCATTGAAAGGTTCGAAGAACATCTAAAATAGTTCGGGACGAACATTGAAATCTATTTGGTGCGGCTCTCAGACGAAGGATGAGAGCAAGAGAAATGGATAAGACAGGAGCCGTCAAATCCTATTTGAACGGCTTATGGATTAGCCATTTATCTGGCGATGCCTAAACGAAGTTTGGCATCAGCACCAAATATATCCATGGATTGACAATAATTGACGATAAATTGACATAAATTGTCTTAAAACACTACCCCTTGCCGCTGGGGTGTGTTGTTCCCCAGCGGAATGTTGTTGATTTATGTTGTTTGTGTTGTTGTAAATAATAACCCTTGCATTGTTTATATAGTCTTAATCAATGACCTGTTATTTTTGAATATTTTTGTAGCAAGCGAAGCGCAGCGTATTGTTGTATAAACAAAACATATCCTTTGCATTGTCTTCTCACTCATCAAACAATCAAAATTATTAACCATTAACCCCCTCCACGGAATGGAGGACCTCCTCGCTCTAAAACCCATGAAGTCCCTGACAGGCGGGAAACCGTCCTATGGCGGCGAAAGCCGCTAACTAACGAGGGCTTCAAGCGGGGCCCCCGAAAAATCTCTGATTTTGGGGGTGCTTTGTGAGCACGAGTTAAGAGGAGGAATGGCGGTCGCCTTAAATCGCCAAGCGATTTCTTTGCGACAAGCCAATTCCGACGATATGGCTGGATCAATCACTTACCTTGCGCCTGTGGATAACGCCTCAGGCAAAATCTTTGGCAAAAAAGAAAAATTCACAGCAGTCACCCGCAGTTGGGGCAAACGCCAACGCGGTTGCACCGCCACTGGGCAACGCGACCTGAAGAACCATCCTTACACCGAGAAGGAAACCCCACAAAAGGCAAAGTTCACCACCGTAGGACAAGCC
>JAGBVH010000004.1 GCA_017630405.1 Alphaproteobacteria bacterium
CTATAATCCAGTCCTTTATGGCTGGATTTTTTTGTATCGCACTTTTACCCAATGAATGACAGGTACTTATAGCGTAAACTCTCCCCAACAGAGAACAAATAGAGAACGCCAAATTCTCTGAAAAGGCGTGTGTTTTGCATAGATTCTCTCAAAATTCTCTTATAAAAGGCGGCAGGATAACTCCAGCCGCCTGTCTATCCGGAAATTTATTTTCCAGACATCATTGCATTTATATCTGCTTGCGGATCGGTTATTCCTTTTATGTCAAAAGTTTTTACCAATACTGCCGCAACACCCGGAGACAAAAATGCCGGAAGTGTCGGACCAAGCCGGAGATTTTTGAATCCCAGATGCAGCAAGGCAAGCAATACCGCTACTGCTTTTTGTTCATACCACGCTATATCGAAGGAGATCGGAAGATCGTTGATATCCTTTACTCCGAAAACTTCTTTAAGCTTCAAGGCAATCACTGCCAGCGAATAACAATCATTGCACTGTCCTGCATCCAGCACCCGGGGAATACCGCCGATATCACCGGTCACAAGTTTGTTGTACCGATACTTGGCGCATCCGGCAGTGAGTATGACCGTATCTTTCGGCAGATTTTCAGCGACTTCCGTATAATATGAGCGTTCTTTATGTCTGCCGTCACAACCGGCCATTACCACAAAACGTCTGATTGCGCCGGACTTGACTGCTTCCACCACTTTATCGGCAAGAGCAAAGACTTGAGCGTGGGCAAATCCACCGGTAAGCGTGCCGTCTTCCAATTTTTCCGGAGGCGGACACGTTTTTGCCAGTTCGATGACAGCCGAAAAATCTTTGGGTTTGCCATCTTTGCCTCCTGCAATATGCGGCACTCCCGGATAACCTGCCATGCCGGTTGTAAAAATCCGGTCTTTATAAGAATCCTGTACCGGTGTGATGCAGTTGGTGGTCATCAAAATCGGACCATTGAACGATGCGAACTCCTTATTCTGCAAATGCCAAGCATTTCCGTAATTACCATACAAGTGCGGATATTTTTTCAATTCCGGGTAGTAGTGTGCCGGGAGCATTTCACTGTGAGTGTAGATGTCGATTCCGGCATCCTTACTCTGTTCCAGAAGTTCTTTCATATCCAATAAATCGTGGCCGGAAATCAGAATACCGGGACGATTGCCAACTCCGGTTTTTACGGTGGTGATTTCCGGATTTCCAAAGTTTTCCGTATTGGCACTGTCAAGAAGAGCCATGGTTTTGACAGCGACTGCTCCGGCTTCCAGAACCAGGGCAGTTAAGTTGTCGGCATTTTCTTCCGTTACCGTTGCCTTGAGTGCTTTGAAAAAGAATTCATAAATGCTTTCCTCTTCTTTTCCCAACACAGCCGCGTGTTCAGCGTACGCTGCGATACCTTTCAGCCCATAAGTGAGCAACTCCCGCAAAGAGCGGATATCTTCATTTTCGCAAGCCATAACTCCGGAAGGGAAAGCGATATCTGCATCGCCAGTCAAAATGATTGCTCTGTCCAGCTGTTTTTTCAATGCGTCATTGTCAAAATTTGCATTGGTGATAGTCATAAAAAGCGATTGGATAACAAAGCGTCCCAATTTTTTATCGGGTTTCCGTGAAAGAGCAATGAGTTTAAGCTGACGGATGATTTCATCCATCAAATGTGCAGTTTCTGCTTTTTTACCACACATTCCGGCAAACGTACATCCGGTGTTTCTGCAGGCTTCCTGACATTGAAAACAGAACATTTTTTCTTCCATTTCATACCTCCTGGTTGAACATTTACGGTTATTTTACCTTAAAAAGAGTATCCCATGTATTAAACAAAATAGTGCTTTCGGAACATAAATCAAATGCATTGCCACTCATTCCGTACTGTTTTATCAACAAGCGCAGGGAACCGGCAAGTATACGAAAAACAATTTCCGGAGCGATGTCACTTCTGATGACTCCATTCTTTGATGCAATGACAATATTTTCCATGATTATGTTCCGATGTCTGTGCATCATCTCTTTAAGCAGTTCAGAATATTCGCTTGTATGAATAAAGAGTTCTTCTGAAAAAATAATATTTGCCCAATACCGCTCATTCATGACTTGTTCGATGCGGTAGGTGAAAAATGCTTTTACCAATTCCCAACCGGAGTGTTTTCGGCGCAGCGACTCCAAATCCACATCGAATTGCATAAGCATCGCACGGATGATTTCTGATTTATTTTTGAAGTGACGGTAAAGAGCCGGTTCTGAAATGCCGATATATTCCGCCAGAGATTTAGTGGTCAATGCCTGTATGCCGTTGATCGAAACAATCTGTACTGCTGCCTTGATGATTTCTGTTTGCCGTTTGCTGAATTCCATAAAGACACCTCAAAGTCAAGTTAGTTATTATTCACTAACCATAATATAACCGATAAAATCTGAAAGTCAAACGAAAAATCAAAAAAAATTGTATTGTTTCCAGCCAAAACGCAAAAAAAGCGGCAGGATTTCTCCTGTATCCCTGCTTTTCAGCCCTGCCGAAAATATCCCGACTGGGATTTCCGGACACAGTGCTGTTTGACACAGTTTGTTCTGTCACGGGGATATTGGCAATTATTTCTTTATGCGTTTTTATATATTTCCGTGATTGAACCAAAAATACTTTTGGAGCAGTATGGATGTTATGAACTTTCCTGTATTGTAATTCCAGAGTTTCCGTGCTATGTTAAAGGATTTATAGTACATGCCTTCGGGCAATATATTTTTTACAAATCCTGTGATTTTGCCGGATAATGGAAATCACAACAAAGCGGCGGAAACTTAATATGAAAAAAAAATCACTTTCTTATGTCGGCAGCATTGTGCTTGCTTCTTTCAGCATGTTCGATTTATACGCCTGCAACACCACCATCCGGATTTGTCCATATTCCGGATGCCGTGCCGGATGCAATTCTTGAAATCCGCTATTTTTCCACCTATAACTTTGTGGGTGAAAGGATCGATGGTTACGAACAGCTGACGGCACTGCTTACCGTGGAGGCAGCC
>JAGBVH010000005.1 GCA_017630405.1 Alphaproteobacteria bacterium
TTTGTATACTATACAGGCGAGAACATACGTTCGAATTTCCCCTATGTGACAAACGTCACAACAACAGTACAAAAAACAGGACAGAAGCCCCGGCAGCGTTCCGGCTCAACTGTCCGTTTATTTGTACTGTACAAAATTATGGACAATTGACAAATGGCACAAATAACAGTACATATTTTTGTACATTTGCACATTGACAAAAAATATACTATTATATAGAATGGTAACATAGGCAGGTGATAAAAATTGTCAAATCTAATATGTGTTAAATCAATAATGACTATCATACTATCAATCGGTTTATGTGTGTTTACATATCTGTATCCCGATGAAATGTTAGACACATTTAAATCATGTGTTACAATGGTAGTTACATTTTATTTTACGCATCAAATCGACAAGGCACGCGCAGAGCGCGAGGCAAAGAAAAAAGGAGGGGATAACAATGGCTAAAAACATTTTTTCGCACGGCATTGATGTGTCCAAATGGCAAGGGAAAATCGACTGGCAAAAAGTAAAATCAGCGGGCGTACAATTTGCAATACTGCGAGCAGGCTACGGCGATACAATATCATACCCAGCACAAAAAGATGAAACATTTGAATACAATTACGCAGAGTGCAAAAAATATAATATCCCTGTTGGCGCTTATTGGTACAGCTATGCAACAACAGTTGAAATGGCAAAACAAGAAGCGAGGAGCTGCATTGCAACACTAAACGGAAAGTGTTTTGAATATCCTATATACTTTGACTGCGAGGAAACACGAATATTTAACACAGGTAGAACCAACGAAATAGGTCAAGCGTTTTTTGAAATCCTTGAAACAGCTGGTTATTATACAGGCTGGTATACATTCCGCAGCGCTGCCGATAACTATTTGAATGAGCGCAGCCGTTCGCGCTACACAATGGCAATCGCTGAGTATAATGACAGATTAAATTATACTGGTAGTTATGATATATGGCAATATACCAGCACAGGGCGCGTTAATGGTATATCAACGAATGTTGATTTAGATTATTGTTATACAGATTTTCCGACGATAATCAAACAGCGCGGAAAAAACGGCTACAAGGCGAAAACAGCAAGTATAATTGCTGATATTGGTGATACATTTACGCATGGAAACAAAGTATATAAAGTATCACCACGCACAAGTGTTAACGTTAGTATGGAAGGGGTGAAGGGATATGAGGTCTATTGAACTAATCAACAGCGTTTTGGCGAAAAAGACTGATGATACCAAAACAAAACAGACTGATGAGCTGAAACAGGCAATTGACAAGCTGGATAATATCAGTGCAACAATGGAGGGTATTTTTAACAAACTGTCAGAGCCAACGGAAACACCAAAGAAAACAAAGGCAAAGAAAACCGATGACGGAACGGAGGGAAACGACGATGGCAACGCTGAATAATATCGAAACACAGCTTAACACTGTTATCACACTGTTGGAGGATATTAAAACTAATACCACGCCAACACCAGCACCAGAGGAAAACACAAATACAGAAAATGGAGGTAATTAAAATATGGCAACAGTAAATAATGTAGCTCCGCTGCTTAACTACATCAACAAGCAGGCGGGCGGAATTTTCGGCGCAGAGGTTACAGACCTTGACAGCTTTGTATCAATGGGCGATGCTGTTATCAGCAGCGAAACAAATTACGAGGTTTTCACGCGAACATTTTTTGACGTAATCTCAAAAACCATTGATATGGTTCGCGCATACAAGCCAACTGAAATTGAGCTTATGACACACGCAAGCGAGTACGGGGCTATCCTGCGCGCAGTTGATGTTGACCTTTTCGACAGCGTAGAAAACCCTGCATACAACCTTGAAAACGGAGACGATATTTCACAGGATATTGTACGCAAGCCAGCAGTACACCAGATGCTGTTTACTGGTTTTAATGCGTGGGAATATGATGTAACAATTCCCGATGTGCAGTGGAAAACTGCATTTAAGTCGTTTGAAGATATGCAGATTGTTGTAAATGCTGTATTTACGGCGCTTGCAAACAGCAAGGCGCGTGACATCGAAAACGCAGGGCGAACTGCATATTGCAATCTGATAGGCGAAAATGTTGTTAGAACAGACGCAGGCGATTGTGTAACCGTTATAAATCTGCTCGCTGATTATAACACACTTTTCAGCAAGTCGCTAACACCAGCTAATTGCAGATTTGACCCCGAGTTTAACAGATATGCAACGTATGTTATTGCAGACACTGTGAAAACTATGCAGAAAATCACAACACTTTATAATGTTGTTAGAGCTGAAAAGTTTACGCCTCGCGATAATATGCGTGTACTTATCAACAGCAAGTTTGCAAGCGCTTGCAAAATGTATCTACAGTCTGACGTATACTATAAAGACCTTGTTGCACTCCCTAAATACAGCGAGGTTGCGTATTGGCAGAGCGCAGGAAACGGCGAAAACAATTTCGCCGATAACACAGATGTAAACATCAGAACTGCTTCGGGCTTCGGCGTATACCAGCACGGCGTTATTGCTGTTATTGCTGACGATGAAGCAGTAGGCATCATGAAAACTGATGAGCGCACAAACGCACACCACAACGGCAGAGGTGAGTATACCAATTACTTTGCAAAATGTGATATGGGTTATTACAACAACATGCGTAACCAGTCAATTGTATTTACAGTTGCACCAATCGCAGTTGCAACAGAAAGCGCTCTTGATAAGTATGTCGCAACAGTTGTAAAGGGTGATGAGGAAGCTGTTGTTATCACATACAAGCCTAAGAACAGTGAAACTGTTAGCAGCCTGAAATGTGACGGCGTTACAATGACAGCAACAACTGATTACACAGTATCAACCAACGCGTACACCATTCTGACAACATTCCTTGATGATTTGTCACTTGGTGACCATATCATTGAGTTTACACTGTCAACGGGCGCTGTGCTCCCTGTTACAATCCACGTTGTTCGCGCAGCTGCATAAAGGCGGTGTACCATGGCTATTAATGTTAGTTTTTATAACACATCGTCAGACCCACGAATGATAAATAAAACACTGACATTAGTATCATCATTAAGTTGTGACCTGCTGGATAGTACCGATATAACACACCCTGTTATATTGACTGACAATCCAGCAGCGCTGCACAGCGTTAACTATATGTATATTGCAGATTTTAGCCGTTATTATTTTGTCAAAACCGAAATAGTTAACGGCTCTATTTGCAAGATAACAGGCGATTGTGATGTGCTAATGTCGTTTAAAACAGGCGTGTTAAATACTAAGGTGCTGCTCGATAGAACAGCAAACGATAATTATAATAATTTGTATTTAGCAGATGAAAAAATACGCAAATATGCATACGAGCGAACACAGGCGAAACTATTCCCGAATAACGTGTTAAATCGTGATGGCTATTGTGTATTGATTACAGCAGGCGGCGCGCCGTCTAATTCGTAGGAGGTGTAAAAATTGCAAGCGTGGTTTACACAGTATCCATTTGCATTTATAGAGGGTGCTAACCGCTATGAAGTACCATTATCAATGGGTTATGGTGAGGTTACAGACGGGACAGACCCTGTTATGATTTCATACATTTCGACAGGACCTTCACAGAGCAGCGGTGACACATACGTTACAAAGACAGCTCGAGGTGTTAAAGCTGTTAACAATACAGAACCAGTGTATTATTATTCGTACGCAAAAACAAGAATTGAAAATAATGCGCTGTACGTTGACCAAACAATTGTGATGGCAAGTAAAGCAACATTTGCTGCTGAAATATACAGAGGAACTGAATACAATACAATACCGATGGCGTGGAGCATTACAAACAGACCCACAATGCGAAACTATACATACAATAATAAGACAATTTATTATGCATATACTACATTGGCAACAGTAAGTACACCTACGGAATACGCGCCCGTTTTAATATGCGAAACAGGCGCGCAGGAATTGACAGCAGCAGACTATACTATTGCAGACAATGGTATTAAGTACTATGCATGGCTGATACCATACGGCGAAAATCAGTATGTTAATGACCCATACAACAGACCCCCGCAGCCCGAAACAGACAAAGGCGGACACGGCAGCTGGGACAATAGCAGCGATACAATAGAGGTTGACCCGCTGCCCGCTGGTTTATGGGGGCAGGGCTTTGTATCTGTGTATGTGCCAACAGTCGCAGAGCTTGCGTCTTTTGCGTCTGAAATATGGTCAAGTAGCAATGTTACACGGTTTAATGATATTTTCCCAAACGGCCTAACAAGTGGTATTGTTGACTGTTTTACAATCCCTATACAGCCCGACACAACAACAGCGGGTTATATCTGTATGGGCGGTGAGGTGCTCACAATTACACAGGCTGCAATATTGGCAAACCGTTTTAAAATAGTCGATTTTGGTAACATTACACTAACTGAATATTTCGGTGCATTTGCTGATTATACATCAACAAAAATTGCAATCTATCTACCATATATCGGGTGGGAGGAGCTTGCGCCCGAAATGTGCATAAATGCTACAATCAATCTGCAATACAAAGTTGATTGCTTAACAGGTGACTTTGTAGCAATAATAACCACAAACCGCACAGACAAATTCGCATATCAAGGCGTTAGCTATACCTTTAACGGAAATTGTGCAACACGCATACCGCTGACAGCACGAACAGGCGCAGGTACATATGATTATGTAGCGTCGGCAATTAGTGGACTTACAACAGTCGCAGGCGGTTTAATGACGGGTAACCCTGTTGCAGTTGCAGGCGGTATTATGTCAACGGCTAACAGTATGTTGTCGATGAATGATAAACACACATTTGCATTAAAAGGTGGTTTTAGCGGTGCGAAAGGACAACTAACATCACAGCGCCCATATCTTGTTATTAATCGTCCTGTTATGGAAGATGGGCGAAACAATAATTATTTTAATGTGTGCGGAGCTCCGTCAAATGACTATGCAACAATAGGCGCATGCGCATCAGGTGCACCGACATATGTAAAGGCGTTTGAATGTGTTATTGATAACGCTAATTTCGCAGGAGCAACAGACAGCGAAAAAAATAAAATCTACACATTATTAAAAGGCGGTGTTATAGTATGAGCGAAAACAGAAAAATAAAACCCAGCGACATTAACGACTGTTATAACGTTTGTGATGTTGTAGCTGGCTACAATTATTATAGGCGTGTTTTAACGGAAAAATGTTTAGGTATGTTTAAATTTGAAAACTGCCCCGAAAATCTGAAGCAGGAGCAGTTAGAAAAGCGCATTATAACAGATGGTTATGCGATTGTTTTTAAACATCACAAATATGGACTTGTTACATCTCCGTCAAGCATATACGGGGAGGATATATATTTTTTGCCAACAAAAGCAACATACACGCAAGTTGTGCTCGGCAGCGGTGACCTTGTTATAGGCAAAAACTGCGCTATTATATATAATAGTATGATAGACCAGTATACCCCACATGGTTTAACACCACTGATTGACAGATACGCGCGCCTGCTTGCAGATTTTGATAGCTCCATTGCAAACATGGTTATTAACTCACGTTCGCAAAAAATGGGTATGGCGAAATCTGCAAATGCAGCGGTCGCGCTGAAAGAAGCGTTGACAAAAATCTACGCTGGAGCACCCGCAACAATCAATACCAATACATTTATTGATATGGTTAAGACACTGGATTGGAGTGATAATACAAATATCGGCGTTAATGCTGACAAGCTACTGACATCGCGTACAAAAACAATGTCTGACTTTTTGCAGGAAATAGGCGTTAAATCTGCGTTTGAAAAAAACGAACGTTTAATAACAGATGAAGTGTCAGCAAATGACCAGCTGTTAACCATTAATACAGATGATATGTTGTATTGCAGACAAGAGGGCGTTAAGATGGTTAACAAGCTGTATGGCACAAATATCAAAGTCAGACACAACAGCGCATACTATATAAAAGGTAACGAAACAACAGAGGAGGGCGCAACAAATGACACTTAATGAATTTTTTGCAAGCGGATATCACCTATTGACACAACAGCAAATGGAGCAGTACCATTTTAATTTTTTCGCTAGTGAAGAGGAGCTCGGCCTTATCGGCGGGCTTGATACTCTCGAAAAAGTTGTTAAAATAAAATATGGTTTTTCAACGCTGCTCCCTGTGACTGTTGCTGAAATACAAAATATAGTACTGTCTGTTTTGTGTATGTACCGCGAAAAATATACGCATTGGTGGGAATTTTTAAAAACTAATTATAGTATTTTTGATGATTATAAGCACACAGAATTAGTTATGCGTAATGGTTCTGTCACTGATACACACAGTGACAGCGAAACAAAAACCAACACAGGAACACAAACCAATTCGGGCAGCAACAGCGAAACACGCACAGACAACTTGACAGAGCAGGTCACCCACGGCGAAACAATAACCAATGCTGTCAATAGCTACAACAGCGCACAGTTTAAAAACAGTGAGCAAACCACACACGGCGGTATTGATAGCAGAGCCAACACAGGCACACAAACCAACGCAGGCACAGCAAGCAACACGCGAACGGACAATCTCACGCAGGAAGCAAACAAAGCAGGTACTAAGAGCGTTGTCACAGATGAGGATATACAGCGCGAAATCAGCGGAAACAAAAAGCAGCCTGCGGAGCTGATGTTAACAGAGCTTAAACTGTTTCAGTCCAATTTTTTGGATAATATGTCAAGTGATATTTGCAGCTATATAACAATGTTTGATTTTAATTTTGCTGGGTGTGTGATAGAATGAAAAAACAAAAATATTACAGCTTAGAGCCAATTAAGAAAACGGGCGCGCCGTACCGACTGTTGATAGGCGAAAAGGCAAACGGCAAAAGCTACGCTGTAAAAACAGAGATAATAACAAATGCGTGGAATGATACCGAACACAAGTTTATTCTGCTCCGCCGTTTTGAGCTGGAAACGAAACAGAATAACATCAACGCATATTTTCAAGACCCACCGAAAGAAAAAATAATTGAAATAACGGGCGGGGAATGTGATGGTATTGTTGCTTTTCAGGGGCGCATATATTTGACAAAGTGGAATGAAAAAAAACAAAAAGCTGAAAAAATGCGCCATATTGGTTATTATATGGCGCTGACATCAGAACAGCACTATGCATCTGGAGCGTTCCCCGATGTTAGCACTATAGTATTTGAGGAATTTGTCAGCAGAACTGGATATCTCCCAAATGAGCCTAAAAAGCTGCAATATTTTATATCTACTATTGCAAGGCATAGGGAGATTGTTATATACCTGATTGGTAACAGTATTTCGCGAGTATGTCCATATTTCAACGAATGGCAATTAACCAACATACCCAAACAAAAACAAGGTACTATCGAGATATACAAACAGAAAACAAACGATGGTACAATAGATATTGCAGTTGAGTTTTGCGCTAATATCGGGTATAAAAACAAAATGTTTTTTGGTACACACGCAGCTGCAATTGTTACAGGAACGTGGGAGGTTGACACATACCCACATTTGCAAGGCAACATTGACAGAGACTATGAAAAACTGTACACTGTTGCAATCAAAGCGAAAAACTTTACGTTTTTGGCTACGTTTTTACTTGCAAATGATACGGGACTCCCTGTGTGGTATGTAACGCCGAAAACAACACCAATACAAAAAAACACAAGGCTAATAACAGATGTTGCTTGCATTGATGATATCTATGTGACTTGTGGTTTTAGGTCGCTATGTCCCGAAGAAAAAATAATGTTTGATTACTTATTCAGACCAGACGGCGTTTGTTTTTCCGATAACTTAACAGGCACTGACTTTATACAGTGCTTGAAATACCTACGCAATAACGCATACTAATAATAGTATGCGTTATTTTTGTTTGTAACCAAACTGTAATAATTGTGTAGGTATTTGTAACTGTACAAATGTATAAGGTTGTAGTATAATAAAATTACGGAAAGAGAAATCAATCCGAATAAGCCACATCACAACACGAAACAACAGGAGGTATCAATATGACAATTATCAAGAAAACAAAGTCAGGAAAGTGTTACACAATAGCTTACTGGAACAAGAAGAATAAGCGTAGCACACAAGATTTCGCAACTGAGGAAGCAGCAGACAGATTTGTTGAGAAGATAGTCAAAGAGAACATAGCAAATAGATACCTTGGTATCTGCAAGCATTCATACGAGTGGGACGAAGAAGAGAACGATTTTTGTCTCTTAAAGACACAGAATGTTGACTATCAGATATAGGAGCTATCACAATGGTTAGATTAGTACACGTTTACGGGAAAAACAATAAAAATGTTGAGGTTCTTATATTTACAATGGTTTGTCATTTACCATTGGCAGAGCACCCAGCAGATTTAAACGCGCTTGTTAATGATATGACGCGATACAGCAATTATTACACAGATATCAGAGTTGAAATGTTTAAGGAGGACTAACAATGTACAAAGTAATAGAGCATATAACCAAAGTCAACAAACGTAACAAAGCCACAACAGGCGTTATTATCGTCAATCCCGATGAGCCAGCGTATTTTATACCGCTGGATACATACGCCGATTATATCAAGTTTATTAATGTGTGCGCAACTAACACGGCGCGCACAATGGCACGAGAGTTTGCCGATGTTGTTTTTGCAACAGAAAATATCAGCGCTAACAACAGGTATTTTGAAAACCGCAAAGAAATCACAATACCGCATTTATATTACTAATAGTCAATAACTATGATACCACAACACAACACAGGAGGAATTTACAATGGCAAACTACAACATGACTAAGAAAGACCTTTTTAACGCGAAAAACGCATCACTCAACATCAAAGACTATATCGGTGAGACACTCACTGTTACAGGCTGCGCAACGTCAGAAGATGAGGGTAAACCAATAGGCTACATTGTAGCCGATGGTATCGGAGTGTTCGGTGTTACCAGCGCTACACTTATCGAGGGTATCGAGGATTTGTGCAGCTTCTTTGACGATGATACAGCAACCGTTGATATTATCGTTAAGGCTAACGAGAGCAAAGGCGGAAAGACATTCTATACAATGCAGATTGTATAACTAACACACAACACACAACAACACAACAAGGTATCATAGTTAACAATAGGGCGCTGGAGACAGCGCCCATAATTATAACAGGAGGTCATGACAATGAGTGCTTTTAGACAAAATACAGATAAAATAAAACAGATGATAACACTGTTAGAAAAATTTGAGGAATTGGAACAAATCAAATATAATGCAATATGCAAAAATATTTGTTGTTGTCGTCATTGTTTATTAAGTGTACCATATACAGATATTTGCGTTTTTACATATAATGATGATACAGAGGTAGGTATGTTAGAATTACTAAAAGATACATTACATTTTAGGGAGGTTTTAAACAATGGCTAAATGTTATTTTAAAGACAGTTACAGCGGTGTTTGTAATCTAATCACAGGTAAAACAACTTGCTACGGCTGCAAGTGGTTTAAAACCAAAGAAAAGTTTTATAATGATATGGACAGAGCAGCGCTGATGCTCTATAAAAAAGGACTTGTAAAACATACATATAAAAATGCTGACGGCAATGTTCACGTTAAGGCAATACCAATTGACAAGGCGGTGAAGTGATGAAAACATTAGTTGATTACAGACACAGGGCTGCACAGATGTTAGATTTATACCGCTGGAATTGTAGTTTTTATGGTAATAAATCTAATATCGAATATTGTGTATTCAAACATATATACGCTTGTTATATGCAGATTTGCATGCTAAATCAAATAGGTTTAATTTCAAATTCTTGTAAAACTCGGGCGTATTATATGTACGCAAAAATAAGAGATAAATATTATAGGGGGGTTAACAATGGCTATAACAAATAAAGCTATTTTAGACAAAATAGCAAAGGCGAACAAGTATATACAGACGCTGAAAGAGCAGGGACTGCAAAACAGTGTAACAGCGAAAAAACTACTCGAGGCAGTCAACAGGTCAAGCAAAGGCAGCAAGCCCAGACAGTATTTTTATACACCTAAGACAGGCAAAATAAGCAAACAGCAGCGTAAACAACTGCTAAAGGTGTACGAGGAATTAAAACACGTTGATAAATATGTAGGCGGTTCAACAGCTCCAATAAAAGAGCACCCATTCGGCACATACACAGAGACAGGCACAGCTGACGCTATCAGAGAGAGCTTGTCACGCCGTTATGGTATCGACACAAAACTGTTAACTGATGAATTTTTCGATATGCTCAACAGTGACAGTGTACAAAAACTTTTTGAGCGCGGTGCATTTGGCTCTTATACAATGGAGGTGTTATTAAATGCTATTCAAGAGGATAACACCATACTGTATGATTTAGATTTGTTGGAGCAAAAAATAACAGACTACGTTAACAGCGAACACAAAGACAACTATGCTATAGAACAATTCGAGGATATTTTTAAACATTTCAGAGATTAGCAGGTGATGATGATGTTTTATTATAAACAGTTTAACACGATTGCAGCAATACCAGTTAAAATAAGGAAAAAGATAAACGGTAAAATGCAATCAGTGTTGTGTGATGATAACATCTATACTCTGGACACAGAAACAACATCATTATTTGTATTTGCTGACAGGGCGGAAAAATTCGATAAAACAAAGCCGCCTGAATATTACAAAACGGCGGTATCAGTCGGATATATGTATATATGGACACTATCTGTCAATGATACAGTATACTACGGCAGGACAGGCGCGGAGCTGCTGGAATTTATGGCAATGATAAAAAACGCTGTTAAAATGCGGTTTATTGTCTTTGTTCATAATTTATCATTCGATTTTCAGTTTATACGAAATTATATAACTGATTTTGATGTTTTTGCACGCTCTCCGCGCCAACCGTTAACAGCGTATACGGCAACATATAACGCGGAATTTCGTGATAGTTTAGCCTTGACAAACTGTAAGCTGGAAAAGCTGACAGATGTTTTTGATTTACCAGTTGCGAAACAGACGGGCGCGTTAGATTATAACATTATACGCAACAGCTCAACGCCGTTGACGGATGCGGAGCTTAAATACTGTGAATATGATAACCTTGTGTTGTATCACTGCATTTTAAAATTTAAATCCATTTACGGCAATGTTGCGAAAATACCGTTAACACAAACGGGAATTATACGCAAAGAGTGTCAAGCGATTTACGCAAAAGATAACGACTATCACAAGCATATTAAAGGCATTTATCCTCAAGACCACAAAACATTTTATTTTTTAATGCGTTGTTTTTTCGGCGGATATGTTCATGCGAATTATATACACGCAAACAGGATAATAAAAAATGTGCAGTCATGGGATTTTACGAGCAGTTATCCAACAGTAATGCTCTGCGAAAAATATCCGCAGACCAATTTTGTAAAATCCTGCGTCCAGCGTTTTGACCAGCTGCTTGAAGATGATTATGCATATCTGCTTGATATTACTTTTTATAATGTAAACGCTAAAACGTATAATCATTATATTTCGTTGTCTAAGTGTTATGATTTATATAACGTGTTTACAGACAACGGGCGCATTGTGTCAGCTGATTGTATGCGGTGCTACATAACAAATGTTGACTTGCAGATTATGCGCAAATGCTACAAATTCAGTGATTACAAAATCAACAAGGCTATGCGCGCAAAGCTCGGATATTTAGACAGGCGGTTTTTATTAAAAATATTGGAGCTGTACGGAGCTAAGACCAAGTTAAAAGGAGTTGCAGGTAAAAACCTTGAATACCAGTTATCAAAACAAAAGGTTAATGCGCTATATGGTATGAGTGTGACTAATCTTATCAAAGATAATTTTGAGTTTAAAAATAATGAGTGGAGCGAGGTTATACAACTCACTGATATTGAGGTTAACGCAAAGTTGCAAGAGATTGCAAAGAGTTATGCAACATTTTTAACCCCAGCTTACGGTGTATTTGTTACCGCGTATGCACGCCGAAATTTATGGGATAACATACTTAAAATTGACAGTGATTTGATTTATGCTGATACTGATAGCCTTAAATTTATCGGTAATCATTCAGATGTTATTGACGCATACAACAAAAAGATAATTAAAAAGCTGCGTAAAGCGTGCAGAGATAACGATATTGATGTTGCGCTGTTAGCACCTGCTGATATTGACGGCAATACACACCAGCTCGGCGTATTTGATAATGACGGCAACTATAAAAGATTTATCACAATGGGAGCAAAAAAATATGCCTATGAAGATGATAAAGGCTTGCATATTACTGTCAGCGGTGTTAATTCAAAGACAGGTGCAAAAGGTTTACAGCGCCTTGAAAATTTTCAAAAAGGATTTTTATTTGACTATGATGCAGCGGGCAAAAAACTAATCACATACAATGACACTCAAATCCCTGTTGAGATTGTTGACGATTTCGGAAACAAAGAGACGCGGACAGAATTGTTCGGCGTGTGTATGCGTGACAATGTGTACAAGCTCGGCATTGACGGTAACTATTTAGATTATATATTAAAGTGTCCTAACTATTCAATTAAATGTAGCAATATAGATACAACACATACAATATAATACAGTACAAATAAACGGACAGTTGAGCCGGAACGCTGCCGGGGCTTCTGTCCTGTTTTTTGTACTGTTGTTGTGACGTTTGTCACATAGGGGAAATTCGAACGTATGTTCTCGCCTGTATAGTATACAAA